>JAHWJY010000123.1 GCA_019348135.1 Actinomycetota bacterium
TCACTGGTAGGTCACGAGCACCGGGCGCGGGTCGAGGGTCACGGTCTCGGCCTCGGACCGCATCGGCCGGTCCTCGTCGTGGAAGTTCTTCCACCCGACCCACACGTCCGGCGACAGGTCGCGCAGCATGCTGGCGTACGTCGCGAGCTTCGCGGGCTGGCCGCCCTGCCCGTCCACGTGCAGCACCATCGCGAGCTCCTCGCGGGAGGTGTCGATCGACTCCCGGTCCGTGATCATCGAGTGCTTGAACTGGTGCAGGACCAGCAGCTTCTGGGGGAGCGCCTCGCGTCGGGTGAGGTCGGCCAGCCACGACACGACCGCGTTCACCTCCGCGGCGCCGACGCTGCCGATGCGGACGAGGTGGCGGTCGTTCGGTCCCAGCCGCCACTCGGGGTCGAGCGCGAGCCCGACGTGCGGCTCCGCCAGGAGCTCCTCGTAGTGCTTCGCCTGGGTGAGGAAGTCGGTGCGGCCCGGCTGGAGGTCGAGCACCACGAACACGCCCGCCTCGCGGGCGGCGTCGACGTACGGACGCAGCTGCTCGATGGAGGTGCGCCGGGAGTAGTCCCCGTCCGGCCCGGCGGCGGCGGAGGCCACCGTCGCGATGATCTCGAGGGCCGGGACGACGGGCACGTCGACGAGCCCGTCGTAGGCGGCCGCCTGCGTCGCCGCCCGGGTGAGCGTCTCCGCCAGCGGCTGCTCGCCGAGGACGCCGAGCGCCGGCCCGTCGGGATGGCCGTAGAGCGCGACGATCATGCGGCCCGGGAACACGAGCTGCCCCCCGCCCGGGAGGACCTCGCCGCGGGCGGCGACCGCCAGCTGCCACCGCCAGGCCGACCGGTCGACCTCACCCCAGCCGTCGCCGACCGTGGCCACCTCGACGTCCGCGCCGGCGAGGGCGTCCCGCAGGCCGTCGTCCGCCCGCGGATCGTCGCTGGCCGTCACGACGAGCCGGTGACCCAGCGCCAACGCGGTCGCCACCTGCGCCGTCGCGACGCCCCCTGGCCGCGCGAGCAGTACCGCCCCCGTGGGTGCGGCCGGGCGGGCCCCGGCGAGGAGGTCCTCGACCGCGGTCAGGTCGACGTCCGTCGGCGGCTCGTCGGCGCCGGCGACGCGTTCGGCGCGGCGGACCTGCAGCGGCCCCGCCCGTTCCTCCGCCGGCGCCCCGCCACCCGCGCCCGAACCGGGCACGGTGAGGACCGGCAGCCGCGACAGGGTCGTCGGCACGGCGACGTCCCCGACGGCGACCACCACCTCCGCACCGACCCGGTCGGACGCGTCGCCGGCGGCGATCACCGCCGCCTGGAGGCGCCGCGACAGCCAGGTGGCCAGGTCGCGGTCGGAGCGGTCCGTGAGGTCGGCGACCACGACCACGGGCGAGCGGTCGGCGAGCTCGACGACGTGGGCCAGGCGGCCGCCCACGCCGGCGCCGAGCGGAGCCGGGACGGCGGGCCGCCAGGACGGAGCTGCGGGTGACGGAGCCGGCGAGGGCGACGGCGACGGCACGACCAGCGCCGCGCCGGCCGTGAGGCCGGAGCCCTCGACGTCGCCGGGACCGCCCTGCCGCACGACGAGCGCGAGCCCGGCGAGCACCAGGAGGGCGCCGGAGAGCACCAGGCGTCCGCGGCGTGTCGGCCGCAGCCGGGGGCGTCCCGATCCGGTCATGCTGCTCCTGGCACGTGCCCGCCCCGGTGGGGGCAGCGCAGGGTAACCCTGGCCGTACGGCGGGCCGACCGCCCCGTCCCCGTTCCCGGTCCCAGCGCCTACGGTGTGCGGCCGAGCGAACCGCTCACCGTTCCTCCCCTCCCCCGGCCTGTCGAGGTCCTCCGTGCCCCCGCTGCGTCCCGACGCGGTCCTGTCCGGCCGGTACCGACTGGTGTCGCCGGTCGGGGCCGGCGGCAACGGCGCGGTGTGGCGGGCACACGACGACGTGCTCGACCGCGACGTCGCCGTGAAGCTCCTCCACCAGGACCTCGAGCTGGACGAGGCGGTGCGGGCCCGGTTCCGCCGGGAGGCGATGTCGGCCGCCTCGATCCACCACCCGCACGCCGCGGTCGTGTACGACATCGGCGAGGACGACGGGCGACCCTTCCTCGTGATGGAGCTCGTCGAGGGACCGACGCTCGACGACCTGATGGACGGCACGCCGATCGACGCGGGCGTGGTGGCCGCCATCGGCCATCAGGTCGCCGGCGCGCTGGGCGCCGCCCACGAGCGGGGGCTCGCCCACCGGGACGTCAAGCCCGGCAACGTCCTCCTGACGCACGACGGCGCGGCGAAGGTCGTCGACTTCGGCATCGCGAAGGCGCTCGGTGACGCGACCCAGCAGCTGACGGCCGTGGGGACGGTGGTCGGCACGGCCGCCTACCTCGCGCCGGAGCAGCTCGAGCCCGACGCCGAGGTGGACGGCCGCGCGGACGTCTACGCGCTGGGCCTGCTGCTGCACGAGCTCGCCACGGGCCGGCCGGCCTTCGCCGGGACGACGGCTGCCGAGGTCGCGGCCCAGCGGCTCGTCGCGGACGCACCCGCGCCGGACGAACGCCACCCGACCCTGCCCGAGGGGATCGCGGCCATCATCGCCCGGGCGACGAGGCGCGATCCGGACGCCCGCTTCGCGGACGGCGGGGAGCTCGCCGCGGCGCTCGTCCCCCACGTCCCCGACCGGCCACTCCAGCTCGTCGCCGAGTTCGCCAGCCGGACCCCGCGCACCGACCCCACGACGCGGGTCCTCCCCGTCGAGGAGGAGCGCGACCTCGACCGCACCGTGGCCCTCGACCCGCCCGACGCCGACGGTCCGCAGGAGACCATGCTCATCCCCACCCCGGCCGCCGCCGAGACCGTGGCCATCCCGGTCGAGCAGAGCGCCGACATCACCGGGGACCACGCCGAGCGGCCGGCCCCTGACGCCGACGGTGGCGGGCGTCCGGACGCCTCCCCCTCGCCGTGGCGCCGCGGGGTGTGGGCGGCGCTCGCGGTCGTCGGCCTCGCCGTCGTGCTGGCACTGGCGCTGTCCGACGGCCCGGGAGGCGCGCCGGGGACCGACGACGGCGGCCCGGGACCCGCGGCCGGCGATGCCGAGGGTCCGCACCGGATCGTCGCGGCGACGGACGTCGATCCCCACGGCGGCGACGGCGAGCATCCCGAGGACGTCGGCCTGGCGTTCGACGGCGATCCCGCGACCGCGTGGCCCACCCAGCGGTACTCCAGCGCCGCGTTCGGCGGGCTCAAGCCCGGCGTGGGCATCGCGTTCGACCTCGGCGAGACCGTGGAGGTGTCGCAGGTGGAGCTGCTCCTCGCGACCCCCGGCGTCGACCTCGAGGTCTACGCCTCGGACGCGCCGTTCGAGGGCACCGACCTCGGCGAGCCCCTCGGGGCCGTCGCCGAGGCCCCGGCCGAACCGACGATCGACGTCGGGGGCGCGCGCGGCCGCTACTGGCTGGTGTGGTTCACCTCGGTCCCGGGCGGACGGGCCGAGGTCGTCGAGGCGGAGTTCGACCGCCCCGCCTGACCCACGTCCGACGCCGGGTCACGTGCCCGGCGAACGCACCACAGCGTCCTCGACGGGGTACGAGCGGAGCCGGCGCTCGACGGATCCGTCGACGGCCGCCTCCCCGCCGACGAGCGTCACCCGCCCGAAGCCCTGCTGGCGCAGCAGGTCGTGGACCGCCGGGGTGATGTCGTCGCGCCGGACCAGCACGATCGGCGCCTCGTGCGAGACGGCGAGGGGGCCGGCGGCGAGCCCGTCGGGGAAGTCCTGGCCGGTCGCGACCACCACGGCGCCTCCCCGGACCGCGATCTCGTCGGCGAGCGCCGCGCTCGTCACGTAGCGGTCGTCGCTGCCGACCCGCCGGATACGGGGCGCGTACCCGCGGAGCTGGCCGTACACGGCGTCCGAGACGACCCCCGGCCCCCCGACCACGACGATCTCGTCCGGCGTCAGCCGGGCGATCTCCTCACGCGTCTCCGGCGGCACGGTGCCGCCGACGAGGAGCACCGGGGCGCGTCGTGCCGCCGCGACCGGAGCGGCGGCCAGCGCGAACGCGAACGCTCCCCCACCCGTGACGAACACCGTCTCGGAGCCGTCGGGCGCGACCCCCCGCCGGCTGATCTCGACCGCGGTCCCCGCCCGGTGCTCGCCCGCCCAGCGCTCGACGGGTGCCACCTGTCCGGCGGCCTCGGCCACGGCGGCCGACAGCGCCACCGGACCACCGAGCAGCACGATCCGGCGCACCCCGAGCCGGCGCAGCTCGTCCGCGGTCGCGCGCACGAGCCGGTCCGGCGGGGTGAGCAGGACCGGCCCCGAGCGCAGCGCGGCGGCCACCCCCCCGGTGAGCGCGTCGGCGAAGCCGTCGGAGCGCGCGAGGAAGGCGATCCCGGCGCCGCGCGGGTGGACGGTCCGGGAGATCGCGATCGCCGTCGCGATGCGCTCGGGCCCGTCGATGCGGTCGAACGCCGGACGTGGCGGCCACGACCCGTCGAGCGGGAGCGGCTCGTCGGCCGGCAGGAGCCGGCTGGACCCGTCGGAGGGTCGGTACGCGATCGACCACTCGCTGGCGAAGTCGCTGCGCTGGCGTCCGTCGAGCACGGTCTGCACGCCCGTGACCGGGAGGCCCATCCACCCGGCGGCGCCGCCCTCCTCGAGGTAGCGCCCGTGGATCCCGCCGTGCGTCTCGTGGACGCCCGTCGTCGAGCTGGCCCAGATGGCGCCGCGCTGGAACTCCGCGACCGATCCCGGGATCCCCGGGGGCAGCGCGTGCTGGTCGGCGGTCGGGAACCCCAGCACCGACTCCTCCCGACCCAGCTCCTCGTAGTGCTCCGCGGTCCCCGCGAGGACGTAGTGCGCCCCCAGCGTCGCCGTGGAGAGCATCAGCCCGTGCTGGTAGGTCGCGAGCCGCCCCCCGTCGACGGTCCGCTCCTCGGTGGTCTGGCGTCCGAGGACCGACCCCGTGAGCCCGAGGTCCTGGTAGCGCACCGCGATCGCCGACGGATCCGCGCCGGGCAGGCACGTCGCGTTGTGCGTCCGGGTGCGGTTGTCGGTGCGCACGGTCGTCGTGCAGTTCTCGTCCCACTCCCACGGGGGCGTGCAGAGCACGACCCGGCAGACGACCTCCGTGACGCCGCGGATGTGCTGGTTGCACTGGCCGTAGCGGAACACGTTGCAGCAGACACGACGCTTGTCGCACTCGCCGTCGGCGCAGGTGCAGCGGCACGAGGCGCCGGGCGTCCGGTTGCAGTCGATGATGTAGCGCGCATCGCCGTTGCAGAACGGCGAGTCGTCGATCTTCCACCAGCCCGCGACGAACGAGCCCGGGGGGCAGGTGTTCGCGCCGTCGTTGATCGTGCAGCAGAACGCGGTCCAGCCACCGTTGCAGGAGGCCGACTCGCCGCACACCGACGCGTACGCGGTGCCGGGACGCAGCACGTAGCCCCACGGCTCGACGGCGAGCGCGGAGCCGACGACCGCGGCGCGTCCGAGGAAGCGGCGGCGCGACAGCCCCTCGCCGGCGAGCCAGGTGGCGGCACGGTCGACGATGCGCTCGGGCAGCGAGCGCTGGGCGGGGACGGTGGTGCTGGTCACGCGCGCGGTCCGATCGTCACGTTCGCCAGGGTGCGGCTGACCTCCCGGGCGAGCGTCGCGGCGTTGGCGCGGTGTCCCAGCACCGCGTAGAGGCAGAAGGCCCGGCCGGCCTCGGTGAAGAACACCTGCAGCCCGGCCTGTCCGGCCAGGGTGCGCTGCAGCGCCCGGGGCGAGAAGTCGGAGGCCGCGAGGTGACGGGGCAGCCCCCGGGCCTCGAAGAGCGGCGTGCCCACGCACTCGGGGCCGTACTCCAGCAGGGACACGAACGCGTCGGACGCGCCCATCACGTCCACCGCGCCGCTGCCGAAGTCGCCGCGGTCGGCGGGCAGCGCGAAGTTGGCCAGGTGCAGCGTCGGCAGCGACGGCAGCGACGCGGTGGTCACCCCGGACGGGGTCCGTCCGGCGGACGCGTCGCGGGCGGTGGTGAAGGCGCCCTCCCACCCGGTGGGCAGCGCCGCGGTCAGGCCGTGAGCGGACAACCTCATGCGAGCACCTCGACGAGGACGACGGCGGCGACGGCGAGCTGCGCGGTGGTGGCCGCCCGGTGCACGGCCGCCCCGCGGCCGACCACCCGGCGGTGGAGCGCACGCAGCGCGGCGGGGGTCGTGGCCCGGCGGGCGCCGAGGAGCGGCACCGCGCGGGCCAGCCCGAACAGCCCACCCACGGCCGCGCCGCGGGGCACGGATCCGGACAGCGCCGCGCTCGCCAGGACGACGTAGGTGATCGAGGCGGGGACGATCGTGGCGACGGCCGCACCCAGCTGGAGGCCGAACCCCCCGCCGTACACCCAGCCGCGGTAGCGGTCGAGCCAGCGCTCGTCGACCTGTCGACGCCACGACGGCAGCCGGACCGGCGCGGCGTCCACGGCGAGGCCGAGGAGCGCGACGACCGCCAGCGCCACGAGGGTCGTCGTGGGCCCCACGGCGGCGGCGACCGGCGCCCCGAGGGCCGCGAGCAGGCCACCGACGACCACGCCGCCGAGGGTCGACGCGACGAGGTAGGCGGTGACCGTGATGGGCCACCGCTGGCCTCGCGCCGCCTCCCCGACCGGGTTCAGGCTCGTGAGCATCGACTCCCCTCAGGGCGACCAGGTCGAGCGCAGCGCCGCCAGCGGGGCCAGGGCCATCCCGACGAGCAGCGGCGTCACGAGGAGGACCCCTCGATCGAGGTGTCCACGGAGCCGGACGAGGTGTCCGGTGAGGTGTCCGGTGAGGT
>JAHWJY010000310.1 GCA_019348135.1 Actinomycetota bacterium
TCGGCGGCCCGGGCGAGCCGACCGGCACGGAACGCGTACTCGATGCCCGACCACAGCGTCAGGGCGATCGCAAGGTAGAGCAGCGGCACGCGCAGCCCGTGCGGGACCCCCGGCCACAGGAAGGCGCCCACGGCCACGACCTGGCTGACCGTCTTGGCCTTGCCCCACCCGCTCGCGGCCATCACGAGGTCGCGCCCGCGGACGAGGCGGATGCGCAGCAACGTCACGGCCGCCTCGCGACCGGCGATCACGAGCACCGCCCACCACGGCAGCATGCCGACGGCCGCCAGCGACGCCAGCGCGCCGATGATCAGGAGCTTGTCCGCGATCGGGTCGGCGAGCTGTCCCCAGCGCGTCACCCCGTACCAGCGTCGGGCGACCCACCCGTCGATGGAGTCGGTCGCCGCCGCGAAGACGAAGATGCCGAAGGCCCACCACTGCGCCGACCGGCTGTCGATGGTGAGCAGCCACAGGATGACCGGGACCAGCAGCGCCCGGAGGAACGTGACGGCGTTCGGGACGTTCAGCCAGTGCGGGTCGGCCCGTGCCTCGGCGCGGAGCTCGCCGAGCTCGATCGTCTCGTGCTCGCCCAGACCGGGGAGGAGGGGCGCGTCGAGGTCGCCGATGTCGTCATCGGCCGTCCCGCTGCCCACCTCTCGGTCCGCCACGCACGCTCCACCGTCCGGCGTTCTCGTCAGCTCCCGGTCACCTCGGCGACGAGATCCACGCCGACCCGGTCGACGACCCGGGCGGTGACCGTACGCCCCACGGGCAGGTCGGCGGGCGAACGGTCGCCGGCGACGAG
Organism: Actinomycetota bacterium; assembly: GCA_019348135.1. Classification (GTDB taxonomy): domain Bacteria; phylum Actinomycetota; class Nitriliruptoria; order Nitriliruptorales; family Nitriliruptoraceae; genus JAHWJY01. Next base: position 806 of record JAHWJY010000310.1, read on the forward strand.
CTCGATCTCCCCGTCGGTCTCGGGCGCCTCGCGGTAGGACCGACCCACCGTGGACGTCACACGACCGTCCTCCGTGACGAGCTCCTCCACCAGCACGTCCAGCTCGCGACCGACGAAGGCCTGCGACGCCTCGTCGGCCAGCCGCTCCTGCAGCTCGCTCACGCGGCCGCGACGCTCGTCCGCGAGGTCGGCCGGGACCTGGTCCGGCATGGTCGCCGACGGGGTGCCGTCCTCCTCGCTGAAGGTGAACAGCCCGACCCAGTCGAGCCGGTTGGCCGCGAGGAAGTCCTCGAGCTGGCGGACGTCGTCCTCGGTCTCGCCGGGGAAGCCCAGGATGAAGTTCGAGCGGAAGACCGCGTGCGGGTCGAGGTCGCGGATGGCGTCGATCATGGTCGTGAACCGCTCGGGCGATCCCGACCGCGCCATCCGCCGCAGCACGGAGTCGGACACGTGCTGGAGGGAGAGGTCGAAGTAGCTCGCCACCTTCGGCAGCGCCGCCATCGCCTCGATGAGCGGACGCTGGAGCTCGGCGGGCTGCAGGTACATGAGCCGGATGCGTGCGAGGTCGTCGATGTCGGACAGCTCGCGCAGCAGCGTCGGCTGGAGGTCGCGGCCGCCGAGGTCCTTGCCCCACGACGTGGTGTTCTCGGACACGAGCACCAGTTCACGGGCGCCCTCGCCCACGAGCCACGCCGCCTCGGCGAGGATCTCGTCCAGGTCGCGCGACCGGAAGCGGCCACGGAAGCCCGGGATCGCGCAGAACGTGCAGACGCGGTCGCAGCCGGAGGCGATCTTGAGGTAGGCCCACGCGCTGCCGTCGAAGCGGCGGATCGGGAACCGCGGTCCCGAGTCCGGCATGCGGTCGAGCTCGTCCTGCGGGGTCTCGGGCCGGTCCGGGAGCGGCGGCGCCTCCGGCGGCGCCTCGTCGGCGGTCGTCGGCATGATCAGCAGCGGCAGGTCGCGACGCAGCGCCGAGGGCGCGGGGGTGACCGTCGCGCCGGGGGTCGCCGCGGTGACGGAGGCGGCGGTCGTCGCCGGCTCGTCGGGCCGCTTGACCACGCGCTCGTAGGGACGGCCGGCGAGGATGTCGTCGACGAGCTGCGGGAGGCGGGCGTAGCCGTCGAAGCCGACCACCGCGTCCGCCTCGGGGATCTCGGCCGCGAGCTCGTCCGGGTAGCGCTCGGCCATGCAGCCGACGACCAGCACCGCCCGGGCGCCGTCGTCCTTGAGGTCGCACGCCGCCAGGATGGTGTCGATCGACTCCTGCTTCGCCGGCCCGATGAAGGTGCAGGTGTTGACGATCACGACGTCCGCGCCCGCGGCCTCGTCGACCACCCGCATGCCGTCGCGGACGAACACGCCGGCGAGCTGGTCGGAGTCCACGTCGTTGCGCCCGCATCCCAGGGTCACGATCGCGACCGAGGGCTGTCCGAGGGCGCCCTGTTCGGGCGACCCGATGGCGCCCTGTTCGGGCGACCCGATGGCGCCC
>JAHWJY010000311.1 GCA_019348135.1 Actinomycetota bacterium
GTCGGGAACGTTTCCCGGGCCGGTAGGACATCTGCCTCGTGGCGGGGGGACGGGGCGGCGGTTGTCTGAGGGTCCCTGATCGACCCGATGGAAGAGGAACCCATGACTAGTACCACCCGATCCCCGATCGGTGCCGCGAGCGGTGCCGCGGCCGTCGTCCTGATGCTGGCCGGCAACAGCGTGTTCGCCGGCGCCGGTGAGGATCCCACCGGTGAGCAGGCCATCACGGCGTTCTCGGCAGCCGAGGCAGGTGCGCGCACCCTGGGCATCGCCCTGGAGCTCGCCGGCTTCGTTGCCTTCGCCTTCTTCGTGGCCTTCCTGTACCGCCACCTGCGTACTGCCGGCGGACCGGAGAGCTGGCGGGCGACCGTCGCCCTCATCGGCGGCATGCTGTTCCTCGCGGTAAAGGTCGCGAGCGGCGCCCCGTTGGTCGCGCTGACCGCGTCCGGCGCGGACCTTGGCCCGGAACTCGCACTCGCACTGGTGGCGCTCAACGACGGCGCCTTCGTGATGGGCTGGCTGGCGCTCGGGGTGTTCCTGCTCGGTGCCGGTGCGGCCGCCTTCCCCAAGCGGAGCCTCCCGACGGCGGTCTCGGTCGCCGGCATGGTGATCGGTGGAGCTGCGGTCGCTGCTGCCGCGACCCTCGGAGCGGGACCCGGCATCCTGACGTTCCTGCTGTCGCTGGTCTGGATCGTCGTGACGAGCGTGATCCTGGTCCGTCGCGAGCTGCGCGCCCCCGCCGGGGCCTCGACGGGAGTTGCTCTCGGCGACGCCGCCTGGAGCGTCGAGGTCTGAAACCGTCCTGCGGCGTCGGCACGGAGCGGGTGACACAATGCGCACCGTGACCTCGACCCTGCAGCGTTGGAGCGCCGCCGCGATGACGATCATCGCGGCGGCGCTCGTCATCTGCGCGCTCCTGATCGCGCCACCGTCCGTCGCGCTCGCGGAGGTCGCCGTCGACGACCTCACCATCAACCTCGTCCTTGCGCTCGGATTCCCTGTGGTCGGGGCCCTGGTCATCGCACGTCGGCCCGGGCATCCCGTGCCGTGGCTCTTCGTGGCCAGTGGGTTGGGAGCAGCGGTCACGATCGCGGCGTACGTGTTCGCCGACCGGCTGCTCGAGACCGGCCCTACCGCGCCAGGCCTTGGGGTCGCGGCCGCGTGGGTGTCGTCCTGGGTCTGGGTGACCGGAGCCTGGCCGATCGTGACGTTCGGGTTGCTGCTCTTCCCTGACGGGCGGCTGCCATCGAGGAGGTGGCGTCCCGTCGCGTGGGCGGCGGGCACAGGCATGCTCCTCGCGGCCTGGAGCAACGCGTTCCGGCCCGGCCCGCTCGCCAACCACCCCGTCGTGGAGAACCCGTTCGGGCTGCAGCCGCTGGCCGGTGTCGTCGAGGTCGCCGGTATCGCGTCCGCACCGCTCTTCCTCGGCGCGCTCTTCGGTACGGCGGCGTCCCTCGTGGTGCGCTACCGGCGCGGGACCCCGGTCGAGCGCCGGCAGCTCGCGTGGCTGCTGTACGCCGTGGTCGTGCTCGTCGTGGCGGTTGTCACCGACGCGGTCGTTGGGCGCGGCGCGGTGACTTCAGCGGTTGCGCTGGCCGCGCTGGCCTTCCTGCCGGTGGCGGTCGCGTTCGCCATCGTCCGGCATCGCCTCTTCGACATCGACACCCTGGTCAGCCGATCCCTCGTGTACGTCACGCTCACGGTCGGTATCGCGGCTGTCTACGGGTTGACGGCGGCGGTGCTCGGTCGGTGGTTCGCCGGCGACCGGACACTGCATGCCGTGATCGCGACGGCGGTCGCGGCGGCCGCGTTCGAGCCCGCCCGCCGGCGGGTACAGCGGGCGGCCGATCGGCTCTTGAGCCGGGGGCACGTCGATCCCTACAGCGTGCTGTCGTCCCTGGCGCAGCGCCTCGAGGGTGAGGACCGTCCCGAAGCGGTCCTGGCGAGCGTCGCCGAGACCGTCTCCGACGCGCTGCGGCTGGCGTACGTCGCGGTCGACCTCACCGAAGGGAGCGGACGCCGCATCGTCGAGCACGGCGAGCCGGTGGCTGCCACGATCGAGCTGGACCTCACCCACCGGCACCGCCGGATCGGGCGTCTCGTCGCTGGCGGTCGGAGTCCGGACGACCCCCTCGGACCGGCCGAGCGGCGACTGTTCGAGGACCTCGCACGGCAGGCCGGCACCGCGGTCGAAAGCCTCCGCCTCGCCGATGCGCTGCAGAACGCCCGACAGCGTCTCGTCGTCGCGCGCGAGGAGGAGCGGCGACGGCTCCACCGTGAGCTCCACGA
>JAHWJY010000124.1 GCA_019348135.1 Actinomycetota bacterium
TGGAGAGCACATGAGCGACACCCTGAGCCTCACCGACGACGACATCGAGACCCGTTTCTCGGCCGGCACCGTCGACCCGTCGCGCGCGCAGGCCGCGGACGACACGGACGCGGCGGACGCCGACGGCTCCGACGGTGACTCGAGCGACGCATCCGACGGCGACTCGAGCGACGCGTCCGACGGGGATGCGACCGACGCTGCCGACGGCAGCGACGCCGACGGGACGGACAGCTGAGTGTCCGCACCGGCCTCCGACGACGGGGCCCGGCACCTCGGGCCCCTCGTCGGTGACCTCGCCCGCTTCCTCGCCGAGGACCTCGGACGACGACCGTCCCTGCACCGGGCCGAGCCGGGCGCACCGGTGCCGCTGTCGATCGACGACGTCGACGAGCTGCTGACGCGCCGGTCCCTGCGGGCGCCGGCGTTCCGCCTGGTCCGGGACGGCGAGCCGCTGCCGACGTCCACGTACACGCGTACGGGACGCATCGGCGGGGTGATGGTCCGCGACCTGCCCGACGTCGGACGCGTGCTCGAGCTCGTCGCCCGGGGTGCCACCCTGGTGGTGCAGGGCCTGCACCGGTACTGGCCACCGGTCACGGAGCTGTGCCGGGCACTGGAGGACGTCCTCGGTCACCCCGTCCAGGCCAACGCCTACCTGACACCTCCCGGCAACCGCGGGCTCGACGTGCACCACGACACCCACGACGTGCTCGCCCTGCAGCTCGCGGGGCGCAAGCACTGGGTCGTCCACGAGCCGGCGGTGTCGGCCCCGCTGCCCTCCCAACCGTGGTCCGCCGACCGGCACGTGGCGGGCCCGCTCGTGCTGGACACCGAGCTCGCCCCCGGCGACTGCCTCTACCTCCCCCGTGGCACCCCGCACGCCGCCGAGACGACCGACGACGTGTCCCTGCACCTCACGATCGGGATCCGTCCCGTCACCTGGTTCGACGTGCTGCGTCGCGCCGTCGACCACGCCGCGGACGAGCCGGCCTTCCGTGAGGCGCTGCCGGCGGGGTTCGCCGACGACCCGGAGGGCCTGGCCATCGAGCTCGGGGCGCGGCTCGGGGACGCCGCCGCGTGGCTCGAGGGACTCGACGCGGCGACGCTGGCGGACGAGGTCGTCGCGGGGTTCCGGACGTCCCAGCAGCCGCGGCTGGACGGGCAGCTGCGCCGGCTGCTGGAGCTCGACGCCGTCGACGACGACCGTGTCGCGCGTCGGCGCGACGGGGTCCACGTCCGCACCGTGGTCGCCGGCGACCGGGTGGAGGTCCGGCTCGCCGACCGCACCGTGTCCTTCCCGGCCGCCGTGGCGCGGGAGATCGAGGAGCTGGTCTCGGGCCGGCGCGTTCCCGTCGCCGAGCTGGACCGGCTCGACCGCTCGAGCCGTGCCGTCCTCGTCCGCCGGCTGGTCCGGGAGGGTGTCCTCGAGCTCGACCCCGCCGGAGCTCCCGCCCGTGCCTGACCACGAGGGCTGCGCACACGCCGCGAGGGAGCGGGGCGAGCCGCTGCTCGCCACCGCCTCCACCGTCGAGCGCTGGCTGCTGATCGAGCAACCCGGACCGTGGGGCGCCGAGGCCCTCGTCGAGTCCGGCCTCCCGTCGTTGGTCGCGGAGGAGGTGCGCCGGCAGGCACGCGACGCGGGGGTCCGCCCGATCCTCATCCGGCGTCCCGGTGGCCGCACCGGAGCGTCGCGCGACGCGTTCCTGGTCACGACCCGACCGGGTGACCGCCGGGTCGAGCACGTCCGCTTCGACGACCCCGAGGAGCTGCTCGACCTCGACCTGCGCGGGTTCCGGGACACCGCCGGACCCGTCGCCGCCGTCCACCCGGAGCCGGTGGTGCTGGTCTGCACCAACGGGCGCCACGACGCGTGCTGCGCCTCGGAGGGCCGCCCCGTCGCCGCGGCCGCCGCGGAGGTGCTGGGCGACCGCGTGTGGGAGTGCTCGCACATCGGGGGGGACCGCTTCGCGGCCAACGTCGTGTGGCTCCCCGACGGGGTCTACTACGGGCGTGTGCGACCCTCCGAGGTCGCAGCGCTCGCCGCCCGTCACGCCGCGGGCCGGCTCAGCCTGGACCACTACCGCGGCCGGGCCCCCGATCCCTTCCCGGTGCAGGCCGCCGAGGCCCTCGCCCGGCGCGAGCTCGACCACGACACCCTCGACGACGTCACGGTGGTCGACGACGAGGTCGTCGGCCACGATCGGCGCGTCGTGGTGCTCGCGATCGCGGGCCAGGCGTGGCGCGTGGTCGTGCGGGTCGACCGCCACGCGCCGGCGCGGCTGACGTGCGGGGCCGACCGGCTGGCCGCGGCGCCGCGCTACCGGCTGGAGGAGCTCAGCCGGTTGCCGGCGGCGACCTCCGGCTGAGGGACCGCGGCCGGGAGGGTGACGGTGAAGCGGGCCCCACCGAGGGGTACGTCCTCGTAGCGGACGTCCCCGCCGTTCGACGTGGCCAGCGAGCGGACGATGGCGAGGCCCATCCCGAGACCCTTGGCCGTGCGCTGGAGGCCGACCGTCGCTTGGCTGAAGGGTTCGAAGGACCGTGCCTGGAAGGCGAGTGGCAGCCCGGGGCCAGCGTCGGTGACGACCAGCGCGACCTCGGACCCGCGCCGGCGGACCGCGACGTCGATGGGCGCCGCACCGTAGAGGGTGGCGTTGGAGAGCAGGTTCACGAGGATGGTGCGGACGTCCTCCTCGCGGGCGGCGACGGCCACGCCCTCCTCGATCTCGATGCGCGCGTCGGTGACGCCGACCTCGTCGAGCGCGTCCCGCAGCACGGCGACGGGCTCGGTCGCGACGTCGCGCTCCGTGTCGCCCGTCCGCGACTCGATGCCGGCCCACACCATGAGGTTCGCGACCAGCCGTGCCAGGCGTCGCGACCCACGCCGCGATGCCGCCACGAGCTCCCGTCGGCCGTCGTCGTCGAGGCCGTGCCAGTGCTCGCTGAGGACCTCCAGGAAGCCCTCCAGGCTCGTGAGGGGCGTCCGCAGCTCGTGCGAGATCCGCATGACGAGATCCTCGCGGATGCGGGTGAGCTCGGCCTCGCGCGAGACGTCCCGGACCGTGATGACCGTGCTGCTGTGCGGTCCGGTCCCCACCACCGCGCAACGCACCGCGAGGACACCGTCGGCGAGCTCGAGCCGCAGCTCCTCGTCGGCGTCCGTGCGTGATCCGAGGAGGCGCTCCCATCCCAGGTCGACGAGGACGGCGCCGACGGCGCGCTCCTGCGGAACGCCCGTCAACGCCGCCATGGCCGGGTTCCACACCTCCACCCGACCGGACCCCTCGAGCAGGACCACGCCGTCCGAGGAGCCGGCGACCGTCCGGTCCAGTCGGTCGCGCTCCGCGGCGAGCCGCTCGTAGCCGTCGCTCCGCGCCAGCTGTCGCTGCCGCAGCATCACCCCGAGGAGGAGGACCAGCGGGACGGCGATGGCGACGTGCTCGAGCAGCACGCCCACGAGCACGCCGATGACGGCCGCCCCGTAGTTGTCGCGGGTCGAGGACGGGAGCTCCTCGAGGGCGATCGTCCGGACCCGGCGGCCGGAGAGGATGGCGAGCAGACCGCTGAAGGCCAGGTGGTTCACCAGCACGAAGGCGGCGCTCGCGACGAGGGCGGCGGCGACCTGCGCCGGCGTGCCGGCGAACGGCCCGTCCGTGAGGAGGCTGTAGGTGGCCGCGCCGACCACCATGGCGGCGACCTGCCATCCCACGTTGAAGACGTGCTTCATCAGGTCGCGGGTGAGCAGCGACTCGCTGACGACCGCGGCCGCGAAGGTGACGAGCACGGCGACGTGCGGATCGAGCAGGAGCATCGTCGGCACGGCCGCGATCTCCATGAAGGTGCTCGACTCCATGGTGGGACCGACGCGGGTGCGGACCTCGAGCAGGTTCGCCACGACCAGCGCGAGGAGGAGCAGACCGACGACGAGCCACGGGACGCTCCCGTAGCGGAGCACGGAGCCGGCGGCGACGACGGCCGACAGCACGGCGACGAGGCTCCAGCCGGCCACGTACCGCTGGAGACCGCGCGGGTACGACGCCGACACGTCCCGTCCCCGTCGACCGTCCTTCCGCGCCGTCAAGACCGTCCCTCCGCGTGTCCCCAGCCTGTCGGCCGCGACGGTGGCCGCTCAAGCGCTCGGCGGAGATCGGTCAGGTGCCCGCGAGGGCGTCCTGCACCACGCCCTGGGCCTCCTGGAGGATCCGCTCCAGGTGCGCCTCGCCGCGGAAGCTCTCGGCGTAGATCTTGTAGATGTCCTCCGTGCCGGACGGCCGCGCCGCGAACCACCCGTGCTCCGTGACGACCTTGAGGCCGCCGATGGCGGCGTCGTTGCCCGGCGCCCGGGTGAGGACGGCGTCGATGGGGTCCCCGGCGAGGTGGTCACGGCGGACCTGCTCCGGCGTCAGGGCCTTCAGCGCGGCCTTCTGCTCGCTGCTGGCCGGCGCGTCGACGCGGCGGTAGGCCGGCGTGCCGAAGCGCTGGCCGAGCGCGGCGTACCGGTCCGCCGGGTCCTCGCCGGTCCGGGCGATGATCTCCGCCGCGAGCAGGCACAGGACGATGCCGTCCTTGTCGGTCGTCCAGACGCGGCCGTCGCGACGCAGGAACGACGCGCCGGCGCTCTCCTCGCCACCGAAGGCGAGGCTGCCGTCCCGGAGGCCGTCGACGAACCACTTGAAGCCCACCGGGACCTCGACGAGCCGACGGCCCGCCGCCGCGACCACCCGGTCGATGATCTGCGAGCTGACGAGCGTCTTGCCGATCGCGGCGTCCCCGGGCCACCCGTCCCGGGTGGTGAGCAGGTGGTCGATGACGAGCGCCAGGTAGGCGTTGGGGGGCAGGAGCCCCCCGGCCGGGGTGACGATGCCGTGCCGGTCGGCATCCGCGTCGTTGCCGAAGGACACGTCGAAGCGGTCCCTGGCGTCGATCAGCCTCGCCATCGCGTACGGCGACGAGCAGTCCATCCGGATGCGTCCGTCCCAGTCGAGCGTCATCCCGCCGAAGGCGGGGTCCACGCGGTCGTCGACCACCGTGAGGTCGAGGTCGTGGACGTCGGCCACGGCGCCCCAGTACGCCACGCTGGCGCCTCCGAGCGGGTCGGCCCCCATCCGGACGCCCGCGTCCCGGATGCCGGCCACGTCGACGACGGCCGGCAGGTCCGAGACGTAGCGGTCGACGTAGTCGACCGGCCGGGCGGCCTCGCGGGCACCGTCGATGTCGGCACGGCGGACACCGGCGAGGCCGCCGCGCAGCAGCTCGTTCGCGCGTGCCTCGATCCACGAGGTCACGTCGGTGTCGGCCGGCCCCCCGGTGGGTGGGTTGTACTTGTACCCGCCGTCCTCCGGCGGGTTGTGCGACGGCGTGATCACGAGCCCGTCCGCGCGCGGGCCGTCCCCGCGGTTCTCGGTGAGGATCGCGTGGGAGATCGCAGGGGTGGGGGTGAAGCCGTCGCCGGCGTCGACGCGGACGTCCACGCCGTTGGCGACGAGCACGGCGACGGTGGTGTGGAACGCCGGCTCGGACAGCGCGTGGGTGTCGCGACCGACGAACAGCGGGCCCGAGATGCCGTTGCGGTCGCGGAACTCGGCGACCGCCTGGGTCATCGCCAGCACGTGCGGCTCGTTGAACGACCGGGTGAGCGAGGATCCGCGGTGGCCCGAGGTCCCGAACGAGACCTGCTCGGCCGGCGCCGTGGGGTCCGGTCCGTCCTCGGCGTAGGCCCGGAGCAACGCGTCGAGGTCGACCAGGTCGTCGGCTCGCGCGGGCTCGCCGGCGCGGGGGTGGGTCACGGCTGCCTCCTGTGGTGCGTGCCGTCGGAGGCCCATCCGAGCCGACGGGGTCCGGTGGTCGCAACCGCTCGACCCCGACGGTGGCCCCTGGCGGTCCCGACCCGCTCAGGCGGCGAGCCCGAGCCGGTCGGCGATGCCCCGCGCGAGGCTGCGTGGCCGCTGCTGCTCGCCCATCCGCGCGCCCAGCGCGATGACGGCGCCGGTCAGCGCGACCGTCGTCCACTGCGCCATGCGCAGGCGCTTGCGGGTGGCGTCGCGCCGTGTCGCCTCCTCCGGCCTGGCCGTGGCGGAGCCCGTCGGCAGCGCTCCCATCCCGTCCGACAGCTCGGCGCCGAGCCGTCGCGACCACGCATCGGTCGCCACAGCCGCGAGCGTCAGGCCGGTCTTGAGGGCCGTCGTCCGCATGGCGCCGGTCTCGGCCGCGAGCCGTGCCTTGTTCGCCCACGACATCCCGAGCCCCGCGACGAGGTGCGTCGCGATCGCGGTCGTCGAGATCGGCTGCCACGCCGTCCACGCCTCGTCGGCGACGCGGACGCCCTGGCGTTCGTCGTCCACCGCCCGCCGGGTGGCGGGGATCGACACCGCACCCATCAGCGCACCGCCGAACCACGCCGCCTGCGTGACGTCGTGGATGGTCCGGGTGATGGTCGCGTCCCCTGCCATGGTTGCTCCTCGCCGCGTGCGTGTGATGCGTGCGTGTGATGTCGGCGTCTCCGACGGTGCCGTGCGCCGGGGTCGGCGGGGTCGCGATCCCACCGCCGAACGGCGGTGCCGCGCCGACGTCGCGGCCGGACGTCGGGGGTCAGCTGGCGTCCAGCGCGACCGAGGAGGGACCCATGGCACGGACGGCGATCGTCACCGGCGCGAGCAGCGGCATCGGCAAGGCCACCGCGGTGGCGCTGGCCGAGGCCGGCTACGACCTCGGCCTCACCTGGCGCAGCGACGAGGAGGGCTTCGAGGGGAC
>JAHWJY010000008.1 GCA_019348135.1 Actinomycetota bacterium
GTCCTCCCGCTCGAGGACCCCGACTCCTCGCGGGCCATCGGCAAGGCGTACCGCAAGCGCGGCATCGACTGCCTCACCGATGCGCTCGTGAAGGACGTCACCCGGATCGACGGCGAGGCCATCGTGACGGTCGAGCTCGCCGGCGCGGAGGTCGAGCTCGAGGCCGACGTCGTGCTCGTCGCGATCGGACGCGGCCCGAACACCTCCGACATCGGCGCCGAGGTGCTGGACATCCTCGACGACCGCGGGTTCGTGCAGGCGGACGCCTTCGGCCGCACCGCGGTCGACGGTGTGTGGGGGGTCGGCGACGTGCTGCCCACCCTGGCGCTCGCGCACGCCGGGTTCGCCGAGGGGTTCCGCATCGCCGACGTCATCGCCGGCGTGGAGCGGGTGCAGCCGGTCGACTACGCCCAGGTCCCGCGGGTCACCTACTGCCACCCCGAGGTCGCGTCGGTTGGCCTCACGGAACCCGAGGCCGTCGACCGGTACGGCGAGGACGGCATCCAGGCCACCACGTACTCCCTCAAGGCCAACGCCAAGGGCATCATCGCCGGCTCGGACGGCTTCGTGAAGGTCATCGCCCGGACCGGCGAGGACGGCCCCGTCGTCGGCGTCCACGTGGTCGGCCCGCACGCGACCGACCTCATCGCGGAGGCCACGCTCGCGACCGAGTGGGGGGCGCTGCCCGAGGAGCTGGCCGCGATCACCCACGCCCACCCCACCCTCTACGAGGCGATGGGCGAGGCCTTCATGGCCGCCGCCGGCGTCCCGTTCCACGGGCACTGACCTGGGCCGGCTCCGTCGGCGTACGAGGTGTCAGCGCGCCAACGCCTGCTCGAGCAGGTGCAGCACCATCCCCATCAGGCGGCCGCCGTCGGTGTCCGGCTCGGCCACGCTCATGACCGTGAGGCCGTCACCGGTCGCGATCAGGATGCGCGCGAGGTCCTCGAGGTCGATCGGCGCGTCGGCGCCGACGTCCCCGAGGTGGCGACGCAGCAGGTCGGCGATGCGGGCGCGGGTGCGCTGCTGACGCTCCGCCATGAGCGCACGGACGCGCTCGTTCCTGGCCGCGTAGAGGACGAACTCGGTCTCGAGCAGGTGCCAGTCCCGGTCGAAGACCTGCATCTCCTCGCGCCGCGCTCCGAGCAGCTGCGCCCGCGCGGCCGGGTCGGTGCTGGCGACGATCTCCTCGAGCGTCTCGACCGCCTGGTCGACGTGCTCGTCGAGGAGCGCGAGGAAGAGGTCCTCCTTCGACGCGAAGTTCGAGTAGACGGCCCCCTTCGTGTAGCCGGCGGCCTCCGCGACCATGTCCACCGAGCTGGCGTGGTAGCCGGTGCGCGCGAACACGGTCGCGGCGGCGGCGAGCAGGTCCGCACGGGTACGGGCGCGCTGCTCGTCGCGGCTCAGGCGGGCGACGTCGGGCATGGGCGAGCCTGTCGACGGACGGGCACGAGGCGGACGCGAGGGAGCGAGAGCGTAGCGGTGCCGTCGTCCGGGCTTCCGGTGGCCGGAGCGACCCGACCGCTCCGGCGAACGCGGCCGCGACCCGGTGCGATCGTCCCGGCGGGCTCGGCCGGTCAGCTGGCCGGACGTCGGCGGGCGGCGGGCTCGTCGCGTCCCCCCTGCTCGTGGAACGCGAAGGTGCGCAGGACCCCCGTGGCGCACCGCTCGCAGCAGAACACGGTCACGCCGTCGGCGAGGGGCTGTTCGTCCGCCTCCGTCTCACGACCACACATCGGGCACTGCATCCGGACGTTCCTGACTGTTCGGTCCGGCACCGACGGTAACGAGGTGGACACCTCGCGGCACGGACGGAAGGATGGCGTTCCGGGCCGTCCGAGCACCGTCCCGACGGCCCGGTCCCGGCCCGCCGGCCACCCGGCCGCGGACCGCGTCCGAGGAGCGCACGTGGCGAGCATCGAGATCCCGGTGGACGGCCGGGTGGTTGCCGTCTCGAGCCCCGACAAGCCGTACTTCCCCGCCGTCGGGCTCACCAAGCTCGACCTCGTCGAGTACCACCTCGCCGTCGCCGACGTCCTGCTGCCGCACTGCCGCGACCGACCGCTCAACCTCGAGCGCTACCCCGACGGCGTCGACGGCACGTGGTTCATGCAGAAGCGCGTCCCGGAGAAGCGGCCCGACTGGCTCCGCACGGTCGAGGTGACGTTCGGGTCCGGTCGCACGGCCGAGGAGCTCTGCCCGGCCTCGATCGCCGACGTGCTGTGGTCGGTCAACATCGGCTGCATCACGGTGCACCCGTGGTCGATCACGGTCCACGACACCTCGCGCCCCGACGAGCTCCGGGTCGACCTCGACCCGCAGCCGGGTGTGAGCTGGGACGTCGTCCGGCGGGTGACGGCCGTCGTGGGCGAGGTGCTCACCGAGGCCGGGCTCGTGGGCTACCCGAAGACCTCCGGGTCCCGTGGCATGCACGTCATCTGCCGCATCGAGCCGGAGGGCTACGTCGACGTCCGCCGGGCCGCGGTCGCGCTGGCCCGCGAGGTCGAGCGTCGCGTCCCGGAGCTCGCCACCTCGTCGTGGTGGAAGGAGGAGCGCGGGGACCGGGTGTTCCTGGACTACAACCAGAACCTCTGGGACCGGACGATGGCCTGCGCGTACGCGGTGCGGGCGGTCCCCGACGCGAGGGTCTCCGCGCCGATCACCTGGGACGAGGTCGCCGACGTCGAGCCCAGGGACCTCACCGTCGCGACGATGCCGGCGCGGCTCGCCGACGTGGGGGACCTCACGGCCGACATGGACGACGCCGCCGGCAGCATCGACGGCCTGCTCGCGCTCGCCGCGGCGGACGACGACGCCGGCCTGCCCGACCTGCCGCTGCCGCCGCACTTCCCGAAGTTCGCCAACGAGCCGAAACGCGTCCCGCCGAGCCGGGCCGCCGACCGCAACTGACGCTCCGCGCGGCACGCGCGGCCGGCGCGTGCCAGGATGCACGCCGGGACACGAGTGGAGCAGGCATGCGGCGGTCGGACTGGAAGGCGGTGCTCGACGTCGTCGGGCCGGCATCGTTGGAGCACCTCGAGTCGCTCCCCGACCGGCCCGTCTACCCGCGGGGCGACCGCGCGGAGGTCATGGCGGCGGTCGACCGCGAGCTCCCGGCCTCCGGCGTCGATCCGGCCACGGTCGTCGCCGACCTGGCCGCGGACGTCGGTCCGTACGTGACCGCGGTGGCGAGCGGCCGGTTCTTCGGCTTCGTCATGGGGGGACTCCATCCCGCCGCCTGGGGCGCCGAGGTGCTGGTGTCGACCTGGGACCAGAACGCCGGCCTGTACGCCCCGACGCCCGGTGTGGCGGCTGCCGAGGAGGTCGCGGCCCGCTGGATCCTCGAACTGGTGGGTCTGCCCGCCGAGAGCTCGGTCGGGTTCGTCACGGGCGGGCAGATGGCGACGTTCACCTGTCTCGCCGCCGCGCGGCACGAGGTGCTCCGTGCGGAGGGCTGGGACGTCGAGTCCGACGGGCTCATCGGTGCCCCACCCGTCACCGTGGTGCTGAAGAGCGGCGTGCACTCCACCGTCCCGCGGGCGCTGCGCTACCTCGGGCTGGGGGAACGGGCCGCGCGTGAGGTCGCGTGTGACGACCAGGACCGGATCCGGCCCGACGCGCTCGACGAGCTCCTGCGCACCGTCACCGGACCGACCATCGTCGCCGTCGAGGCCGGCAACGTGAACACCGGGGCCTTCGACGACTTCGCGGCCGTCGCGGACGTGGTCGACGCCCACCGCGCCCGCGGCAACCCCACGTGGGTGCACGTGGACGGCGCCGTGATGCTCCTGGCCGCGGCGGCTCCGTCGTTCGATGAGCGCACCCGCGGGCTCGACCGTCTCGACTCGTGGTCGACGGACGGCCACAAGCTGTTGAACGTCGCCTACGACTGCGGCATCGCCGTCTGTCGCAACGCCGCGGCCCACCGGGCGGCGATGAGCGTCCAGGCCAGCTACCTGGAGCAGGGCGGCGACGTCCGCGACGCGATGGACTGGAACCCGGAGTTCTCGCGCCGGGCGCGGGCGCTCGGGGTCTACGCCACGCTCCGCTCGCTGGGACGCGACGGCGTCGTCGATCTCGTCGAGCGCACCTCGGCGCTCGCGCGGCGGTTCGCCGAGCAGCTGGCCGCCAGCGGACAGGCCGAGATCGTGAACGAGGTGGCGTCCAACCAGGTGCTCGTGCGGTGGCTCGCGCCGGACGGCGACCACGGCGCGCTCGCCGACGAGGTGATGGCACGCATCCGCGCCGACGGGACCGCGTTCTTCAGCGGGACGAGCTTCCGCGGCGAGCGGCTCATGCGCATCTCGGTGTCGGACTGGGCGACCGACGAGGACGACGTCGACCGCACGCTCGCCGCGCTCCTGGGCCACGCCGGCGAGGCGGTCGCCGCCACCGCCTGAGCCGGCGCCACGAGCCGACCCCCACGGCCAGTACCGTGGCCCGGGACGGGGAGGCGTGGTGCGGGACGCGATCGTGGCGGTGTTCTTCGGCCTGCTGGCCGTGGGGCTGATCGTCGGTGGGTGGTGGTTCGTGTCCACGCGCGTGGTCAGCGACCCGCAGGCGGAGGCCGAGGCGGCCATCGACGCGTACCTCGACGCGTGGGAGCGCGGCGACGCGGCCAGCATGCTGGACGTCGTCGGCGAGCCGCCGCCCGAGGGGTTCGTCGCGGCGCACGACCAGCTGCGTGAGGGGCTCTCGGCGGAGGACGTCCGGGTCGGTCGCGGCGAGGTGACGCTCCAGGGCTCACAGGCCGACACCGACCTCGACGTGGCGGTCCGGATCGGCGACGCCGGGACGGTCACGTGGTCGAGCACCCTCACGGCACAACGGATCGAGCGCGAGTGGCGCGTGCTGTGGGAGCCGTCGACCGTGCACCCGGACCTGCGTGCCGGCTGGACGTTCGACGTGATCGAGGAGGAACCCGCGCGCGCCGGCATCCTCGCGCACGACGGCACGCCGCTGACCGCGCCCGGCGAGCTCGTCACGGTCGGGATCGAGCCGCAGCGGATCGACGACCGCGAGGCGTTCCTGGCCGACATCTCCGAGCTGCTGCCCGAGGCCGCGGCCGACCTCGAGGAGCTCCTCGCCCGCGACGACCTCAACCCCGACTGGTACTACCCGGTCGTGACCCTGCGCCCCGACCGGTGGGAGACCGTCGGGCCGGACGTGACCGCCATCCGCGGGACGGTCGTCCGCACCGAGGCGGCACGGGTCGGCTCCGACGACGGCTTCGCCCTGCACACCCTCGGCCGTGTCGGCCCCGCCGGCGAGGACCGGGCGGAGGAGCTCGGTGTGGAACCGGACGACGTCGTCGGGCTCTACGGGCTCGAGGCGGCGCTCGAGGACCGGCTGACGGGCACGCCGGCGGCCGAGGTCGTGATCCGGGACGCGGACGGCGAGGTCCGCACCACGCTCGACCGCTTCCAGGCCGACCCGCCGGAGCCCGTCACGACCACGCTCGACCACGGGGTCCAGACGGCGCTCGAGCGGGCGCTGGTCGGCCAGACGGGATCCATCGGCGTGGTGGTCGTGGATGCGCCGTCGGGCGCGATCCGGGCGGTCGCGAGCCGACCGCTCGCCGGGTTCAACCGCGCCCTGGCGGGGCGCTACCCGCCCGGCTCGACGTTCAAGGTCGTCACGGCCGCGGCGGTCCTGGCCGCCGGCACGTCCCCGGGCGACGAGGTCGCCTGCCCCGGCGAGGTGGTGATCGGCGGCCTGCGCCTGCGCAACGCCCACGACCTCGCGCTCGGCACGACCACGCTGACCCAGGCCTTCGCGCGGTCCTGCAACACGACGTTCGCCGACCTGGCGACGGACCTCCCGGCCGACGCGGTGGGGGAGACCGCGGCGCGGTTCGGCTTCGGCGTCGCCTACGAGCTCCCCCTCGACAGCGTCGGCGGGAGCTACCCCGAGCCGCAGGACCTCGCCGAGCGCGCCGCCGCCGCCATCGGCCAGGGCCGCGTCGAGGCGAGCGCGCTGCACCTCGCGAGCGTCGCCGGCGCGGTCGCGTCGGGATCCTGGCGTCCTCCGTACCTCCTCGCCGGCGAGGGCCCCGACGACGGCACCGACATCCCCGCGGGTGTGCGGTCCGACCTCGCGGGGCTGATGGAGGCGGTCGTGCGGGAGGGGACCGGCACGGCCGCGCAGGTCGAGGGGCCGGAGCCGGTGGCGGGCAAGACGGGCAGCGCGGAGTTCGGCTCCGGTGACCCGCCACCGACACACGCGTGGTTCATCGGGTTCCGGGGGGACCTCGCCTTCGCCGTGCTCGTGGAGGAGGGCGGGGAGGGCGGCAGCGTCGCCGCGCCCATCGCCGCGCGGCTCCTGCGGGAGCTCGCCGACGCGTGAGGCGCACGGCCCCGGACGTCGCCCATGGACCACCTGCGCGCCTGGCGCGACAACCCGTCCCGCCCCGTGCGGCCTGAGCAGGATGGACTAGTCCGTTCGGAGGGGTCCGAGGCTGGTCCACGGGCCCCCGCCGTGCGGATCGCATCCCGGCGGGGTGCCCGTCGGGCCAGCACGCCTGAGGGAGAACGACCTTGAGAGGACACCGGACCCGGGTGCCGCTGCTCGCCACGAGCGCGGCACTCCTCCTCGCTGCCGCGCTCATCGGACCGGCAGCCGCACATCCGCAGCAGCACGACTCCGACGGCAACCACCTGTTCGGTACCGGTGCCGCCGGCGACCTCGACCTCGTCAGCAAGCTGTGGCTGGCGGACGAGCCCGGGACCGTCGCCGACGTGGCCGTCTCGCCGGACGGGGACCACGCCTACCTCGCGCACTGGGGTCGCTCCACGTGCGCCGAGAACTCCGAAGCGGGCGGCAAGACCGACCCCGACGCCGGCGCGTGGGTCGTCGACATCTCCGACATCGACCACCCGGTCGAGGTCGGGTTCATCCCGCACCACCAGGACTCCCGGCCGGGCGAGGGCATGCAGGTCCTCGAGGTCGACACGAGGTCCTTCACGGGGGACATGCTCGTGATGAACTCGGAGCAGTGCGGCAAGAACGGCAAGGGCGGCGTCGTCCTCTGGGACGTGACCGATCCGGCCCAGCCCAAGCAGCTGGCCGCGCACGCCGGCGACCCGGGGTTCGCGGACACCAACGACACCCACAGCGCCTTCGCGTGGGACGCCGGCGAGCACGCCTACCTCGTGATGGTCGACAACTTCGAGTCGACCGACGTCGACATCCTCGACATCACCAACCCGAAGCGGCCGCGGCTCGTCGCCGAGTACAACCTCAACACCTACGTCGAGGACGGCGTGTCCCAGCCGACGCTCGGCCTCCAGGAGTCCTCGCTCCACGACATGACCGTGAAGCTGATCGAGGGTCGCTGGATGATGCTGCTGTCGTACTGGGACGGCGGCTACGTGCTGATGGACGTCACCGACCCGACCGACGCCCGGTACGTCTACGACACCGAGTACGCGGCGATCGATCCCGAGCTCTTCGAGGCGACGGGCAAGGCGCTCCCGCCGGAGGGCAACGGCCACCAGGCCGAGTTCACGGCCGACGACCGGTTCTTCATCGCCACCGACGAGGACTTCTCGCCGTACCGCTCGATCTTCACCATCGACACCGGACCTGCGGCGGGCGAGTACCCGGCCGGCGAGTTCGGGTTCACCCCGCCGGTGCAGACCACGCTGGCCGACGGCAAGCTCAACGGGCCGACGGTGTTCGGTGGCTACGGCTGCCCGGGCGACCGCGCCGGCATCCCGCCCCGGTCATCCGCCCTGCCTGGCGCGCTGGCAGCGGGCGAGGAGGCGATCATCGTCTTCGAGCGCGGGCCCGTCGGTGACCCCGACGCGTCCGGCGAGGCGTGCTTCTTCTCCGAGAAGATCGAGTCCGGCCAGCTCGCCGGCTACGACGCGGTCGTGATCGCCAACCACCACGGTGGCGCACAGGCGGGCGCGGCGGCGGACTCGCACTTCTGTGGCGGGCAGGGCCACGTCTACGACAAGACGGCGCCGGCGGTGTGCATCGGCCACCGGGCGATGCACCTGCTGTTCGGCTCCGAGCCGAACTACACCTACCCGGAGGCGACCCCGGCCGTGGGTGCCGTGGGGGAGAAGGCGAGCTTCACGCCGTCGTACGACGGCTGGGGCTACGTCCACCTCTTCGACGCCGAGACCGGGGCCGGGCTCGACACCTACGCGATCCCCGAGGCGCACGACGAGTCGTACGCCTTCGGGTTCGGTGACCTCACCGTGCACGAGGTCGCGACCCACCCGACGGATCCGAGCGTCGCCTACCTGTCGTACTACGCCGGGGGCATGCGCCAGCTCGAGATCCAGTGCACCGATCCGGGTGACACGTCCACGTGCGCGCTCGTGGAGACCGGGAGCTACCTCGATCCGGGAGGCAACGACTTCTGGGGCGTCGAGGTGTTCGTCCGGGACGGGAGCACCTACGTCCTCGGGTCCGACCGCGACAGCGGCCTGTGGATCTTCGAGGACACCGCCCGCCACAGCGACGACCACGAGCACTGATCCGGGGTCGACCACGGTGGGGGGCGGGCTCGTCCCGCCCCTCACCCACCCGTCGGGTGACGTCCGGAGGCCGCAGCCCCCGGACGTCACCGGACGGGGCCGGCGTAGCCGAAGGCCTCGTGCTCGAGCCGTGCCCGGGTCTCGCGCCAACAGGGGTCGCAGAGCACGACGGTGAAGGTGTCCCCGTGGGGGTAGGCGTACGTCGCCCACCAGGACCTGGTCGGCGCGTGCTCGTCCCGGCAGCGGGTGCAGGTCCAGCCGAAGCGGTTCCGGTCGGCCCGGACGCGTGAGATGTCGACGACCCGCAGGTCGTCGAGGTGCGAGGTGGTCACGGGGCCTCCGCGATCGGCAGGGTCCGGGCCGATCCACCACCCCACGGAACCAGCCGTCCCGCGGTGCGTCAACGGACGGTTCACCGGGGCGCGTCACACGGTGAGGGTGCGTACGTCCACCGTGATCTGCTCGAGGAAGCGCGGATCCGGCTCGCGACCGATCCCGGGGCCGGTCGGCACGGCGAGGTGGCCGTCCTCGAGGACGAACGGCTCCGTGACGTCCTCGGCGAAGTAGCGGGTCGACGCCGAGGTGTCGCCGGGCAGCTGGAAGTTGGGCAGGGCCGCGAGGGCCACGTTCGCGGCGCGGCCGATCCCGGTCTCGAGCATCCCGCCGCACCACACGGGCACGTCGTGGGCCGCGCAGGCGTCGTGGACCCGCACCGCCTCGAGGTAGCCGCCCACCCGACCGGCCTTGACGTTGACGATGCTCGTCGCCCCGAGCTCGATGGCGTCGATCGCACCGGCCGCGTCCAGGATCGACTCGTCGAGACAGATCGGCGTGTCGAGCCGCTCGGCCAGCCGGGCGTGGTCGAGGATGCGCTCCTCGCCGAACGGCTGCTCGATCAGACCCAGCCCGAGCTCGTCGAGCGCGTCGAAGACGGCCAGGTCGTCGAGGGTGTAGGCCGAGTTGGCGTCGACCTGCAACGGCAGGTCGCGCCCGAACGTCTCGCGGACCGCGGTCACCGGTGCGACGTCGAACCCCGGCTCGATCTTGAGCTTGATGCGGAGGTAGCCGTCCTCGAGGTAGGCCCGGACCTGCTCCTCGAGCTGGGGGATCCCGCCGGCCGGGATCCCGATCGACACGCCGCACGGCACCCGGTCACGGACGGCGCCGAGGTGGGTGGCGAGCGACTCGCCGGCGACCCGCAGCTGCGCGTCCAGCAGGGCCAGCTCGAGGGCGGCCTTGGCCATCCGGTGCCCGCGGAGCGGACGCAGCAGCTCGGCGAGACCGTGGGCGGTGACCGTCTCCACCGCGCCGATGCGGGGCAGGACGTGGTGCTCGAGCACGTGCGCCGCGCCGTCGGTGTACTCCGAGGAGTAGACCGGCGCGGCCGTCGTGACGACCTCGCCCCAGCCCTCCGCGCCCGGGATGGTGACCTTGAGGAGCAGCACCTCGCGCACGTGCTGGGTCCCGAAGGAGGTCCGGAAGGGACTGCGCAGCGGCAGCGCCACCTTGCGGAACTCGACCGACTCGATGACGGTCGGGACCAGGGCCTCCGCCGCGGCGCGCGCGGCCTCGTCGTAGCGGCTCATCGCAGCTCCTCCACCTCGTCGTCGCGGGTGAGCACGTACCACCCGTCGCGGGTCACGCCGATCAACCGATGCTCGCCCCGCATCGCGGCGCCCACGGTGTCGCGTACCGCATCCGCCCACCGCCGGGCGCGTTCGGGCGCCTCGGCGCGGAGCGCCTCGATGTCGGCCGGCACCTGCGCCAGCAGCCGGGGGGCGTCGGCCTCCACCCGGACCGGCTCCCCGCCCTCGTCGCGCAGCACCTCGACGGCGCCGGCCCGGCGCAGCCCCTCCAGGCGCGGTTCGGCGAACGTGCCGGCGGCGGCACGGGCGACGCGTGCCTCGGCGAGGTCCCAGCGGACGAGGAAGCGGTCCGTCGGCAGGCCCGCGTTGCGACGGTCCCGCATGGGCCCGTACGCGTCGTCGAGCCAGGCGATCGGGCGGGCGCCGAGCTTGACCAGGTTGAACACGGCGTTGCGTCGCACCAGCGGGTCGAACGTCCAACGCACCGTGCCGATGCCACGCGCCAGGCACCACGCCCGCTGGTACTGCTTCAGCGCCCACCCGACGCCGCGCAGCTGCGAGCCGGCCACGATGCCGGTGATGTGGGAGTGCAGGAACAGCCCCTGCTCCTCGTCCATCCCGAGGATGGCCGCGGTCGCCCCGACCAGCGTGTCGCCGTCGAACGCGCCGGTCACCTGGCAGCCGGCGTGCTCCATCGCGTGCAGCAGCTCGGGGGCCATGATCCCGCCGGCGTCGGGGTCGCGACCCCAGACGTCGTCGAACAGCCGCGACACGGCCGTGATGTGGGCGTGGGAGTGCACATCACCGATCCGCACCCCGCTCGCGGCCGCAGCGGCGGCCGCGGCCGCGTGCGCCTCGGCCACGAGGGCGTCCGTTCCCTGCGTCCCCACCGGCGTGCTCCTCCCCGGGCGACCCGTGTCGGCCACCCTAACGGCCGTCCGTCTACGGTCCCCGACCACGCATCCACCGGCAGGAGGGAACCGCGAGATGTCCGAGGTCACGGTCCGCCCGCTCGACGATGGCGACCTCGCCGAGGTGCTCGAGCGCAACAACGCCGAGGTCCCGGCGGTGGGCGAGCTCGACGCCGACCGCCTCGCCGGTCTGGTCGCGATGGCCGAGTCCGCGCTCGCCGCCGACCTCGACGGCGAGCTCGCGGGCTTCGTGATCGCCCTGCCCCCGGGGGTCGCCTACACCAGCCCGAACTACCGCTGGTTCTCGCGCCGTTCCGACGACTTCGTCTACATCGACCGCGTCGTGGTCCTCCCCCGGGGGCGTGGGCTCGGCATCGGGCGGGTGCTCTACGACGCCGTGGTCGCCCGGACGGACGCACCGGTGCTGCTCGCCGAGGTCAACACCGAGCCGCGCAACGACGTGAGCCTCGCGTTCCACGACCGCTACGGCTTCACCGCGGTGGGCGAGGCGGCGCCCTACGGGGACGGCACGCGCGTGCGCTACCTCGAGCGATCGCTGCGAGCGTCAGGCGCTCAGGAGTGAGCGGATGCGCGCCGGGCGACCGGGGTGGGTTGCGCCCCTGCCGGCCCCTGGTCACACTCGGCGGCCGAATGGACACGATGACCACCGCCTCCGCGCTGACCCGGCCGACCGCCGGGCAGATCGTCGTCGTCCTCGAGGCTGCCGTCCTGGGTCTGTTCCTCCTTCTCATCCTTTGACGCCGCAGCGCTGTCCACCCCCACCACGACAGCGGCTGCGGAGTCACCACCGGGGAAGTCCTCCACCCGCGTGAACGAGAAGTAGAAGGACCACCGCCATGGGCAAGCCGATCGACGTGAGCCAGGCTCGCGCCTTCGGGGATGACGTCGTCATCTTCGACACCACCCTCCGCGACGGCGAGCAGTCGCCGGGCATCTCGCTCGACGCCCGCGAGAAGGTCGAGATCGCCGAACAGCTCGCGCGCCTCAACGTCGACGTGATCGAGGCCGGGTTCCCGGCCGCCTCCGCCGGCGACTTCGACGCCGTCAAGGCCGTCGCCGAGACCGTGGGCAACGACACCAGCCGCGGACGGGCGCCGGTCATCGCGGCGCTGGCCCGCGCGATGCCGGGCGACATCGAGCGGGCGGCCAAGTCGCTCGCGCCGGCGGCCCGGCACCGCATCCACACGTTCCTGTCGACGTCCGACATCCACCGGCGCTACATGCTGGACGCCACCGAGGACGAGATCCTCGCGCAGGCGATCGAGGCGGTGGAGCTGGCGCGGTCGTACACCGACGACGTCGA
The DNA here is from genome assembly GCA_019348135.1 of Actinomycetota bacterium. Lineage (GTDB taxonomy): Bacteria > Actinomycetota > Nitriliruptoria > Nitriliruptorales > Nitriliruptoraceae > JAHWJY01. Next base: position 12,311 of record JAHWJY010000008.1, read on the forward strand.
GTTCAGCCCCCAGGACGCGACCCGCACCGACTTCGAGTTCCTCGTCGACATCGTCGCCGCGGTCGTCGAGGCCGGCGCCACGACCGTCAACATCCCCGACACGGTCGGCTACGCCCTGCCGCACGACTTCGGCATCTGGATCGCGCAGCTCCACGAGCGGGTCCCGGCCATCGCCGAGCGCGGCGTCGTGATCTCGGTCCACTGCCACAACGACCTCGGGCTGGCCGTCGCCAACTCGGTCGAGGCCGTCCGCAACGGCGCCCGGCAGGTGGAGGTCGCCGTCAACGGCATCGGCGAGCGCGCCGGCAACTGCTCGCTCGAGGAGGTCGTGATGGCGCTGCGGACGCGCGCCGACATCCTCGGCGTCGACCACCGCGTCAACACCCCGGAGCTCACCCGGACCTCGCGCCTGGTGTCGTCGCTGACCGGCTACTCGATCCAGCGCAACAAGGCGGTGGTGGGCTCGAACGCGTTCGCGCACGAGTCCGGCATCCACCAGCACGGCGTGCTCCAGGACCGGCTGACCTACGAGATCATGAAGAGCGAGGACGTCGGCGCCGACGGTTCCCAGATCGTGCTCGGCAAGCACTCGGGCCGTCATGCGTTCAAGCAGACGGTCGACGACCTCGGCTTCGAGCTCACCGACGACGAGTTCCAGTCCGCCTTCCAGCGCTTCAAGACGCTCGCCGACAAGAAGGGCGAGGTCAAGCGCGAGGACATCACGGCCATCATCCTGGCCGAGACCCACGTGAAGGCGGACGACGCCTTCGAGCTGGTGACCCTGCGGGTCGCCGGCGGCAGCGACGTCGCCCCCACGGCGTCGGTGGAGGTCCGCCTCGTCGAGGAGGACCGGGTCGTCTCCGCGGAGGCGACCGGGGATGGCATGGTCGACGCAGCCTGCGACGCGATCCGTCGTGCGGTCGGCCGGGACGAGGTCACCCTGGTCTCGTTCCAGGTGTCGGCGGTCACCGAGGGCATCGACGCCCTCGGCGAGGTCACCGTCACCGTCGAGGTCGAGGAGGGCGCCCGGTTCACCGGCCGCGGCGTCTCCACCGACATCGTGGAGGCGAGCGCACGGGCGTACATCGACGCCCTCAACCGTTCGCAGAGGATCGTCCACCGCTCGGACGAGTTCCGCCCGTAGTCGGGCATCATGCGCGGCGACGCACCGGCACACGACGAGGAAGCTGGAAGCGACCATGACCACCATCAAGCTCAACGTCCCACCCGATCACACCCCCGAGGAGGAGGAGGCGCTCGTCGCGCGCGTCGCGGCGGCGTACGAGTCCTCCACCGGTCGCTCCGACGTGCGCGTCGAGGTGAACCGGCCCGAGGAGGTCGACTACCAGGCGGTCTCCGACCGCACCCACGCCTCGAAGCGCTGGAGCAGCTGACCTGATGACGCGTCCCCGCACCATCGTCGAGAAGATCTGGGACCTCCACCTCGTGCGCGGGGGGTCGAGCAGCGGCGAAGCCGACCTCGCGCCTGGACAGGGGGACGACCCGGACCTCCTCTACGTCGACCTGCACCTCGTCCACGAGGTCACCTCGCCCCAGGCCTTCGAGGGTCTGCGGCTGTCGGGCCGGACGGTCCGTCGTCCCGACCTGACGGTCGCGACCGCGGACCACAACGTCCCGACCGACCCGCGCCAGGCGAGCGGCGAGCTGCCGCTCACCGACGAGATGTCGATCGCGCAGCTCGAGGCCCTGCGGGCCAACTGCGAGGAGTTCGGGATCACGCTGTTCCCGATGGGGTCGCGCAACCAGGGCATCGTGCACATCATCGGGCCGGAGCTCGGCCTGACCCAGCCGGGCCAGGTGATCGTCTGCGGCGACTCGCACACCGCCACGCACGGCGCGTTCGGCGCGCTCGCGTTCGGGATCGGTACCAGCGAGGTCGAGCACGTCCTCGCGACCCAGACGCTCCCGCAGCGGCGGCCGAGGACGATGGCGGTCGAGGTCCGCGGGGCGCTCCCCGTCGGGACGACCGCGAAGGACCTCATCCTCCACATCCTCCACGAGCTCGGGACCGCCGGCGGCGTCGGCCACGTCATCGAGTACCGCGGCGAGGCCATCCGCGACCTCTCGATGGAGGAGCGGATGACCGTCTGCAACATGTCGATCGAGGGTGGCGCCCGTGCGGGACTCGTCGCCCCCGACGAGACGACGTTCGCGTACCTGAAGGACCGGCTCCACTCGCCGAAGGGCGACGCGTGGGACCAGGCGCTCGCGGACTGGCGCGAGCTCGCGACCGACGAGGACGCGGTGTTCGACGCGGTCCTCGAGATCGACGCCGCGGACATCGCGCCGTACGTCACGTGGGGCACGACGCCGGCCCAGTCGGTGCCGATCACCGGTCGTGTCCCGCGGGTCGCCGACGCCCCGGACGACGGCACCGCCAAGCAGTACGAGCGCGCGCTCGAGTACATGGGACTCGACGGTGGCGAGGCGCTCACCGACATCACCGTCGACACCGTCTTCATCGGCTCCTGCACCAACGGTCGCCTGTCGGACCTCCGCGCCGTCGCCGAGGTCGTCAAGGGCCGCCGGGTCGCGGACGGCGTCCGGGCGATGGTCGTGCCCGGCTCGGGGCTCGTGAAGGAGGCCGCCGAGGCCGAGGGGCTGCACGAGATCCTCATCGAGGCGGGCTTCGACTGGCGCGCCCCCGGATGCTCGATGTGCCTCGCGATGAACCCCGACCAGCTGGCTCCCGGGGAGCGCGCCGCCTCGACGTCCAACCGCAACTTCGAGGGACGTCAGGGGTTCAAGGGCCGCACCCACCTCGTCTCGCCCGAGATGGCCGCCGCCGCCGCGATCGCCGGCCGCTTCGTCGATGTCCGGGAGCTCGAGCCCGTGGTCCAGGAGGTCCGCTGATGGAACCGGTCACCGAGGTCACGGGCACGGTCTGTCCCATCGACATCGCCGACGCCGACACCGACCTGATCATCCCCAAGCAGTTCCTGAAGCGGATCGACCGCACCGGGTTCGGACCGTTCGCCTTCTACGAGCGGCGCTTCCGCGACGACGGCACGCCCGACCCCGACTTCCCGATGAACAAGCCCGAGCACGCCGGCGCGCCGATCCTCCTCGCCGGTCGCAACTTCGGGTGCGGGTCGTCGCGCGAGCACGCCCCGTGGGCGCTCGAGGACGCCGGCTTCCGTGCCATCGTCGCGCCCAGCTTCGCCGACATCTTCCGCACCAACTGCGCGAAGATCGGGCTGGTCGCGGTCGAGCTCCCGGAGGACACCGTGCGGTCGATGTTCGCGGCCGTCGAGGCGGATCCGTCGACGGAGTTCACGGTGGACCTCGACGCGCAGACGGTCGAGGGGGGCGGCATCTCGGCGACCTTCGACATCGACCCGCACACGCGTCACTGCCTCATGAACGGGCTCGACGACATCGCGCTGACGCTCGCACACGAGGACGACATCTCCGCCTTCGAGGCGTCCCGTCCCGGCTACCGCCCCCGCGTCACCGCCTGACGGGGTCGGGCGCCGGCGTCGAGCACGGCGAGGGCCGGGTTGTCGATGCCTTGGGCCAGGAGGGCGGCGGCCTCGCCGGCGGCGCGGTCGCCGACGGCCGCACCGTGGCGCAGCGCCCGGACGTGGAGCTCACGCATCCCCCTCCGGGCCGTCAGCTCCTGCAGGAGCTCCACCCACGAGGCGGTCCCTGCGGCGCCGTGCCGTGCGCCGAGCCCGCACAGGGCGTCGAGGATGTACGCGTCGAGCCAGACGTAGGGATCCGCGAGGCGGTTGCACCGCTCGCGGGCGTCCAGGAGCCCGGCGAACGCCAGGTCGACGTCCCCGCGGGCCTCGGCGGTCAACGCGACGCCGCGTGCCGCGATGCCCTCCCAACAGGGGTCGCCGAGCTGGCAGGCCCGAGCGAACGCCTGTCGCGAGGCGGCCGTCGCCTCGTCCAGGTCACCGCCGCGGAGGTGGACCTCGCTCCGGAGCGCCTGCGGCCAGGGGAGGAACGCCAGCCAGTGGTCCCCCGTGGCGAGCTCCGTGGCCGTGTCGAGCCAACGGCCCGCGTCGACGAGCTCGCCCCGCAGGAGGTGGACACGGCCGATCATGGAGCTGGCGAACGCCTCCCGCCGGCGGTCGCGGGCCTGCCGGGCGAGCCCGACCGCCTCCCCGAGCAGCGCGAGCGCCCGCGGGTAGTCGGAGCGGTCGCTCTCGACGGATCCGAGGTAGGTCTTCGCCTTCGCCGTCACCATCACGTCGCCGTCCGCGAAGGCCAGCGCGTCGTTGAGCCAGTGCGTCGCCCGGTCGTAGCGTCCGCGGAGGAAGTCGACGTACCCGAGCTCGGCCCGTGCTCGCGCGACGCTCGCCCGGTCGCCGGCGGCCGCCGCGATCGCGTCCACCTCGTGGAGTGAGGCGAGACCCTCCTCGTCGAGGCCGCCGAGCGCGTGGATGAGCGCCTCCGCGAGCCCGAGTCGAGTGCTCAGGCGGAGGTCGGGTGACCCGGCCCGGTCGGCCATCGCGACCGCGGCGCGTAGCGCATCGATGCCGGCCAGTGCCGCCCCAGCGGCGATGGCCGCGGTGCCCGCCTCCACCACGGCCTCCACGGCGCCCGGTCCGACCGTCGGCTCGGTGGGGCGTCGGCGCTCACGCACGGCGGACTCGACCGCGGCGCCCGGGGAGAGTCCCAGCTCGGTCTCGAGGAGCTCCGCGTAGCTGGCGTACTGGCGTCGTGCCCGCTCCGGATCGCCGACGAGCCGGTAGAGCCGGATCAGCAGCGCCTGGTGGTTCTCGTCCAGCGGGTTCAGCGCGACCACCCGCGACGCGTAGGCGATCGCGTCCGCTGAGCGTCCCAACGACAGCGAGCCGACCGCGGCCTCGTGGAGGATCGCCTCCGTCGCGGCCGCGAGGTGGCGTTGCGCCGACAGCAGCCAGGTCGCGAACGCTGCCGACTGCCGCGGCGCGTACCCCTCGAGGAGCTCACCGCCCAGACCGGGGAGACGGACGGCCTCGGGCCACGACCCCGTCGTGAGGACCGCCACGTCGATGACGGTGTCCGGTGGCAGGTCGAGCACCACCGGATCGCCCTCGAGCACCGTGCCGTCGCCGAGCGCGCGGCGGAGCTCGGCGAGGTTCCAGCGCAGCGCCCGCAGCGGGTCATCCGCCTCGGCGTAGAGCAGCGAGGCGAGCTGCGACCGGAGCGGCGGGTGCTCGCTCAGCAGGAGGTAGGCCAGAAGCGCCCACGTCTTCCGGCTGCGGATGCGGTACCCGCCCCCGCGGAGCCCGTCGATCCTCGGCGGGCCGAGCAGCTGGATGGCGACAGGCATGGGACCCCGCGTTCGACCGGGGGATCACGCCCGCCGTGCGGCGGTCGTGAACACCCGGATGTCCGGGAAATCCTCACAGTACTGGTAGGCGTAGTCGAGGAGCACCGTTCCGTCCGTCCCGACCACGAACTCCCCGACCGCCCGCCAGGGGTCGTCCACGGGTGCGACCCCGGTGCGCCGGCGGTCGTCCTGGAAGGCACGTCCGAGCGCGGCCGGATGCGTCCAGTACTCCGCCGGCGCGTCGAAGAGCACGCGCTCCACGGGCCACTGCCCCAGACCCCAGGCCCGGTAGGCCTCGTGCGTGGGGTCGCACAGGACGGCGCAGGGAAGTGCGTGGCCGACGCGGTACGCCCGGGCACGCTCCGGCTCGCCCTGACCCACGATGACCGGCTCGAGGCCGGCGTCGCGGATCGCGGGGTACTCGGCGACGAGCCGCGCTGCCCGTTCGGCGCCGCAGCTGCATCCGAAGTGACGCCAGAACATCACGAGGGCAGGCCGCTCGGACCAGAACTCCGACAGGGCCCTCGGCGTCGCTTCGTGGTCCGGCAGGACCAGGTCGGGAGCGGCGGCGCCCGCGACGAGGCGCTTGCCGGCCGCCTCGACAGGCCCAGCGGTCCAGCGCTCGAGCCACTCCTCCTCCGCGGCCGCGGTCAACGCCGCGAGCGCGGCGGTCACGCGTGCTCCTCCACCTCGAAGATCTCGTCCGCGACGAGCCCGTGCGCCTCCCGGTGCACCCGCTCCGCTGCTTCGGCGTTCGGCGCCTCCACGAGGCAGAAGATCCGTCCCGCATCCTCGTCGACCCAGTAGCGCAGGTAGTTCACCCCGTACTCGCTCTGGGTCGCGAGGTCGGCGCGGTGCGCGTCCGCGACGTCCGCCGCGCTGACCCCGCCCTCGACGTTGTGCACGTCCATGAACATCGGCATCGCCGTCCCTCTCGTCGGTGAAGGTGTCACCGAACACCACCGGCGTTTGACGACCCGTTTGACGGACCGGTGTGCGGAACCGACCCGCCTACCGGCCAGCGTCGCGATACCTTGCACCGCTATGCACCTTGTGCTTCTATGCATATGGCTACCAGCTATGGAGGCACAGCGTGCACATCGACAAGGACCTGGTCGCGGCGTCGGCGACGCCGCTCGTCCTGGCGATCCTGACCGAGGGCGAGAGCTACGGCTACGCGATCCTCAAGCGGGTGCGCGAGCTGTCGGGCGGCGAGCTCGAGTGGACCGACGGGATGCTCTACCCCCTGCTGCACCGCCTCCTCCGGCTCGGGTACGTCACGACCGAGTGGCGGACACCCTCGGGCGAGCGTCGCCGGCGCTACTACGCGATCACCGATGACGGACGCGCGGCCCTGGCGGAGCAGCAGCGCCAGTGGATGACCGTCGCCCGGACGTTGGGCGACGCCTGGCGGGACGCGGGCTGGCTACCGACCGCCTTCGGTGAGGCGTGACGATGGGTGAGGTGGAGCCGCGGATCGCCGAGTGGCGCGCCTACGTCGAGCAGGCGCCGGCCGTCGACGGCCACGACGTGGAGGAGCTCGAGACCCACCTCCGCGACCAGATCGCCGAGCTGACCGCGGCGGGGCTGACCGCCGACGAGGCGTTCCTGGTCGCCGTGAAGCGGATGGGTGACCTCGACAGCCTGTCGCGGGAGTTCGCGCGGGAGCACAGCGGACGACTGTGGAAGCAGCTCGTCCTCAGCGGCGACGACGAGCCGGCGCGCGCGGTCGGCGGCTGGGTGGAGCCGCTGCTGTTCGCCCTGGGCGCGGCCGTCACGGTCCAGATCGTCCGGCTGCTCGCGGGGGTGCCCGACGAGCCGCCCGCGTGGCTGCTCCGCAACCTGGGGCTGTTCGTCCTGCCCTTCCTCGCCGGCTACTTCGCCCGACGGCGGCAGCTGGGCACCGGGGACCTGCTGCGGACCGCGGTGCCGTTCGTCCTCGCCGCGCTCGTCGTCAACCTCTACCCCTTCCGCAGGGACTCGGTCACCGGACTCCTCGTGGCCCTGCACCTCCCGGTCGTCCTGTGGTTCGCGGTCTCCTACCCGTACATGGACACCACGGTCCGCTCGCACGAGCGCCGGATGGACTTCGTCCGCTTCACGGGCGAGTGGCTCATCTACTACGCCCTCCTGGCGCTCGGTGGTGGCGTGCTGATGGGCCTGACCGCCGCCATCCTCGAGCCCGCGGGCATCGACGCCGAGCGGGTCCTCGAGTGGGTGCTGCCGTCGGGCGCGGCCGGCGCCGTGATCGTGGCGGCGTGGCTCGTGGAGTCCAAGCAGCACGTGGTGGAGAACATGGCGCCGGTCCTGACCATGCTGTTCACGCCGTTGTTCGCCCTGATGCTGACGGTGGCCGCGGTGACCTACGTCGTCTCGGGGCTCGCCGGGGGGTTCGACCGCGACCTGATCGGGGTCTTCGACGCGCTGCTGGTGGTCGTGCTGGGGCTCGTGCTCTACGCCATGTCCGCGCGGGACCCGGCCCAGCCGGCGGGGCCGATGGACCGCGTCCAGCTGCTGGCCGTGGCGGCCGCGCTCGTGCTGGACGTGATGGTGCTGGGCGCGATGGTGGCGCGCATCGGCGACCTCGGCGTCACCCCGAACCGCGTGGCGGCGCTGGGCCTCAACCTCGTCCTGCTCGTGAACCTGGCCGGGGCCGCGTGGCTGTCGGTGCGGTTCCTGACCGGCCGGGCCACCTTCCCCCGCCTCGAGCGGTGGCAGACGGCCTACCTCCCGGTCTTCGCCGTCTGGGCCGCCACCGTGGTCGTGGTGCTCCCGCCGCTGTTCTCGTTCACCTGACGGCGGGCACGGTCACCGGCGCGACTCCTCGCGGTCGCGGTCGGGGACGTGGTCGGCGACGTAGGCGTCGCGGGACCCCCGGGGCCGGGGTCGCCCGGAGGTGGTGTCGCGCCGCGTCTGGTGCTCGAGCTCGGCGTTGATCTCGGCGCCGAGCAGGACCGAGAAGGCCGTCAGGAACAGCCACAGCATCAGGATGATCACGCCGGCGAGCGCCCCGTAGGTCTCCACGTACGACTCCCGGCCCGCGAGGCTCACGTAGAGGGCGAACGCGGCCGATGCCAGCAGCCACACGACCGTGCCGATGACCGAGCCCGGCGTCGTCCAGCGCCACTTCGGCTCGTCGCGGTCCGCCGCGTAGCGGTAGAGCACCGACAGCGCCGTCATGACGGCCACGGCGAGCACCGGCCACCGTCCCCACTGGACGAGGGTCTCGCCGAGGGAGCCGAGCCCCAGGGTGCCGAGGACGGCGGGCACGATGGCGACGAGGCTCAGCGTGAACAGCATGAAGACGATGCCGAGGAACGTGAGCCCCAGGGCGAGCCCCCGGAGCTTGAGGAAGCTGCGCGTCTCCTCCTCGTCGTACGCCGTGTTCGTCGCGTTGATCAGTCCCTTCATCCCGCTGGACGCCGTCCACAGCGCACCGAGGAGCGAGATGGCGAAGCCCCACCCGAGGGCCCGGCCGTCGCCGGAGGTCGCCTCGGTGACCTGTTGCTCGATGATGCTCGCCGCACCCGCCGGGAGTCCGCCGGTGAAGCTCGCGACCTGGTCCTGGATGGTCGCGGGATCGGCCAGGAGCCCCCACAGGGTCATCGCCGCGATCAGCGCCGGGAAGATCGCGAGCATGGCGTAGAAGACGACGCCCCCGGCCATGAGCGCGACGTTGTCGTCCTTGATCTCGTCCTTGACGCGGACCGCGACCTGCCTCCACCCCTCGCGGGGGATGTCGGTCGGCGTGGTCGCGCGTCGGCCGGCGAGCACGTCGGGGCGGTCGGGCACGGTGGCTCCTCGTCGGGGTCCGGTACGACGGTAGGCACCACCGTGGCGTCCGCCCCGCGGCGGCCCGTCGGTCCGGTCACCGCTGTGGCGGCCCCACGTCCGTCCGGCCGTACCGGGTCACGCCTCGACCGCGAGCTCCTCCACGTACGTCGCGTTCGGCAGGGCGGCGAGCGTCGCCGGCGGCACCACGACCTTCAGGGCCCGGCTGCCGCCACCCACGACGACCCGCTCCCGCTCCCGGACACGCTCGTCGATCAGGAGCGGCAGGTCCGGCGGGAGCCCGAACGGCGTGACGCCGCCGATCTCCATCCCGGTGAGCTCGCGGGTCTGGTCGGCGGTCGCGAACGACAGCTTGCGCACGCCGAGGAGCTTGCGCACGCGCTTGTTCACGTCGAGCTTCGTCGTGGCGAGCACGAGGCAGGCGGCGTAGGTGGGCGGATCGTCGCGCGACGCCACGATGATGCAGTTGGCCGAGTCCTCGAGCGCCACGTCGTAGGCCGCGCAGAAGGCGGCCGTGTCGGCGAGTGCCGGGTCGATCTCCATCAGCTCGTACGGCGCCGCGAGCCCCGCGAGCTCGCGACGGACCCGTGCCTCGACCTCGGGGCCGCTCACGGGCCGATCCGGACGAGCGGGACCTCGACCTCGTCGCGGGTGAGCGCACCGTGCTGTCCCAGCAACCGGCCACCGAACGGGTCGACGTCGCGGTGCACGAGCGAGCCGCGGGTCGCGACGGCGACGACCTCGCCGATGCGGTCGAGGACGTGGTCGGCCACCACCCCGAACCAGCCGGACGCGATGGCGTCCTCGCGCGCCACGACGACGGCGCGTCCGTCGAGCGTGTCCTGCCAGGCCGCGAGCACGTCGTCGCGCGCCCCCGGCTCGGCCCACAGCTGCCGGACGCGCGGCTCGCCGGCGAGGATCCGGACGCCGGCGGTGAGCTCGGGGTGGTCGGCCAGCTCGAGCACCTCGTCCTCCGGCACCGTCACCATGCCGTGGTCGGCGGTCACCAGCAGCTGGGTGCCGCGCGGGAGGAGCTCGGCGATCCGTTCGAGCTCGGCGTCGACGGTCGCGAGCGCCTCGGCCCACGGGTCGCTCCCCACGCCGTACACGTGCCCCATCGTGTCGACGTCGCCGTGGTGGGCGTAGACGATCGTCGGCCCGCGGCCGCGTGTTGCGGCGACGGCGGCCTCGACGGTGCTCACGAGCCCGACCGCCTCGACCCGCGTCCCGCCCCGCAGTCCGGCGCGCGTGAGCCCGGAGTCGGTGAAGTCCGGGTGGACCACGACGGCGACCCGCGCGCCGAGCTCGCCGGCGCGCTCGAGCGCCGTCGGGGTGGCCTGGTAGGTCTCCGGGACGATGACCTCGCGGGCGTCGAAGCCGCCGCCGCGGCAGCCGACACGCCACACGAGCAGGTTGAACGGCTGGTCGTGGTCGGGATGGCCGATCGCGTAGCCGGTGATGCCGTGCTGACCGGGCGGCAGACCGGTGCCGATCGACGCCAGTGACGAGGCGGTCGTCGTGGGGAACACCGCGTCGACGACCGTGTCGGGCCGTGCGGCGAGGAACGGGGCGACCTCGGCGTGCTCACGCAGCTGCCGGGCGCCGAGGCCGTCGACCACCAGGACCACGACCGCGTCGCTGGGAGGCAGCGACAGCGGGTTCACCTCCCCGATCCCGACCGCGGCCATGGCGGACGGGACGAGGTCGGCGATCGAGGCCTCGCCGTACCGTGGCGCGACGAGGTCCCCGGGGAGCGTCCCCCCGTGGGTCACGCCACGGCCTCCGCGAGCCGCGCGTACGCGTCGAGCGCCGGGATGACCTCGTCGCGGCCTGCCGGCGGGAGCCAGAACGAGGTCTGCTGGACGCCGAGCTCGCCGAAGTGGCGGACCTGGTCGACGTCGGGCTTGGAGCCGTAGACGTGGAAGAGGAACGCGTCGGGGTCGCGGCCCGCCTCCTCCAGCGCCGCGCGGACCTCCGGGATCGCGTCCTTCAGTCCGCGCCCGCCGATCGGCATCCACCCGTCGCAGTGCGCCACGAGCGCGGCCTTCGCCTTCGGGCCCAGCGCGGCACCGAGCAGGACCGGCGGGTACGGATCCTGCACCGGCTTCGGCCACGCGTAGCTGGGCGCGAACGAGACGTGCTCGCCGGCGTAGCTCGCCTCGTCCTCCGTCCAGAGGGCCTTCATCGCCGAGAGCGACTCGTGCACGAAGGCACGCCGGTCGGCGAACGCGACGCCGTGGTGCTCGGTCTCGGGCACGTCCCAGCCGTACCCGATGCCGAAGTCCACCCGGCCGCCGGAGAGGTGGTCCAGGGACGCGACCTGCTTGGCCAGGTCGATCGGGTGGTGCTGCGCCACGAGGCAGATCCCGGTGCCGAGGCGCAGCTGGGTCGTGACGGCGGCCGCCGCGGACAGGGCGACGAACGGGTCGAGCGTGCGCTTGTACATGTCCGGCAGCTCGCCGCCCGCCGGGTACGGCGAGTGGTCGACCGGGATGTGGGTGTGCTCCGGGACGTACAGGGACGCGAACCCGCGCGCCTCGACCTCGCGCGCCAGGTCGTCGGGCGCCATCGCCCGGTCGGTCGGGAAGATCATCACGCCGATGCGCACGGGCCGCTCCTGGGTCGTTCCCCGCACCGTAGCCCCGGCGGCCGGGAGTCGGTCAGTAGCCGAGGGCGGTGTGGACCGGGCCGAGCAGCTCCTCGCCGGCGGCCCAGCGCCGGACGTTGTCCGTCACCCGCCGGGCGAGCAGCGGCCGTCCCATCTCGGGGGTGTTGGCCGTGTGCGGCGAGATGAGCACGTCGTCGCGGGACCACAGCGGGTGGTCGTCCGGTAGCGGCTCCGGGTCGGTCACGTCGAGCGCCGCCCCGCCGATGCGGCCCGCCTCGAGCGCGGCGACGAGGGCGTCGGTGTCGACGTGCTGGCCGCGGGCGACGTTCACGATCCAGGCGTGGTCGGGGAGGAGGTCGAGCTCCGCGGCTCCGACGATCCCCACGGTCTCGTCGGTCAGCGCCAGCGCGAGGAACAGCACGTCGGTGTCGGGGAGCAGCCGGTGCAGGTCGTCGCTCGCGACGACCTCGTCGACGCCCGGCATCGCCGAGACGTGCCGGCGCACGACCCGCACCGTGGCGTCGAAGGGGCCGAGCAGGCGCACCAGGGAGGCCGTGATCTCGCCCCCGCCCAGGATCGTGACCGTCGCCCCGAGGAGGTTGCGCCCGACGGGGCCGGTCCACGTCCGCTGGCGCGCGTAGTGCCCGATCGCGCGCATCCCGCCGAGCGCGAGCGCCAGTGCGTGCTCGGCGACCGGCTCGGCGTAGACGCCCTTGCCGCAGGTCCACACGTGGTCGTCGTCGAGGACGTCGACGAAGGGCTCGATCCCGGCCCACGGCAGCTGCACCCACCGGATGTCCGGGTGCTCGTCGAGGACCTGCCGGAGCCCGGCGGCGTCCTTCGGGTCCGACCAGACCACGCCCTCGGCGTCGCCGACGCCCACCACCTCGCCGCCTCCCTCGCGCACCGCGTCCGCGAGGAACGCGCCGCGACCTTCGGGGAGGACGGCGAGGCGGGGGGTCGTCACCGGACGGCTCCTGAGGCGACGGAGATCGGAGCCCGGACGCTACCGTGACGACCACGGCACGAGCCTGGGGAGCATCGGTTGAACGACCGGCCCATCGGGGTCTTCGACAGCGGCCTGGGCGGGCTCACCGTGCTCCAGGCCCTCGCCGACCTGCTCCCCGACGAGCACCTCATCTACCTCGGTGACACCGCCCGGTACCCCTACGGACCGCGGTCCCGCGAGGAGCTGCAGCGCTTCTCGGCGGAGATCGCCGACCTCCTGCTCGCCCAGGGCGTGAAGATGATCGTGATCGCGTGCAACTCCGCGACCGCGGCCGCGCTCGAGCTCCTCCGCGAGACCACCGACGTGCCGGTCATCGGCGTGGTCGAACCCGGGGTGCGGGCCGCGCAGCGGGTCACCAGCACGGGCCACGTCGGGGTCATCGGCACCCAGATCACGGCCGACTCGAAGATCTACGAGCACACCGCGGAGCACCTCCGGACCGGGCTGGAGCTCACGACGCTGGCGTGTCCCGGGTTCGTGGAGCTCGTGGAGGACGGCGAGACCACCGGCCCCCGCGCCGACGAGGTCATCGGCACCCGGCTGGTCGAGCTCGCCGACCACGACATCGACGTCCTCGTGCTCGGCTGCACCCACTACCCGCTGCTCGCCCGGACGATCAAGGACCACGTCGGTCGCGGCGTCACGCTCGTGTCCTCGGCCGACGAGACCGCCTTCGAGGTCCGCGACATCCTGGAACGGACGGGCTGGATGCGCGAGCCGGCCGGGATCCCCGGCACGCGGACGTTCTTCACCACCGGCGACCCGGCGCGCTTCCGCGAGCTGGGTGAGCGCTTCCTCGGCTTCCCGCTGACCGACGTCCGCGCCCACCACTGGCCCGCGAGTCCCGCTCCCGCGGCGGATCTGTAGGCGTTCCGTCCCAGCATGCTGGGACGGAACGACCACACATCCGGGTCAGGCGGTGGTGTGGTCGTAGGTGCGGGCCAGCAGACGCTCCCGGAGGGGGCCGTCCTCGGCGGCGTCGATGGCGGTCCAGGCCATCGCGACCGCCCCGTCGAGCAGGGCCCGGTCCGCCGACGGCGTCGCGCAGGCGGCGGTGAACTCGGGCTGGTGGTTGACGGCGCCGTCCGACTCGATCGCGAGCATCGGGTGGATGGCCGGCATCGCCAGGGAGACGTTGGCCATGTCGGTCGAGCCGACCATGCGCTCGCCGGCGACGCCGAGGTCGACGAACTCGCGTCCCACCGCCGTGGCGTTCTGGAGGTAGAGCGCGACGAGGTCGGGGTCGTGCTCGAACTCCGAGTACGCGGGCCCGGGCTCGTCGAAGTGGACCTCGCAGCCCGTGGCCAGCGCGCCGGCCTCGAAGCAGCGCTGGACGCGCGGGTAGATGTCGTCGAGCTCCGCGAGGGTCGCGGCGCGGACGTACCACTGCCCGGCCGTGCGCTCGGGGACGATGTTGGGGGCGTCCCCGCCGTCCGTGACGATCCCGTGGATGCGGTCGGTCGGCCGGATGTGCTGGCGCAGGAGCCCGATCCCCACCTGCGCGACCGTGAGCGCGTCCGCGGCGTTCAGGCCGAGCTCCGGGTAGGCGGACGCGTGTGCCGACCGTCCGGCGTAGTGGACGTCGAAGTGCTGCACGGCGAGGCAGCCCATCGCCGCCATCTCGTAGGCGGCCGGGTGCACCATCATCGCGAGGTGGAGGCCGTCGAAGGCGCCGTGCTCGAGCATGATGATCTTCCCGCCGCCGCCCTCCTCCGCGGGCGTGCCGAGGACGGTCACGGTGAGCCCGAGGTCGTCGGCCACCTCTGCCAGCGCGAGCCCCGCCCCGACGGCGGACGCGGCGATGACGTTGTGACCGCAGGCGTGCCCGATCCCGGGCAGCGCGTCGTACTCGGCGCAGATCCCGACGTGCAGGGGACCGGTGCCGGCCGTCGCGACGAACGCGGTGTCGAGGCCGGCGACCCCGGAGGTCACGTCGAACCCGCGCGTCGCGAGCACGTCGGCGACGCGGGCCGAGGACCGGTGCTCCTCGAAGCCGACCTCCGGGTCCGCGTGGAGCGCGTGGCTGAGGGCGACGAGCGCGTCGGCCGTCCCGTCGACCCGGTCCCTGCTGGCCTGCTTCGTGTCCACCGTGCTCCCTGACGTCGGAGGGGTGGCGACGCTAGCGTCGTCCCGACCGCCCGGCCCGGCGGTGGAGGCACCCGTGAGCCGTCGCCGCACCGTCCTCCCGCTCGTCCTCGCGGCCGTGCTCGCCGCCGCCTGCGGCGGCCACGTCCCGGGGGGAGGGCAACCTCGCCGCGCTCGACTTCGTCGCCCCGGACCTCGACGGTGGACAGGTCCACGGGGCCGACCACGCCGGCCAGGACGTCGTGCTGTGGATGTGGGCGCCGTGGTGACCGTCGTGCAACCGTGAGGCGCCCGCGGTCGCGGAGGCCGTCGAGGAGTACGGGGACCGGGTCCAGCTGATCGGCGTCCCCGGCCGGGACCGGACGGGTCCGATGCAGGAGTTCGTGGCCCGGCACGCGCTCGAGGGGATGCTCCAGGCCGTCGACGAGGACGGGACCCTGTGGGCGCGCTACGGCGTGTCCTACCAGCCGGCCTGGGTCTTCATCGACGAGGACGGCGATGTCGAGGTGCACGCCGGCGGCCTCTACGGTGACGCCATCGGCGAGGCCATCGACGCGCTCCTGGCCCGCTGACCCGCTGTCGCTCCCCACGAGGTCTCCCCCTGGACATGCCCCGCGTCGTGGCCTTCGACCTGATGGACACGGTCGTGCGCGATCCCTACCGCGAGGCGCTCGAGGCGGCGACCGGCCTCCCGCCTGCGGAGCTGTTCTCGCGACGCGACCCGGATGCCTACCCGGCGCTCGAGCGTGGTGACCTCCCGGAGGCGGGCTACTGGGCGACGTACGCGGCCGCCGGCATCCCCGTCGACGTCGACGCCTTCCACATGGCCCGGCGCGCCGGCTACCGCTGGCTGCCCGGCATGCGCCCGCTCCTGGAGGATCTCGACGGCCACACCCGGCGCGTGGTCGCCTCGAACTACCCCACGTGGATCGACGAGGTCGCGGCGACCTTCCTCGCCGGCGTGTTCGACGATGTCCACGCCTCCTGCCACCTCGGGGCGCGCAAGCCCGACGAGGCCTTCTACCTGCGGCTGCTCGACGCGCTGGACGTCGAGGCCGGCGAGGTCGCCTTCGTCGACGACCGCGAGGCGAACGTCGTGGCGGCCGAGCGACTCGGGATACGGGTCCACCGCTTCGCCGGCGCCGACCCCCTGCGGGCGTGGCTGCGCGGGCAGGGCCTGCCGGTGTGACGTGGCTCAGCCGCCGCGCAGGAAGGCCCCGCGGTCGCTGACGCGGTCCGGACAGGTCGTCATCACGGCGCTGCGTACCGCGAGGTCGTGGTCCAGCACGACGTCGTGGGTGCGGGCGAGCCCGAAGGTGCTGGTCGTGACGGCGACGGCGCGGTAGAGGTCGACCGCACGTTCCGTGTAGTACTCACAGTTGTCGAACCGGACCCTGATCGCGACGGTCGCCGTCTCCCCGGGGGCCAGGTCGACCGGCGTGCCCGCCGTGCCGGACGGCACGATCATCGGAGCCGGGCGGCCGTCGAACGCGACGCCGGTCACGGTCGCGGGGAGCCACCCGTCGTTCCGGACCGGGATGCGGACCTCGGCCTCGTCGCCGTGGACGTACCGCAGTGTGTACATGCCGCGTGCGTCGAACTCCTCGATCGTGCGGTTGACCGCGCCGTCGTCGAAGGTGACGTCGCCGGCCTGGGTCAGCGCGACCGGCGGGACGAGCCACAGCGCGACCCCGAGGGCCACCGCGACCGCTCCCGCCAGGGCCCACCTCCGAGGCCGGCGGCCGCGGACCGGCGACGCTCCCCGGTCCGGGCCGGACAGCGCCGGACCGGTCGTCGTGTCGGTCGGGTCGACGAGCATGTGGCTCATCCGGCCGTCCCGCTCCGGAGACGGCGGAGGCGGACCGCGCCCGTCATCAGCGCGAGCCCGACCAGCCCGATCAGCATCACGGGCCCGCCGGTCGCCGGCAGGCCACCCTCGTCCGTGGCCGCCGGCGCCGCCGCCGGTCCCTCGCCGCCGGGTGCGGCCGACCCGTCATCGGCCCCCGCGTCCTCCGACGGCGCAGCCTCGCGACCCTCCGGCTCCGACGGCGACTCGATCCAGTCGCAACCGGTGGGGGAGGGGTTGTCCTCGCGGTCGTACTCGGCGCACGGCAGGAGCGCGGCCGACTTCACGGGGTTCGAGGTCGTGAACACCGATCCGCCGCCGTCACAGTCCGGGAGGGAGGTCAGGCTGGGGGAGAGGTGCGGCGAGTTGGATGTCGCCGACCCGTCCTCGGAGGCCGTCGAGGTGTTGCCCTGCCAGCAGTTGCCCTCGCCCTGGTCGTCCCACCAGAAGTCGATGCCGTTGGGCTGGACGTGGCCGTCGGGGTGCACCCCCATGGTGTTGTCCACGAAGTGGTTGCCGTGCGACGTGTCGTACTGGTTGCCGCCCTCGAAGTCGTCGCGGATGGCGGCGGGGACCCAGAACAGCATGGCGCCCTGACGCCAGTTGTCGTAGATGAGGTTGTTCCGGACGAAGTTGTAGTTGCCACCGGCGAACATGATGCCGGTGCCGACGGGGACCGGGAAGACCGGGCACACGACGCCGTCCTCGTAGCCGACGTCCGCCGGCCGCTCCGCGCGACAGGGGCCGCCCTCCTGGACGTTGCCGTAGTAGTTCACGTTGTTGGCGTAGATGAGGTTGTCCTCGAGCCAGGCGTGGTCCTGGGGCATGCCCGGGTGGTTCGGGACGAAGCTGTCCGACACGTAGCCCGCGCCGTTGTGGTGCACCCGGTTGTCGTGGAAGTAGACGGAGTTCCCGGCGGTGCCCGAGAACCCGAGCGAGTTGTGGTGCGTGTCGCAGCCGAAGACCTCGACGGCGTAGCGGTCGAGCGGCCCCGTCTCGGTCGAGTCGGCGTTCACGTCGGCCGGTGACCCGGGGTAGATGCCCGAATCGCCGTTGTGGTACGTCTCACAGTCCCGGATCACGCCGTGGTCGGCGGCGAAGGTGAGGATCCCGTAGAGGTCGTTGTTGCGCGCCACGACCCGGTCCAGCACGTAGCCATCCGTCTCGTGGACGTAGATCGCGTTCTCGCGCACGAGCTCGAAGCCCATGTTGCGTAGGTAGAAGCCGTCTGCGCGGTCGGCCTTGAGCGCGTTGTGCTTCACCCAGTCGCCGTCGGCGGTGAACCCGCCGCGCAACATCGTGTCCGTCGGCTCGGCACCGGTGCCTTCGATCTGGAGGTTGCAGAGGGGGGCGTCGCCGCAGGCGCGGTCCTCGTCCGCCGGGTCGTCGCCGGCGACCGTCACGAGGTTGACGACCTCGCCGCAGGACACCTGCTGTTCGTAGGTCACCACGCCGCCCTCGTAGTCGTCGGCGCACGGGGCGTCGACGCTCGGCTCCTCGCGGTACAGGCCGGGCAGGACGTAGATGTTCGTCCCCTGCACCTCGACGGCGTCGACCGCTGCCTGGATGTGCTCGTGGGTGCAGACGGCCAGCAGGTCGCGGTTGAACGCCTGGAGGTCGGGGTCCGTCATCGCGTCGATGAGCGCCGCGGACTCCGGCTTGCACACGACGATGACGTCCGCCGCCTCGTCGATGCTGCGGTGGACCGGTACCGGCGCCCCCTGGTCCGGGAACTGCGACTCCCGCTCCTCGTGCGCGAGCGCGGCACCGAGGGTCGACAGGACCATCGTGACCACGAGCAGGAGGACGGTGACGAGCGAACGGACGTTCATGGCGTGGGGCTCCCGCGACGAGATACCGACAGGTACGTGAGTGGGTTCTTCGACACCGACGCCGGCATCTCCCCCCGACCCTACGACCACGTCCGGATCCGGTCGAGGTGTCCGGTTCACCGTCCGAGCGCGGCGCGGATGTCGGCCGGCAACGGGGTGGACGCCGGCACCACGAGCGTGTCGAGCCTCACCTCGCCGGTGGCCACCCACCACAGCCGGGCGACGACGTCCCACTCGGGGGGCAGCTGCGCGACCGCCGCCAGGGCGGACCGACCGGTCGGGGCGTGGCCGTCGCACCACAGGTCGAGGCCGAGCTCCAGCGCACAGGACGCGCACACCGCCCCCGGCCCGACGGGGCCGCATCCGGGGACGAACCGTGGCGCACGCCCACAGCGGTCGCACTCGCCGGCGTCGACCGCCCGCGGCCCGAGCTCGGGGTCGTCGAGCCAGGGGTAGGCCGCGACCAGCGCCGCCCGGAGGCCGCGCCGGTCGAGGCCGGCGGCGTCGGTCAGCGGTCGAGCACCAGCGCGTCCGCCATCTTGTCGTGGAAGCCCTGGTTGCGGTCGTCGCTCGAGATCGTGACCGCGATGTAGATGGTGACGCCGAGGCTGGCGAGGGGACCGATCACCGGGATGACCCCCAGGAGCAGCCACCAGTTGCGCTTGAAGGACTGCTCGGCGGTGAGGTTGACCCCGGCCTCGGAGGCCACGGACATCCCCAGCATCCGCTTGCCGAGCGTGCCCCCCTGCGAGCTCTCGAGCCACACGAAGTAGGCGAGGTTCGCCACCGCGGCGAGCGCCGAGTAGACGATGCCGCGCGCGTCGAGGTCGAGCACCAGCAGCAGCAGGATGCCCACCGGGATCCCGACGATGAGCGCGTCGATGATGCGCGCACCGAACCGCTTGCCCAGCCCGCCGTACGCGTCGGTGCGGGCGGTCCCGCTCGGTGGCGGTGGCGGCGGTGGCGGCGTCGCGCCGCTGTCGTCGCCGGACCAGGACGGGGTGTCGTTGCTCACGGTGCCCTCCACGAACGCCGGTGATCTCGCGCGCCCCGACCCTAGTCCCCGACAGCCCCGCGGGTTCGGAGGAGCGGCGCGGGTCCGTAGGATGCGGCGGTCCAGACCCGCGAGGAGCGCCCCGACATGGCCACGCACCGCATCGCCGTCCTCGGCGGCGACGGCATCGGACCGGAGGTCGTGGCGGAGGGCCTGAAGGTGCTCGACGCCCTGGAGGGGCTCGAGGGGTTCTCGACCGAGCGGGCGGACTACGACCTCGGCGGTCGCCGGTACCGGGCGACCGGCGAGGTGCTGTCGGACGACACGCTCGAGCAGCTGCGGGGCTTCGACGCGATCTACCTCGGGGCGGTGGGGACCCCGGACGTGCCGCCCGGGGTGATCGAGCGCGGCCTGCTGCTGAAGCTGCGGTTCGCGTTCGACCAGTACGTGAACCTCCGTCCGGTGAAGCTCTATCCGGGGGTCGAGTCGCCCATCGCCGGCCTCACCCCCGAGCGGTGCGACTTCGTCGTCGTGCGCGAGAACACCGAGTCCGTCTACGCCGGCGCCGGTGGGACGCTCTACCGCGGCACCGCCGCCGAGGTCGCGACCCAGGAGTCCATCAACACGCGGCACGGCGTCGAACGGGTGCTGCGGTTCGCGTTCGAGCAGGCGACCGTCCGCGACGGACGTCTCACCCTGTGCCACAAGATCAACGTGCTCACCAACGCCGGCGACCTGTGGTGGCGCGCGTTCAACGAGGTCGGCGAGGACGACTTCCCGGACGTCGAGCGCGACTACGTCCACGTCGACGCGGCCTGCCTCTACTTCGTGACCCAGCCCGAGCGCTTCGACGTCGTCGTCACCGAGAACCTCTTCGGCGACATCATCACCGACCTCGGGGCGGCGATCCAGGGTGGCATGGGGCTCGCGGCCAGCGGCAACCTCGACCCCACACGGCGGGCGCCGTCGATGTTCGAGCCGGTCCACGGCTCGGCACCCGACATCGCCGGTCAGAACACGGCCGATCCCACGGCTGCCGTGATGAGCCTCGCCCAGATGCTCGCCTTCCTCGGCGAGGCCGGGGCGGCCGCCCGCGTCGACCGGGCCATCGGCGTGTGGCTGTCCGAGCGAGGCGACCGCCAGGGTCGTCTGGGATACTCGACGTCCGAGGCGGGCGACCGCCTCGCGCAGCTGGTCGCCGACTGAGCGAGGAGAGGCCCGATGCCCGTCCCCAAGGCCGACAAGATCTGGATCGACGGCGAGCTCGTCGACTGGGACGACGCGAGGATCCACGTCCTCACGCCGACGCTGCACTACGGCTACGGCGTCTTCGAGGGCATCCGCTGCTACGGCACGGACCGTGGCCCGGCCGTGTTCCAGCTCCTCCCGCACGCCCAGCGGCTGCTGCGGTCGGCGCGTCTCTACCCGCCGCTCGACGAGGCGCCGTACTCCGCGCAGGGCCTCGCCGACGCGATCGTCGAGCTGATCCGCGTCAACGGCCACGAGGCCGGCTGCTACATCCGGCCGACCATCATCCTGGGCTACGGCGAGATGGGGCTGAACCCGCTCCCGAGCGAGCCGCAGGTGATCATCGCGACCTGGGAGTGGGGCACCTACCTCGGGGAGGAGGCGCTGGTCAGCGGCGTCAAGGTGATGTTCAGCTCCTACCGGCGCATCGGCAAGAACACCATCCCGCCCGCCGGCAAGGCCAACGGCCAGTACCTCAACAGCTCGCTCGCGAAGGTCGAGGCCATCCGCGCCGGCTACGACGAGGCGATCATGCTGTCCGAGGACGGCTACGTCGCCGAGGGCACCGGCGAGAACATCTTCATCGTCCGCGACGGCGTGATCTCCACCCCGCCGCTGTCCGACGGCCCGCTCGGAGGCATCACCCGCTCGAGCGTGATCCAGATCGCGCGCGACCTCGGCCTCGAGGTCGTCGAGGAGCACCTCGTCCGCAGCGACCTCTACCTGTGCGACGAGGCCTTCCTCACCGGGACCGCGGCCGAGCTCACCCCGATCGCGACCGTCGAGGGACGGAAGGTCGGCTCGGGCACGCGCGGCCCCGTCACCGAGAAGGTCCAGTCCACGTTCATGGACGCCATCCGCGGCAAGGTCGACCGGTACAAGGACTGGCTGACCTACGTGAACGACTGACGGAGAGAGCGCGTGGCGAGCTGGCAGGCCGAGATCGTCAAGCGGACCTTCGTGACCGGGCTCAAGGCCCAGCGCTTCCTCCTGGGGGACGTCGATCCCGAGGGCCCCGAGGAGGAGATGGAGGCGTTCGCGCTGAAGCTGCGCGAGCAGATGGAGACGGCCACGGCCTACGTGCCGCGCGGCCGCGACATCACGGTCCGGACCGTGGACGACCCCCTGCCGGCGGAGTGGGTCCGGTCCGAGCGCGCGCAGGAGGACCGCGTGATCCTCCACCTCCACGGCGGCGCGTACCTGATGGGCTCGCCGCAGACCCACCGCGGCATGGCGTCGGCGTTGTCGCGCGTCGCCCGGGCACGCGTCGTCGTCCCGGACTACCGCCTCGCGCCGGAGCACAAGTTCCCCGCCGCGCTCGACGACTCGATGGCCTGGTACCGGCACCTGCTCGACTCGGGCGTGGACCCGTCGCGGCTGGCCGTCAGCGGCGACTCCGCGGGTGGGGGCCTGGGCGTGGCCGTCATGCTGGAGGCGAAGCGCGAGGGCCTGCCCCTGCCCGCCTGCTACGTCGGCCTGTCGCCGTGGACCGACCTCGCGGGCACGGGCGAGAGCATGGTCACGATGGCCGGGCGCGACCCGTGGCTCCGCGCCGACCTCGTGCCGTCCGCGGCACGCGGGTACGCGGGCGAGCACGCGCTCGACGACCCCCGCATCTCCCCGCTCTACGGCGACCTCACCGGCCTGCCGCCGATGCTGGTGCACGCCGGCACCGAGGAGATCCTGTGGGACGACGGTCGGCGGCTCGTCGAGCGGGCACGTGCCGTGGGCGTGGACGCCTCGTTCGGCTCCTTCGCGGGGATGTGGCACGTGTTCCACGCCTTCCCGGGGCTGCCCGAGTCGCGCGACGCCCTCCGCGAGGTGGGCGCGTTCATCCGCCGGCACACCGGTGGCACCGTGGCGGCCCGCGAGGCCACGGCCGCCGCGTAGCAGGAGACCCGGCGGCGGGGGTCGAACAGAGGAGCATCCCCGTTCCTCCCTCCGGACCGGATCCTGCCATGCCTCTCTCCCGTCGTGAGCTCCTGACGCGATCGTCGTCCGCCGGCGCGCTCCTGCTCGCCCCCGGCATCACCCGCCGGGGTGGTCTCCTCGACCTGCCGCTCGGGACGCCGACGTCGGAAGGCGCCGCCCGCGACTCGGACCTCCTGCCGGGTCTGAAGCTCGTGCACGCCGACATGCACAACCACTCGCTGATGAGCGACGGCGACGGGGACCCGGCCGGGGCCTTCGCCTCCATGCGGGGCCACGGGCTCGACGTCGCCGCGCTGACCGACCACGCCACCGTGGGCAAGGGCCTGCCGCGGTCGCTGTGCGCCGGGGACCAGGACTGCCAGTCGCTCATGGGCATCGACGAGGCGTCGTGGGCGCGGACGGGCGAGCTCGCCGAGCAGGCGTACGACGAGGGGTCCTTCGTCGCGATGCGGGGGTTCGAGTGGTCCTCGCCGACGCTCGGGCACATGAACGTGTGGTTCTCCGAGACCTGGACCGACCCGCTCCACACCGGCGGGGCCGGCACGGGAGAGGGCGCCGGACAGTTCCTCCACGACGAGTTCCGCCACGACGACGTCGCGCTCCCCGGCGAGCTCACGGCGGCCATCAACGACGCGGTCTCGCGCCACGGGGCGAACGCCGGGATGCGGCTGTTCTACGAGTGGCTGAACGCCGACCCCGGCCGACCCGTCCTCGGTGGCGGCGCCGACGGGCTCGCCGGCTTCAACCACCCGGGTCGCGAGGTGGGTCGCTTCGGGTACTTCACCTTCGACCCGGCGCTCCGGGACCGCGTGGTCAGCCTCGAGGTGTTCAACCGCAAGGAGGACTACCTCTTCGAGGGCACCGACAGCGGGGTCGAGTCGCCCATCGCCGCCTGCCTCAACGCCGGTTGGCGTCCGGGCCTCCTCGGGGTGACCGACGAGCACGGCACGGACTGGGGCGGTGAGGTCGGCAAGGGCCGGGGCGGGCTGTGGGTGACCGACCTCAGCCGCGACGGCGTGCGGGAGGCACTCGCCGCCCGGCGCTTCTTCGCCACCAACGAGGCCGGGATCCGGCTGGCCGTGGTCGGCCGGTCCGGTGACCAGGAGGCCGCCATGGGAGGCGCGCTGACCCACACCACCGGCCGGGTCGTCCTCGAGGTCGACGTCGCCGGTCCGTCGGACTGGGCGGGGCGGACGCTCGGCCTCCAGGTCCTCGGTGCGGGCAGCCCGATGCCCGAGATCCTCGACCACCGGTCGTTCACGGTCGGGCAGGGCTCGGCGCCGCTGACGGTCACGGTGCCCGCCGACGTGGACGACACCCGGTACCTGATCGTGCGCATCACCGACCCGGACAAGCCCATCGACGGGCGCGCCGCCGGCGAGTACCGCGCGCGCGGTGGCGCCATCGCCTACGCGAGTCCCCTCTACCTCGAGGCTCCGGCCGGCTAACGTCCCCAGGCTGGCGTCCGGCGCGGGTCCGGGTCGCCGGCGGGGGCGATCGATGGGCAAGGACGCGGACCGGCTCGAGCTGCGCTCCGTCACGGACGACGAGTTCCCCGCCTTCGCGCGCAGCGTCGGGCGCAACTTCGGTGGGGAGCCGAGCCAGCCGCGGATCGAGCGGCTCCGCAAGCTCATCGACATCGACCGCGCGTTCGCGGTCTTCGACGGCGACCGCATCGTCGCGAACAGCGGGGCGTACACCTTCGACGTCTCGCTCCCCGGCGGGACCACACGTGGCTGCGCCGGCGTGACCATCGTCGGCGTCGCGACGGACTGGCGCCGGCGCGGACTGCTCAACCGCATGATGCGGGCGATCCTCGACCAGGCGCGGGAGCGCGAGGAGCCGTTCGCCGCGCTCTACGCCTCGGAGGCGATGATCTACGGCCGCTTCGGCTTCGGTATCGCCGCCCCGCACGTCGAGATCGTCGCCGACACGACGCGGTGCCGCATCGAGCGTCCGGTCGGGACGGACGACGTCAGCCTCGTCGACGTCCCGACCGCCATCGCGGCGTTCCCGGCGATCCACGAGGCGGCCCGGCGGCAGCGGGCCGGGATGATGTCGTGGACCGACGCGTGGTGGCGGACGGTCCTCGAGTACGACCCGCCGGACGACCGGGACGGGCGCAGCCCGCGCCTGCTCGCGCTCATCCCGGACCGCGGCTTCATGACGTACCGCTGGAAGGAGCGCTTCGACCACATGACGCCGAACGGCGAGGTCGAGATCCAGATGCTCGTCGCGACCGATCCCGAGGCGGAGTCGGCGCTGTGGGAGTTCGCGTTCTCGATCGACCTCACCACGAAGGTGAGCTCGTTCATGCGACCCCCGGACGACGCGCTGCTGCACCTCGTCGACAACCGCGCCCTGGTGCAGGACCGCGGATCGGAGCACCTCTACCTGCGGCTCGTCGACCTCCCGGCGGCGCTGACCGCGCGTGCGTACTCGGCCGACGGCGAGGTGGCGTTCACGGTCACCGACGCGACGTGTCCGTGGAACGCCGGGACGTGGCGCCTCGCCGTCACCGACGGCACGGCGACGTGCGAGAAGCTCGACGGTCACGGCGACGTCGCGCTCGACGTCGCGGAGCTCGCCTCGATCTCGCTCGGTGGGGTGAGGTTGGACCACCTCGTCCGGGGTCGCCGAGCCTCGGTGCGCCGGGCCGAGACCGTCCGCCTGGTGGACCGGATGTTCGCGACCGAGCGCGCACCGTGGAACCCCAACGAGTTCTGAGCCTCAGGCGACCTCGGCCGGGTCGGCGGGGGCCGGCACGGCGAGCTCCGGCCCCACGAGCTCCTGGAAACGGAAGGCGTCGCGCGGGGCCATGCCGGCGCCGTCGTTGTTGAAGTAGACGTAGGCCTCGACGCCGGCCTCGGCGTGCGCGACCGTGGCCGCGACGAACGGCGCCAGCTCGTCGTCCGTGTAGGGGTGCGAGAAGCCGCCCTCGAGCCCGTGGAACCGGACGTAGACGAGGTCCGTCGTCGCGACCGGCGCGAACGGCATCCGCAGCGAGCTGATCCAGGTGTTGGCCACGTCGCGCTCGGCCAGGGCGGCGTAGACGTCGTCCCGGAGCCAGCTGGGATGGCGGAACTCGACGGCGTGGCGCGTGTCGACCGCGGCGAACCGGTCGGCGACGTGGTCGAGGAAGTCCGTCAACCGCGGCAGGTCGAGCTCGAGGTCCGGAGGCAGCTGCCACAGGACCACGGCCATGACGGGTGCGAGCGGGGCGATCCGCGCCACGTAGTTGTCGACGCCGTCGCCCAGGTTCGCGAGCCGCTTCAGGTGGGTGATGAAGCGGGAGCCCTTGGCGGCGTAGGTGAACCCGGCCGGCGCCTCGTCGCGCCACTTCGCGACCGTGCCCGGCGTCGGCAGCCGGTAGAAGGTGGCGTTCAGCTCCAGGGTCGGGAACGACGCGCGGGCGTAGTGGGCCTCGGCCCGCTGCGGGAGTCCCTCCGGGTAGAACGCGCCCTTGCGCCAGTGGGGGTACGACCAGCCGCTCGTCCCCACGCGGACGGTCCCGCTCACGGCCCACCTCCTGTTCCCCTCCGACGGTGACCTGCGGGTGGCGCGGGCGCCCGCGGCGGACCCCGACGGACGGCCGGTCCGCGACCGGGCTGCGTGTCCGTGTGGCGGGGCACTACCGTCGCCAGCGAGGCGCGACCGACGTCGCGGCGACAGGAGGAACCCGTGTCCCACGTCTACAAGAAGATCGAGCTCGTCGGGTCGTCCCGCGACGGCGTCGACGACGCCATCCGGCGCGCCATCCGCAAGGCCGGCGAGTCGATGCGCAACCTCGACTGGTTCGAGGTCAAGGAGATCCGCGGCTGGATCCAGAACGGCGAGGCGCAGCACTTCCAGGTCACGATGCAGGTCGGCTTCCGCATCGACGACGAGGCGTAGGCGGCCCGACGACGGGACGGGGAGTTGGCGGCCTCCGGGGGCCGCCGTACGCTCGTGCGGCCCTGCGGGGCACGACGACGAGCGACCTGGAAGACGATGACCACCGCCACCTCCGCCTCCCCCCGGGTCCCCGGGCGCGGCGTCGTGCGCGCGATCATCATCATCCCTCCGCTCCCGTAGCCGGCTGCGCCGGGCTGCGGGAGCGGCCCGGCAGCACGGTCCGCTTCCCGCCCGGCGTCCGAACCGAGGACGACCTGTGAGCGACGCGCACCTACCCACCGCGGGGGAGGCGGCCGAGCTGTCGGCCGCGCTCGCGCTGTACGACACGACGCTGCGCGACGGCACCCAGCGCGAGGGCGTGAACCTCTCCGTGGAGGACAAGCTGAAGGTCGCGCGCCGCATGGACGCGCTCGGCGTGCACTTCATCGAGGGCGGCTGGCCCGGCGCGAACCCCAAGGACACGGAGTTCTTCCGGCGCGCCGCCGAGGGTGAGCTCGAGCTCGGCCACGCGACGCTCACCGCCTTCGGCATGACCCGGTCGTCGCGGTCGACCGTCGAGGACGACCCGCAGATCCGGGCCCTCGTCGACGCACGCACCGACGTCATCTGCCTCGTCGGGAAGTCCTGGGGCTACCACGTCGACGAGGCGCTCGGCGTCCCGCGGGCGACCAACCTCGCGATGGTCGCCGAGTCCGTCGCCCACCTGGTGTCGCTGGGCAAACGCGTCTTCTTCGACGCCGAGCACTTCTTCGACGGCTACGCCCGGGACCGCGACTACGCGGTCGAGGTCGTCACGGCGGCGGCCGAGGCCGGCGCCGAGGCGGTCGTGCTGTGCGACACCAACGGCGGGGCGATGCCGTGGGACGTCGTCGACATCGTGCGTCGGTTCGTGGCCGACCTGCCGTGCGACGTGGGCCTGCACTTCCACGACGACGGCGGGTGCGCGGTCGCCAACTCCATGCTCGGGATCGAGGCGGGTGCGGTCCACGTCCAGGGCACCGCCAACGGGCTCGGGGAGCGCTGCGGCAACGCCAATCTGTTCACCGTGATGGCCGACCTCCAGCTCAAGCGCGGCCTCGAGCTCGTCCGCCCCGACCAGCTCGAGCGGCTCACCGAGGTCAGCCACGCGGTGGCCGAGATCTGCAACCAGGCCACGCCGGCGATCGCGCCCTACGTGGGCCACACCGCCTTCAGCCACAAGGCCGGCCTGCACGCGAGCGCGCTCGCCAAGGCGCCGGACATGTACCAGCACATCTCGCCCGAGGACGTCGGCAACGCCCAGCGGCTCGTCGTGAGCGAGCTCGCCGGCCGCTCCAACATCGTGCTGAAGGCCAAGGAGTTCGGGCTCGCGATCACCGACGAGCAGGCCGTCGCCGTGCTCGCCGAGGTCAAGCGGCGCGAGTCCGTCGGCTGGACGTACGAGGCCGCGGACGCCTCGTTCGAGCTGCTGCTCCGGCGCACCGTGGGGCTGCTCGCACCCGACGACGAGCCGTTCCAGAGCCAGCACTACCGCGTGTCGGTGGGAGGCGGCCGCGGGCGCCCCGCCGTCGGAGGCGACGCCGACAGCGACGGACCGGCCGAGGCGATCCTGTCGGTCATGGTCGACGGCCAGCGCCGGCTCGGCGCCGGCGAGGGCAACGGCCCGGTCGACGCGCTCGACCACGCCTTCCGCAACGCGGTCAACGGCACCTGGCCGTCGCTCGACGCGGTCCACCTGTCGGACTACAAGGTGCGGGTGCTGGAGTCGTCGCACGGCACCGACGCGGTCACCCGCGTGCTCGTGTCCTCGACCGACGGGCACGGGACCTGGGACACCGTCGGGGTGCACCCCAACATCGTCGAGGCGTCGTGGCTGGCGCTCTCCGACGCCTACACCCACGCCATCCTGCGCCCCCGCTGGGGCTGAGGCTCCGGGCTCGACGTCGCACCCGAGGAGACCCCGTGCCACGCATCGTCAGGTTCGCCGGCGAGACCGGCCCGCGCTACGGCATGGTCGACGGGGGCGAGGTCGCCGTCCTCGAGCCGCACCCGTTCGGTCCGCACGGGCCGACGGGGGAGACCGTCCCGCTGGAGGGGCTGCAGCTCCTCGCGCCGGTGATCCCTTCGAAGATCGTGTGCGTCGGTCGCAACTACGTGGACCACGCCGCCGAGCTCGGCAACGAGGTCCCGGCCGAGCCGCTGCTGTTCACCAAGCCGGCGACGTCCGTGATCGGGCCGGGACAGCGGATCCTCTACCCCGCCGACCTGAGCGACGAGGTCCACCACGAGGCCGAGCTCGCGGTCGTCATCGGGGCGATCCTCTCGCGCGTCTCGCCGGCGGAGGCCAGGCGGGGGATCTACGGGTTCACCGCGGCGAACGACGTCACCGCCCGCGACCTGCAGCGCAGCGACGGGCAGTGGACCCGGGCCAAGGGCTTCGACACGTTCTGCCCGCTCGGCCCCGCCATCGCGACCGACATCGACCCCCACGACGTGGGGGTGCGCTGTCTCGTCAACGGCGACCTGCGGCAGGACGGCACGACCCGCGACCTCGTCTTCGACGTGCCGACGCTCGTGTCCTACATCTCGCAGGCCATGACGCTGTTGCCCACGGACGTCGTGCTGACCGGCACGCCGGCGGGGGTCGGGCCGCTGGTGCCGGGGGACACGGTGCGGGTCGAGATCGACGGCATCGGGGCGCTCGAGAACACCGTCGTGGAGCGGTCGCGGACCGTCGACCCGGCGACGAACTGACGCGGTCCGCTCACCCGCTCACCCGCTCACGCGCCACCAGACGATCCCGTTGAGCAGCGTCGCGGACGCGACCAAGAACCCGTAGGGGAGCAGGAGCAGCGCCGCCAGCCGCGAGCGCTGCCAGAAGGCGGTGATGGTGGCGATGACCGCGATCAGCAGCAGGACGATCACGATCAGGGCGAGCAGGGTGTCCTCCATGCCGAAGAACACCGGCGTCCATGCGGCGCTCAGCGCCAGCTGCAGCACCCACAGGTTGAGCGCCCCCTGGGACCCGGTCCAGCCCCAGCGTCGCCACACGATCCACGCGGCGACGGCCATGAGGACGAAGAGCACGGTCCACACCGGCCCGAGGAGGTCCGCGGCCGGCGCCCCGTCCGGCAGCGGCAACGAGCGGTAGTAGCCGGCCGGGTCGTCGCCCTGGTAGCGCACGCCGGCGTAGGCCGCGGCGGCCGTCGCGAGCAGGAAGCCGACGAGCGCCGCGACCGACCCCGCCGTGAACCATCCGGTCTCCGTGGTCTCGTCCGCCGTCCGCGCCGTCAGGTGGTCCTCCGATGTCGTGTGCGGCGAGGGTCACCTAACGTGGC
The DNA here is from genome assembly GCA_019348135.1 of Actinomycetota bacterium. Lineage (GTDB taxonomy): Bacteria > Actinomycetota > Nitriliruptoria > Nitriliruptorales > Nitriliruptoraceae > JAHWJY01. The sequence goes on from JAHWJY010000008.1 coordinate 42,155, forward strand.
CGTCCCGGCTACCGACGGACGGGAAGCGCCGGGTCCGAGGAGGCCGAAGGTGGAGATCTGGCACAACCCCCGCTGCTCGAAGTCCCGCGAGACGCTGTCCCTGCTCGAGGACGCCGGCGTCGAGCCGACGGTCCGCCGCTACCTCGACGACGCCCCGTCGGTCGCCGAGCTCGACGACGCCCTCACGCGGCTGGGGCTGCAGCCGTGGGACATCGCGCGCACGAAGGAGCCCGTCGCGGAGGAGCTCGGCATCGCCGACTGGGACCACGACCGCCGGCGCTGGCTCGAGGCGATGGTCGAGCACCCGGTCCTGATCGAGCGCCCCATCGTGCTCACCGACGACGGCCGCGCGGCCCTCGGCCGACCCCCCGGCGCCGTCCTCGACCTCCTCCCCTGACCCGCCCGCCCCCGGACTTAGCACCCCCTTCTTTCGCATCTCGAGCAACGCGAGGCCGCCAAGTTCTCGTGGGGGCGAGGACGAGGTCCCCGTGCGGCCGTCGCGGACCGGTGCCTCAGGCCTGGCTCCCTCGGTGGAAGGCCTGCTCCACGGTCCGCAGGACGTAGTCGGGCCGGGTCATCAGGTCCGCGAGGTCGAAGCGGAGGACGGTCCAGCCGGCGAGTACCAGTGCGTTCTGTCGCCGGCCGTCGTCGCGCCGGCCGATCGTCGTCCCGTGGGTCGGATGGAGGTCGATCTCCACGGCGAGCTTGCGGTCGGGCCACGCGAAGTCCAGGTAGCGCCGGTTGCCCTCCGCGTCGGAGGCACGGTGGTCGGCCCGGGGGTCCGGGACGTCGAGCTCGCGCACGATGCGCAGCCACATGCGCTCGCCGTCCGAACGCGTCCAGCGCGAGCTCGGTGCGAGCTGGTCGAGGACGGACCGGAGCTTCTCGACACCCTCGATCTCGCGGAAGCGTGCCGTCATCAGGCGCAGGTCCTCGAGGGAGAAGGCGGCGACCGCGATGAAGCGGTCGGCTCTCCGGAGGAGCGCTGCCTCGGACACGACCGCGGCGAGATCGCAGACGGTGAAGGTCGCTGAGGTGACCCGCAGGCCACCGTGGACCTGTACGTCCCCCGGCCGGAGGCGCGAGTGGCCGCGGACGGCGACGGTCGTCGTCGATGCGGGGACGGCCCGAGGGCCGACGAGATCGATGGGCACGGACCGCTCGCTCCCGGTGAGGACTCGCACGGCCGCGTGGCGTCCCAGCGCGGCACGCTCCCCGGCTCCCCAGAGCGCTGCCCTGGCTCGGCCCGACCAGCTGTCCGGGAAGGAGGTCAGACGGTTGAGGTTCTTCCGCGGTGTCTCGATCAACCCGCGGGATCGCAGCCGGGTCAGGGTGCTCGGGCTGACGCCCCGAGCGACCGCGTCACTGCTCAGGAACCAGCCGTCGGTCGTCCCTGCGAGCTCGAGCAGCACGGCGATGCCACGCCGGCGCGGAGGTTCCGTCGCTGCAGCGTCCGGCCGTCGAGGTGTCGGGTCCATGATCGCACGATGCCTCGGGGCCGCCTCGGCGCAACCTCGGCCACGACCAGGGTGTGGACGAACCTGACACACGAACTTGGCGCCTCCTCGGTGCTCACGATGCCAAAGATGTGGGTGCCAAGTTCGGTGGGGGGGAGGGGTGTGCGACGATCGGGGGGTCCGTGTCCCCGCCGTGGAGTGGTCAGTGGAGTCGTCCGGGATCCCGAACGTGCTCGCGGAGCGGTACGCGAGCGACGCCATGGTCGCCATCTGGTCGCCGGCGGCGAAGGTCGCGACCGAGCGGCGGTTCTGGATCGCGGTGCTGCGGGCGCAGCGCGACCTCGGCATCGACGTCCCGGACGGCGTGGTCGAGGCCTACGAGGCGGTCGTCGACGACGTCGACCTCGCCTCCATCGCCGCGCGCGAGCGCGTCACCCGCCACGACGTGAAGGCCCGCATCGAGGAGTTCTGCGCCCTCGCCGGCCACGAGCACGTGCACAAGGGGATGACGTCCCGCGACCTGACCGAGAACGTCGAGCAGCTGCAGGTCCGCTCGTCCCTGCAGCTGATCCGCGACCGGATGGTGGCGTCGCTGGCGCTGCTCGCCGAGCTGGCGACGCAGCACGCCGACACCGTGATGGCCGGCCGGAGCCACAACGTGCCGGCGCAGGCGACGACGCTGGGCAAGCGCTTCGCCAACGCCGGCGAGGAGCTCCTGCAGGCCTACCGCCGGATCGACGAGCTCGTCGCCCGCTACCCGCTCCGCGGCCTGAAGGGCCCGGTCGGCACGCAGCAGGACGCGCTCGACCTCCTCGAGGGCGACGTCGACCGGCTCGACGAGCTCGAGCGCCGCGTCGCCGACCACCTCGGCTTCGAGGCGCGTCTCGACGACGTCGGCCAGGTCTACCCGCGCTCGCTCGACCTCGACGTCGTGTCCGCCCTCGTCCAGGCCGCCAGCGGACCAGCCAACCTCGCCCGGACGATCCGGCTGATGGCCGGTCAGGAGCTCGCCACCGAGGGGTTCAAACCCGGGCAGGTGGGCTCGTCGGCGATGCCCCACAAGATGAACTCGCGCTCGTGCGAGCGGGTCAACGGCTTCGCGACGATCCTCGCCGGCCACCTCACGATGGCATCGGGCCTGGTGGGCGACCAGTGGAACGAAGGCGACGTGTCGTGCTCGGTCGTCCGGCGGGTGATGCTGCCGGACGCCTTCTTCGCCACCGACGGCCTCTTCGAGACCTTCCTCACGGTGCTGCTCGAGTTCGGCGCCTACCCGGCGGTGATCGCGCGCGAGCTCGACCGCTACCTCCCGTTCCTCGCCACCACGAAGGTGCTGATGGCGAGCGTGAAGGCCGGCGCCGGCCGCGAGGCCGCGCACGAGGCCATCAAGGAGCACGCCGTGGCGGTGGCGCTGCGGATGCGCGAGGAGGGCGCCGACACCAACGACCTCTTCGACCGCCTCGCCGGCGACGAGCGCATCCCGCTCGACCGGGCGCAGCTCGACGACCTCCTCGCCGACCCGCTGAGCTTCGTCGGCGCCGCGCCCCGGCAGGTCGAGCGGTTCGTCGCCCGCGTCTCGGAGGTCGTGGACGTCCACCCGGACGCGGCGCGCTACCGCCCCGGCGCCATCCTCTAGCGTCGCGGTCACCCGCCGACCGCATCCGACCGCACCCCGAAGGTCCGCCCGTGCCCCCCACGCCCCGCGTCCGCTTCGCTCCCGCTCCCTCCGGCTGGCTCCACGTCGGCAGCGTCCGGACGGCGCTGTTCAACTGGCTCCACGCCCGCGGCAACGACGGCGTCGCGATCTTCCGCATCGAGGACACCGACGCCTCGCGCGCGACCGCGGCGTCGATGGACGCGATGCACGACGCGATGGCGTGGCTGGGGCTGGACTGGGACGAGGGCGTCCGCGCCGGCGGTGCGTACGGCCCCTACCGCCAGTCCGAGCGCAAGGACCTCCACCGCGCCGTCGCGCGACGGCTCGAGGAGACGGGGGTGCTGTACCGCGACGAGCGCACCGCCGAGGAGCTCGAGGCGTGGCGGAACGAGCGCCGCGCCGCTGACCTGCCGCCCATCGTGAAGCGATCGACCACGCCACCCCCCGCCGGCGACGACCGCACCGCGACCCTGCGCCTGCAGCTGCCCGACGAGGGCACGACCACGATCTCGGACCTCGTCCGGGGCGACGTCACCTGGGACTGGGCGCACGAGTCCGATCCCGTGCTCGTCCGCTCCAACGGCGACGTCACGTACCCGCTCGCCAACTCGGTCGACGACGTCGCCCAGGGCGTGACCCTCGTGTGCCGTGGCGAGGACCTCCTGTCCGTCACGCCGCGACAGGTGTTCCTCTACGACCTCCTCACGCGTGACGGGCTCATCGACGACGCGCTCGCCGAGGTCGGCCTCCCCGCCCGCGAGCCGGACTGGACCGTGCCGAGCGGGTTCGCGCACCTGTCGATGATCGTCGGGATGGACCGCAAGAAGCTGTCGAAGCGGCACGGGTCGGTGTCCATCCAGGAGTTCGCGCGCAAGGGCTTCCTGCCCGAGACGATCGTGAACTACCTCGCCCTGCTGGGGTGGGGGCCCGAGGACGGCCGAGAGCGGCTCGACCGGGACGAGCTCGTCGCCGCCTTCAGCTTCGACCGGGTCAGCCGCTCCGCGGCCGCCTTCGACACCGACAAGCTGACCGCCTTCAACGGCGAGCGCATCCGCGACCTCGACGGGACCGAGCTCGCGCACCGGCTCGTGCCCTACCTCGACGGGACCTACCCCCCGTCGAACGAGACCACCGAGGACGACGCGCCCGACGGCGAGGGCGGGCCGGTCGCGGACTGGGAGCCGCTGGTCTCGACCCCGCCCACCGACGAGGAACTGGCGATCCTCCGCGGTCTCGTGCCGCTGGTCCAGGAGCGGATGCAGCGGCTCGACGAGGTCCAGCGCTACGCCCCCGCGTTCTTCGTCGACGAGCTCGCCCTCGACCAGGCGAGCGTCGACAAGGTGCTCGGCAAGCCCGGCGCCGCCGACGTCCTCCGCGCCGCGCACCGTGAGCTCGCGGACCTGGACGCCTGGACCACCGAGGCGATCGAGGGGGCGCTGCGTCCGCTCTCCGAGGAGCTCGGCATCGGCTTCGGCAAGGTCGCCCAGCCCGTCCGGGTCGCGGTCACCGGCTCGCAGGTGAGCCCCCCGCTGTTCGAGTCCGTCGAGCTGATGCCGCGCGGGCGGGTGCTCGCGCGCATCGAGGCCGCGATCCCCGTCGCCGAGGCCGCTGGCTCGGGCGACTGACCGGCCGGACGATCGCGGCGAACGAGCGAGGCCCCGGAGCGCGGTGCGCTACGGGGCCTCGTTGCGTACTCCCGAAGGGATTTGAACCCTCGTTACCGCCTTGAGAGGGCGGCGTCCTAGGCCGCTGGACGACGGGAGCAAGTGGGGATGGGCGCGGAGCGTACGGAAGCGGCTCCGGTCCGTGCAAGCTCGGGGGGAAGGACTCGAACCCTCAATAACTGGACCAGAACCAGTCGTGTTGCCGATTACACCACCCCCGAAGGGCAGGCAGGATGCTAGCGACCAGAGAGAGGGTCTGGCGAACCGCGATCCCGTGACGACGGGGCGATCCACCGGGGAATCCTGCCGGGCGCGGGACGGTACCGAGGGGCTGCCCCGGTCACCACCTCGGTGCTCGGGGTCGTGCGCTACCCGGACGCCCCCCGGACGCCCCCCGGACGCCCCCGGATCGCTGCGCCGGCGAGCCTCAGCCGCCC
>JAHWJY010000312.1 GCA_019348135.1 Actinomycetota bacterium
CGGACCACGACCCGTACCAGCACAACTTCGGCCTGATGGCGATCCCGATCGGCACGCAGGCGCTGCACGCCGCCGGGTTCGCGATGGGCGCGAAGTTCGACGGCAACCCGATCGTGACGATGGTGTACTTCGGCGACGGCGCCACGTCCGAGGGCGACCCGCACGAGGCGATGAACTTCGCGGCCGTCTACCAGGCCCCCTGCATCTTCTTCGTGCAGAACAACCAGTACGCGATCTCGGTGCCGCTCGACCGGCAGACGGCCGCCCCGACGCTGGCGCACAAGGCCGTCGGCTACGGCATGCCCGGCTACCGCTGCGACGGCAACGACGTGCTCGCGACCTACGCCGTGACCAGGAAGGCCGTGGAGCAGGCACGCGCGGGCGACGGACCGGCGTTCATCGAGGCGCTGACGTACCGGATGGAGGCGCACACGACCTCCGACGACCCGACCCGGTACCGCACCGAGGAGGAGGAGCAGGAGGCGGCCCACACCGACCCGCTGGCGCGGATGAAGCAGTACCTCAAGCGCCGCGACCTCTACGACCAGGAGCTCGAGGACGCCATCGACGAGCACGCCGGCGGCGAGGCCCAGCGCATGCGCGATGAGATCTACGACGCCCCGCACGGCGACCCGATGGAGCTGTTCGAGCACGTCTACGTCGACCCGACGGGGCACTTCGACCGGCAGCGCGAGCAGCTGCAGGGCGAGCTCGCCGGCATGGGTGAGACCGGGGAGGGCAACTGATGGCGGTCACGCTCGCACAAGCGGTCAACAAGGCGCTCCACGACGCGATGGCCGAGGACGACCGCGTACTCGTCTTCGGCGAGGACGTCGGCAAGCTCGGCGGCGTGTTCCGGGTGACCGACAAGCTCCAGGACACCTACGGCGAGGACCGCGTCTTCGACACGCCGCTGGCGGAGTCGGGCATCGTCGGCACCGCGATCGGGCTGGCCCTCTACGGCTACCGGCCCGTGCCCGAGATGCAGTTCGACGGGTTCACCTACCCGGCGTTCGAGCAGATCGTCAGCCACGTCGCGAAGATGCGGAACCGCTCCCGCGGCACGGTGAAGCTCCCGATCACGATCCGCATCCCCTACGGCGGCGGCATCGGCGCGGTCGAGCACCACTCCGAGTCGCCCGAGTCGTACTGGGTCCACACGGCGGGGCTGAAGGTGTTCACGCCGGGCAACCCCGACGACGCCTACTCGATGATGCGCGAAGCGATCGCGATGGACGACCCGGTCATCTTCCTCGAGCCGAAGCGTCGCTACTGGATGAAGTCCGACGTCGAGCTGCCGGTCACGACCGAGCCGGCCCACCAGGCGGTCGTGCGGACCCAGGGCACGGACGTGACCGTCATCGCCTACGGGCCGATGGTCAAGACCGCGCTCGAGGCCGCCGAGGCCGCCGAGGAGGAGGGCTGGTCGATCGAGGTCGTCGACATGCGCTCGCTCAACCCCATCGACACCGACACGATCGTCGACTCGGTGAAGCGCACCGGCCGGGCGATCGTCGTGCACGAGGCGGCGCAGACGCTGGGGGTGGGCGCGGAGGTGGCGGCCCGGATCCAGGAGCTCGCCTTCTACCACCTGGAGGCACCGGTGCTCCGGGCGACCGGGTTCGACACCCCGTACCCGCCGGCCAAGCTCGAGGAGTACTGGCTCCCGAACGTGGACCGGATCCTCGACCTCGTCGAACGGTCGCTCGACCACTGAGCACGTGAGGAGCAGACGTGGCAGACATCAGAGACTTCCTGCTCCCCGACCTCGGTGAGGGCCTCGAGGAGGGCGAGATCGTCTCCTGGGCCGTCGAGGTCGGCGAGCGCATCACGCTCAACCAGACGGTCGCCGAGATCGAGACCGCGAAGGCCGTGGTGGCCGTCCCGTCGCCGTTCGCCGGCGTCGTGAAGGAGCGCCACGGCGAGGTCGGCGACGTCCGCGAGGTCGGCAAGCCGCTGATCACGATCGAGGTCGAGAAGGTCGCCAAGGACGCCGACGTCGACGACGTCGCCGGGCAGACCGGCGGCTCGCCGGCGCAGGGCGCGATGGAGGCGACCCCGACCGAGGCCGCGGCGTCCGCGCCGTCCAGCGAGGGTCGCAAGTCCACGGGGCTCGACGCGGACGAGGAGCCGCAACCGCTCGTCGGCTACGGCCAGGGCGGCGGTGGCGGTCGTCGTCGCCGGCGCGGAAAGGCGCAGGAGGAGGCGGTCGCGCAGCCCGCCGCCGCCAGCGGTACCGGCACCGACGCGAAGCCGCTCGCGAAGCCGCCCGTGCGCAAGC
>JAHWJY010000313.1 GCA_019348135.1 Actinomycetota bacterium
CGACCCCGCCGGCGACCCCGCGGACGACACCGCCCCGGTCCCGCGCCCGGTCCGGGCGGCGCGCGAGCGCGTCGCCGAGGACGGCCCCGGAGGCCCCGCCCGCACCTGGTGACCCCGGCCCGACGGTTCACTGAACCGCTCGGCCGGTATCCCGGCCGTCTGGTGCAACGTCGCGACGTTGCACCTTCCCACCGGCGCGACGCTGAACGCCCCGGCCGGTCCCCCGGCTGCACGGTTCGGTGAACCGTGCCCCCGGGGGGCCAGGGTGGACGGTGGGCGATGTGGTTTCTTATGTGCTGAGAGTTACCTAAGATGGCACCACGACCGACCCAGGAGCACCGGTGGCCATCCCGCGCGAGCTCGTGTCCTCCGTCCGCCGGCTCGACGAGTACGACCTGCGTCGGCTCCTGATCCTGGTCCGCGGGCTGCTGCTCCACGCCGACGGTCCCCCGGACGGCCCGGTCGACGAGAGCGGCACCGTCGGCCTGAACGTCACCTACCGCCAGGAGCACGTGCGCTGCGGCAAGGACCGCTGCGGGACGTGTCCGCACGGGCCGTACTGGTACGCGTACTGGAAGGAGGACGGTCGCACCCGGTCGCGCTACATCGGTCGCCACCTCCCCGGGGAGCCGCTCGAGGAGGTCGTGCCCGACGCCGGCGGCCGGCGGAGCGGGCAGGAGGGCTGAGCGGCCCCGCCCCCGGCACTACGCTCGTCGGTCCACCCGTCTCCCCGACCGAGGACGCTCATCCGTGGCCGACGCCGGCGCGCTCGACGCCATCTTCAAGGCCTACGACGTCCGAGGGCTGGTGGGGAGCCAGCTCGACGACGACACGGTCCGGGCCATCGGCGCCGCGACCGCCGACGTCCTCGCCGACGGCGGCGCGGTGGTGGTCGGCCACGACATGCGACCATCGTCGCGACCCCTCGTGGACGCGTTCATCGACGGCGTGACGTCGCGTGGCGTCGACGTGATCGACATCGGGCTCGCCTCCACCGACATGCTGTACTTCGCCTCGGGGGAGTTCGGCGCGGCCGGGGCGATGTTCACCGCCAGCCACAACCCGCCGACCTACAACGGCATCAAGCTGTGCCGCGCCGGCGCGGTGCCGGTGTCGCTCGACACCGGGCTCGCGGAGATCCGCGACCGTGCCAAGGCCGGGACCGCCGCGGCCGCTGAGCGTCGCGGCGAGGTCCGGACCGAGGACGTCCTGTCCCGGTTCGCGACGCACGTCCGCACGTTCGTCGACCGTGCGCGTCTCCGACCGCTGAGGTTCGCCGTCGACGCGGGCAACGGCATGGCCGGTCACGTGGTGCCGGCCGTGTTCGAGGGGCTCCCGTTCGAGGTGGTCGAGCTCTTCTTCGAGCTCGACGGCACCTTCCCGAACCACCCCGCCAACCCGCTCGAGCCCGAGAACCTCGTCGACCTGCAGCGGGTGGTGCGCGAGCAGGGTCTGCCGCTGGGGTTCGCGTTCGACGGCGACGCCGACCGCATGTTCGCCGTCGACGAGCACGGCGACCTGGTGTCGTCGTCGCTGATCGGGGCCGTGGTGGCGGATCGTCTGCTGAAGGCGCACCCGGGGGAGACGATCCTCTACAACCTCATCTGCTCGCACACCGTGCCCGAGACGATCGAGGCCGCCGGCGGCACGGCCGTCCGCACGCGCGTCGGCCACAGCTTCATCAAGGCGCGCATGGCCGAGACGGGCGCCATCTTCGGCGCCGAGCACTCGGGCCACTACTACTTCCGCGACAACTACCGGGCGGACTCGGGGATCATCGCCGCGCTGGTGCTGCTGGAGGCCGTGGCCGACGCGGACGCGCCGCTGTCGGAGGTGGTCGCCCCGTACGACCGGTACGCCGCCTCGGGTGAGCTGAACTTCGTGGTCCGCGACGTCGCGAGCGTGACGGAGGAGGTCGCCGCCGCCTTCGCGGACCGCGGGGAGCGCGACCGCGAGGACGGCCTCACCGTCCGCACCGACGCCGGCTGGTTCAACCTCCGACCCTCGAACACCGAGCCGCTGCTGCGCCTCAACGTCGAGGGACCGGACCAGGACGCCATGGAGCGCCTCCGCGACGAGGTCGCCGCTACCGTTCGTGCCGCCGGCTGACGACGCCGGCTCGACCCGACGCAGGAGACCGAGACGTGGCACTCGACGAGCAGCTGCTCGAGATCCTCATCTGCCCCGACTGCCACGGCGACGTCGAGTACAAGGACCGCCGCCACCTCGTCATCTGCACCCAGTGCGGGCTGCAGTACCCGGTGAAGGACGGCATCCC
>JAHWJY010000314.1 GCA_019348135.1 Actinomycetota bacterium
CGCCGGGGTGGCCCGGAGGTGCCCGCCGACCGGGCGCTCGTCGGCGCCGGCGTCCCCACCCTGCTGCTCGACGACGACCGGGACGCGGACGAGGCGGTGGTCGCGGCCCCACGGACGTGGTCGCCCCGGGCGCGCGCGGCGGCCGCCGCCGCCGTGCTGCTCGTGCTGGTGGGGGCCCTCGTCGCCCGTCCGGAGCCGGAGGTGCACCACGAGCCACGGGGCTTCACCGAGCGCGGCGACGCCGCCCGGTCCGGGGTCGTGTCGCTCGCGCCCCTCGACACGCCGACGGGTGTCGCCTGGAGCGTCGACGTCGGCGCGGCCCGGACCTCGACGACGGTCCGGGGCGCCGGCGACCTGGTGCTCGAGCGGACGACCGGCGGGATCCTGGCGGTGCGGGAGGCCGCGACCGGCGCCGTGCAGTGGCTGCGCCGGGACCTGGGAGGGGGCGGATCCGCGATGGTCCGGGCCGGCGACGTCGTCGTCACGGGCACGGTGGACGGCCACCTGCGCGGGTTCGCCGTCGCGGACGGCGTCGAACGCTGGACCCGACGCGGGACCGCGGTCGAGGGGCTGTTCCCGGTGCCCGACGGGTTCCTCTCCCTGTCCCAGGACCGCCTGCGGTCGATCGACCCGGCCACCGGCGAGGCCCGCTGGGAGGTCGACGGGCCGGGCCAGCTGGACGCCACGATCCAGCGCGTCGTGCCCGGCGGCGCCGGCGTCGGCCTGTGGCTCACCAGCCCGCCCGGCCTGCCTCTCGACTCCCCACGGGTCGAGCACCGCATCGCCCTGCTCGCCACCGACACCGGCGAGGTCCGCTTCGCCGCGCCCCTGGTCAGGCCGAACCGCGACGGGCCGCTCGCCGTCGGGCAGCGGTTCGTGGCGACGGCCGACGGGGACGGCGTGAGCGTCCGGACCCCGGACGGCCGCACGGTCCACCGGCTCCGGGAGCGCTTCGGCCTCCTGGCGGCCACCGGCGACCTCCTCGCCGTCGCCAACCCCGTCGTCGGCGTGTCCGGCATCGACCTCCGCACGGGCGGCCAGCGCTGGGTGCGCCCCGACGTCGTGACCGACCAGCTCGTCGCGGTCGACGGGCTCGTCATCGCCGGCGAGGGCACCGTGATCGACGGGCAGACGGGGCGGACGCTGTCGCAGCAGCAGCGTCTCGATCCCGGGTCGGTCGCCGGAGAGGCGGCCGTGCTGCACCTGCCGGCCATCGCGGGGACGGAGCTCGAGGTGCGGGACCGGCGCGGCGCGACCGTCACCCGCGTGCCGCTGATCCCCGACGAGGCGGCCGCGCCGGCGGTCGGGGCGGGGCGCGTGTTCGTCCCCACCCGGGACGGGGTGGAGGCGTTCGCCGTCACCGACGGGACGCGGTCCTGGTCCTTCGCGCAGCTCCCGACCGGTCCCTCCCAGGGCGGCGGGCGACCGACGGCCCGCACGCCCGCCGTGGCCGACTCCACCGTGCTCGTCGGGCCGGGGTCGACCTTCGGCCGCGGACCCGGCCTCGTCGCCCTCGCGCTCACCGGAGGCGTGCGCATCTGGGACCGCGAGGGCGACCAGCCCATCGTCCGGGGGCCGATCACGCTCGCCGGCGACACCGCCTTCCTTCCCGTCGGGGGGGAGATCCACGGCTACGACACGGCGACGGGCCGGCGCGCCTTCGCCGCCGTCACGGGCACCGCCCGGGGGCCGCTCGTCGTCGGGGCGACCCGCGTCATCGGCGGTCCCGCCCTCCGCGACGAGGTCCTGACGGCGACCGACCGCCGGGCGGCCGAGCCCTCGACCGACGCCGTCGCGATCCTCCGGCGGGACCGGTCCGAGAGCTGGCGGGTCCCGCTCGCGCCCTGCTCGGGGCCCGTGCTCGCCGGGGCCACCGTGGTGTGGGGCACGCCGGGCGGCGTCACGGCGCTGGACGAGGTCACGGGCGAGCGGGTCTGGGAGGTCGCCACGACCCGGCCGGTGTGCCTCGACCCGGTCACGGCCGGGGGGGCCGTGGTCGTCGTGGAGGACCCCACCACCCTGCGGGCCTTCGCCGTCGCCGACGGCGGGGCGCAGCGGTGGTCGACCGAGCTCCCGGCACCGGCGGTGGCGTCCCCGGTCGTCGCCGGGACCACGCTGCTCGTGCCACTCCTCGACGGCACCCTCGCCGCCTACGTCCTGGCGGACGGCTCGCCGGCGTGGACCGTCGACCTCGGCAGCGTCGCGGACGCGTCACCGACCGTCCTCGACGGCCGCGTGCTCGTCCACCTCCGCGACGGACGCCTCCTCGCCCTCACCC
>JAHWJY010000032.1 GCA_019348135.1 Actinomycetota bacterium
GGAAGCCTCACGTGGCCGACGGAAAGCACATCCTCGTCGTCGAGGACGAGGCCGATCTGGCGCACCTCGTCGAGGTCAACCTCGACCTGGCCGGACACCGGGTCTCGATCGCCCGTGACGGTGCCGAGGGGCTCACGAGGGCACGGCAGGAGCACCCGGACCTGATCCTGCTCGACGTCATGATGCCGGTGCTCGACGGCTGGCAGGTCCTGCGCTCGCTCAAGGAGGACGACGGGCTGCAGGACATCCCGGTCGTGATGCTGACCGCGCTCTCCGAGGAGCGGGACCTCATCCGCGGCCACCTCCAGGGTGCGGTGCGCTACCTCACGAAGCCGTTCGAGATGCGCATGCTGCTGCAGACCGTCGAGGACGGCCTGCGCGTCCCGGACGACGCCGAGCTGCAGGAGCGCCGCACGAAGGTCCGCCTCCTGCTGCAGCGTCTCGCCGAGCTCGACTCCGGCCGCGCGGGCGAGCACGGGGTGCGGTTCTCGAAGCTCGAGAGCCCTCGGGAGGTGAGGTCCGCGCCCGCGGCCCCCAGCGTCGCGGACCGCTCCAAGCTCGACCTCCTCACCGGCAAGCAGCGCTACGTCGCGGCCCAGCTGGCGGCCGGTCGCTCGGCCCGCGACCTCGCCGAGGAGCTCGACGTGTCGCGGTCGAACATCTACGCCACCCGCAAGCGCATCGCCCGGAAGCTCGGCGTGCACCCGGACCACGTCGCGGACGAGGCCAAGCGGCTCGGGCTCGCCCGGACCTAGGCGGACCCGGCGCCGGCGGCGACGTCGCGGCTACCGGGCTCGCCCGGTGCGCCGGGGTCACCCGGCACCTGGGCACCGGACTCGTCACCCGGATCCCGCGGCGCGGGCTCCTCCCCGACGAGCGCGCGCACCCGGCGCGCCACCTCGAACGGGTCGACCGGCTTGAGCAGGAGTTCGTTCGCCCCCGCCCACTGGGTCAGGAAGCGGTCCTCCTCACGCGCGATGAGGAGCAGCGCCGGCGGCGTGCTGCGGCCGGCGAGCGCGTCCTGGGCCCGGACCTCGTAGAGGAACGAGAACCCGCCCTGGGGCTGGATGTCCCCGTCCACGACCAGGACGTCGAAGGGGCCGCCCTCGCGCATGATGCGGCGTGCGTCCTTCGGCGAGGAGCACTCGACGACCTCGAGTTCGGGTTGCAGGGCCAGCGCGGTCGTCGCACGCATCCGCTCCCGGGCCTCGTGGACCAGCACCAGCACGCGCACGGAGGCGACCTCCCGCAGTCGACGGTTCTCGGACGACCGAACGGTAGCGCGGGGACCGGAGCGCCTCCCGCTTCGACGTGGCCGGAGGTGCCTGCTACGTTCCCCCTCGTTGAGAGTGATTCTCACTCTCTCCGATCGCCCGGAGGCAGCCCCATCAGCGACGTCCGATCCGACGAGCCGGCCACGGCGCCATCCTTCCGGATGACGCCGCAGCGCGAGGCGGTCCTCGCGGCCGTCCGCTCGTCACGCGTGCACCCGTCGGCGGAGGAGATCATCCGCCAGGTCCGCACGACCTCCCCGGGCATCGGTCTCGCCACCGTCTACCGCAGCCTCGACGTGCTCGTCCGCTCCGGGCGCATCACCGAGCTGCGGCTCGGCGACGGCGCGGTGGCCCGGTACGACGGCAACGTCCGCCGGCACGACCACGTCGTCTGCTCCGGCTGCGAGCGCGTCTTCGACGTCGAGGTCGACCTGCCCTCCTCGGTGGTCTCCGCCGCTGGTGGCCAGGTCGACGTCGACATCGACGACTACGACCTGGAGTTCCGTGGCCGCTGCGAACGCTGCCGCGGCTGAGCTCGACGACGCAACGTAGGACCCCGATCCCATCCCCCTGACCGAGAACCCACGGAGGACACCCCGCATGCCCGACCTCAACGGCTCGAAGACCTACGACAACCTCAAGGAGGCGTTCGCCGGCGAGTCGCAGGCCAACCGTCGCTACCTGTACTTCGCCCGCCAGGCCGACATCGAGGGACACACCGACGTCGCCGGCCTCTTCCGTGACACCGCGGAGGGCGAGACCGGGCACGCGTTCGGCCACCTCGACTTCGCCAAGCAGGTGGGCGACCCGGCGACGGGCCTGCCGATCGGGACCACGGAGCAGAACCTCAAGTCCGCGGTCGAGGGCGAGACCTACGAGTACACCGAGATGTACCCCGGCTTCGCGAAGACCGCCCGTGAGGAGGGCTTCGACGACATCGCCGAGTGGATGGAGACGCTCGCCCGTGCCGAGAAGTCGCACGCGGGCCGCTTCCAGAAGGGCCTCGACAGCCTCAGCGCCTGATCGCCGGCGCGGACACGTGGAGGGGGGCCGGCGACGGCCCCCCTCCGTGCTTGCGCCATCCCTCCAGGAGGAGTGACCCCCATGGACCCCGTGACGATCGACGACCTGACCCTCGACCACGCCGCCTGGGAGCGGGAGTTCGAGGCACGCCGCCCCGAGATGATCGCGTACCGGCGGGACCGCCGGATCGAGCTCGGCGACCTCATGCAGCTCGACTTCGAGGACCGGGTCACGGTGACCTGGCAGGTCAACCGCATGATCGGTGTCGAGCACATCACCGATCCCGAGAAGATCAACCACGAGCTGGCGACCTACAACATCCTCGTGCCCGGCTACAACGAGCTCTGCGCGACCCTGCTCATCGGGATCGACGACCTGGAGGAGCTCTACCGCTGGAAGCCCCTGCTCGTGGGGATCAACGACGCGCTGTACCTCGAGATCGACGGTGAGCGGGCGCGGCTGATCCCCGACGACGAGGGCACCCGGGAGGAGGAACCACCGATGGTGCAGTACCTCAAGTGGGTGCTCACCGACGAGCAGGCGGAGCGCCTGCGGTCCGGCGCAGACGTGACCGTCGGCGTCGACCACGACAACTACGCCATCGACGTCCCGCTGTCGTCCGCGACCGCGGCCCGGCTCGCGGCGATGATCGGCTGATCCGCCGGCCGGGGCCCGCCGCGGATCCCCGGCCGGAGCGTCGCGGGGGACGTGGTCTCGGTGAGCATCCGGCCGGGGAAGGCCACGGTGAACGTCGTGCCGGCCCCGAGCTCGGACCGGACCGACACGCGCCCGCCGTGCGCCTGGGCCAGGGAGCGGACGATGTAGAGGCCGAGGCCGACGCCGCTGCGACCGGGGGCCTGGGGGTCGCGCTGCCGGAAGCGTTCGAAGATCGTCTCGAGCTGGTCCTCGGGGATGCCCTCGCCCTCGTCGCGCACGGTCAGGTGGACCTCCCGGTCCGTCCGCGTGATGCCGACCTCGATGGGGCTCCCCGGCGGGCTGTACTTGACGGCGTTCTCGAGCAGGTTCACCAGGATGCTGCGCAGCGCCGCCCCGTCGAGCCGGAGCGCCACCTCGTCCTCCGCGCAGACGAGCGCCACCGGACGGGCGACCCCGTCGCGCCCCTGGGCCATGCTCGCGGTGAGCTCGACGAGCTCCTGCACGAGCCGGCGGACGTCGATGGGGTCGCGGCGGACGTCGAGCTGGGCGTCGTCACTGGCACCCTGCAGGACGCCCTCGATCATCTCGAGCAGCTGGAAGGCCGCGTCCTCGATCCGGGTGACGAACCCGGCACGCGTCTCGGCGTCGATGTCACCGCGGTGCTTCATCAGCTTCGAGAAGCCGATGATGGCGGTCAGCGGCGCCTTGAGGTCGTGGACCATCGTGGCGACGGTCTCGCCGCGTGACTCCACGAGCTGTGCGAGGCGTTCGACGTTCTCCCGCTCCTGCTCGTACCGCCGGGAGTTGCTCACCGCCGTCGCGGCGTGGGCCGCGAACAGGGTGACGGCGCGCATCTCCCACTCGGTGAAGGGGGCCGCGCCGTCGGCGCGCTCGAGCGCCAGCACGCCCACGAGCTCGTCGGCGACGAGCATGGGCGCACACACCGACGAGCCGCTGCCCCGTCGGCGTTCCCGCAGCTCGGGGATCTGCCCGTCGTTCAGCTGGCCGGTGATGAGCAGGGGTTCGCGCTTGGTGGCGACCCAGCCGGCGACACCGGCGGTGAGCGGCTGGCGGGAGCCGCGTGGGGCCGGGCCGGCGCCGGCGCTCACGGCGACCTGGAGCTCCTCGCCGTCCACGAGCATGACCGATCCGGTCGCGGCGGCGGTGAGCTCGAACGCGCCCTCGAGCACGATCTCGAGCACCTCCGCCTGGGACAGCACGGCGTTGACGATCTGGCCGACCCGCGTCAGCGTGCCGAGGTCGCGCACCCGGGAGGTGAGGGCGGCGGACAGGATGCGCTCGCGGACGAGCGCCTCGGACAGCCGACGGAGCCGGCGTTCCTGGTCGAAGACGTAGAGCAGGAAGGCGACCGAGGTGCCGCCGAACCCCAGGCGGATGCCGACGCTGTCGGGGATGAGGCTGGCCGCCTCGGGATCCGCGATCAGCAGGAAGACCGAGGCCGACGCCGCCAGCAGCAGGATGCTCGCGATGACCCAGAGCTGCCCGCGACGGCGCTCCACCGCCTCCAGGGTGGGGAGGTCCCGCCGCATCCTCAGGATGTCGGCGTCGGCCTCCGCTTCCGCGGCGCCTGTCTGAACGACCGGCTGCATCGGTCTCCCTGTGTCACCAGCCCTCGGGCACGGACTTCTGGCTCTGTCGGCAGGGCGACCCCCGACTCGCAGACTGGGTGTCGGTGGATCCCACCCCTACCCTCTTCGGGATGTCCCGCCTCTACCTTGACCACGCATCTGCCTGGCCGCTCCGGCCGGAGGCCGCGGCGGCGTGGACGGATGCCGCGGCGATCGCCTGGGCCGACCCTTCGCGACGCCACGGCGAGGCGCGCGCGGCGCGTGACCTGCTCGACCGGGCGAGTGCCAGCGTGGCCGAGACGCTGGGTGTCCCGGAGTCCGGACTCGTCTGGACCGGCAGCGGCACCGAGGCCATCGCCCTGGCCGTCCTCGGCTCGGCCCGCGCAGCGGAGCGACGCGGGGACCGGCGGCGCCACCTCGTCACCTCCGCCGTGGAGCACTCCTCCGTCCTCGCCGCCTGCGAGCGGCTGCGCGACGAGGCGGGGTACGGCCTGTCCGTCGTCGGCGTCGACCGCTCCGGGGTCGTGGACGCCGCCGAGGTCGTCGCCGCCCTGCGAGACGACACGCTGGCGGTCCACCTCCAGCACGCCAACCACGAGGTCGGCGCGCTCCAGCCGACGCACGAGGTCTCGGTGGCGTGCCGGGAGCGCGGCGTGCTCCTCCACGTCGACGCCTGTCAGACGGTCGGCCAGCTGGGGCTCACCCTGGGGACGCTCGGGGCCGACCTGCTCTCCGGGTCCAGCGCGAAGTTCGGCGGACCGCGCGGCGTCGGGTTCCTGGCCATCGGCGACCGGGGCCGCGTCGACGCGCTGGTCGCCGGCGACGAGCGGCAGCGACGCCGACGCGCCGGGATGGAGGACGTGCCCGGGATCGCCGCGGCGGCGGTGGCCCTGACGGTCGCGACGTCACGGCTCGACACGGAGCGCTCGGCCCGCGAGCTCGTCCGGCGCCACCTCCGGGCACGCCTCCCGGCGGCGGTCGAGGACCTGGAGGTCCACGGGCCGCTCGCGGACGCCCACCCGGGCATCGTCGCGGCGAGCGCCCTCTACGTCGACGGCGAGGCACTGGTCGCCGAGCTCGACAGCGCCGGCGTCGCCGTCCACTCGGGCTCGTCGTGCGCCACCACCTCGGGCCGACCCAGCCACGTGCTCGTGGCGATGGGGGTGCTGACCCACGGCCACGTGCGCATCGGGATCGGACCCGACCACGACGTCACGGACGCGGACCGCTTCGTGGACGCCCTCACCGACGCGGTGGGGCGTCTCCGTGCGCACACCGGCCTCCGGAGGCGTCCCGCCCCACAGGAGACCGCGTGACCGAGGACCAGCCCACCGAGGGACGCCGCCCCGACGTCGAGGTCGACGCTCGCGGGATGGCGTGCCCGCTCCCGGTGATCGAGCTCGCCAAGGCCGTCCGGGACCTCCCGATCGGCGGCCTGGTCCGCCTCGCGGCCACGGACGAGGCCGCGGAGGTCGACGTCCCCGTCTGGTGCCGGATGCAGCGTCAGCGGCTCGCGGCGCGCGCGACCGCCGACGACGGCGCCCTGCTCTTCGACGTCGAGAAGCTGCGCGAGCTCTGACCGGAGCGTCCGGGGCTGCCACGTCCAGCCGGCGCCCGAGCCCGTGACGCTCACTACAGTCGCCATCCCCGCGTCCGGGCGGGGCCGGGCGACGAGGAGCGACGGCGTGACCGGCATCCAGAGCACGATGATGGACGACTACCCGCTGACGCTGACGCAGCTGTTGGAGCACGGACGCCGCGTCCACGGGAACTCGAAGGTCGTCACCTGGCAGGGCGACCACGCCCGCGAACACACCTTCGCCGAGACCTACGACCGCATGGAGCGCCTCGCGGCTGCGCTCACGTCGCTCGGCATCGAGCAGGGCGACGCGGTGGGGACCTTCTGCTGGAACCACCAGGAGCACCTCGAGGCGTACTGGGCCATCCCCTGCATGGGGGCGGTCCTGCACATGCTCAACATCCGCCTGTTCCCGGACCAGCTCGCCTACGTCATCAACGACGGCGGCGACCGGGTCATCATCGTCGACGACTCCCTGATCCCCGTGCTGGCGAAGGTGAAGGACGAGATCCCGACGGTCGAGCACATCGTCGTGGTCGGTGACGGGGACGCGTCGGAGCTCGGGCGCGACGTGCTGCGCTACGACGACCTCATCGCCGCCGAGGGCGACGGGTTCAGCTGGCCCGAGCTCGACGAGCGCCAGGCCGCGGCCATGTGTTACACGAGCGGGACCACCGGCAACCCCAAGGGGGTCGTCTACAGCCACCGGTCGAACTGGGTCCACACGTTCGGGGCGTCCGTCGCGGGCCTCGACGTCGGCGTCGGGGACCGCCTCCTGATCGTCGTCCCGCAGTTCCACGCCAACGCGTGGGGACTCGTCTACCTCGGCTGGGTCAAGGGTGCCGACATGCTCATGCCGGAGCGGTACCTCCAACCCGAACCGCTCGTCGCGTTCATCGAGCAGGAGCGACCGACGTGCTCCGCGGCCGTCCCCACGGTCTGGAACGGGGTGCTGCAGTACGGCGAGCAGCGTGAGCTCGACCTGTCCTCGATGCGGTGGGTGGTCGTCGGTGGGTCGGCGGTGCCGCGCTCGCTCATCGAGGCCTACCAGGAGCGCTACGGCATCGAGATCGTCCAGGCCTGGGGCATGACCGAGACCAACCCCCTCGGGGCCGTCGCGAGCCCGCCGAGCGACGCCACGCCGGAGGAGTCCCTCGACTGGCGCTCCCGGACGGGGCGGATCGCACCCGGCGTCGACATGCGCATCGTCGACGACGAGGGCAGCGAGCTCCCCTGGGACGGCGAGTCGGTGGGCGAGGTCCAGTGCCGCGGTCCGTGGATCACCCGCGGCTACCACGGGGTGTCCGAGGACCCCGAGAAGTTCACGGCCGACGGGTGGCTGCGCACGGGCGACGTCGCGAGCATCGACGGGCACGGCTTCATGCAGATCTCCGACCGCACCAAGGACGTCATCAAGACCGGTGGCGAGTGGATCAGCTCCGTGGACCTCGAGAACGAGATCATGGGCCACCCGGACGTCCTCGAGGCCGCCGTGATCGGCGTGCCCGACGAGAAGTGGGACGAGCGCCCGCTCGCGTGCGTCGTCGTCAGGGACGGCGCCGAGGTCACGCCCGCGGCGCTGTCCGCCTTCCTCGAGGGACGGGTCGCGAAGTGGTGGATCCCGGAGCGGTGGTCCTTCATCGACGAGGTCCCGAAGACGAGCGTCGGGAAGTTCTCGAAGAAGACGCTGCGCGAGCGTCACGACGCCGGCGAGCTCGAGGTGTCCAGCAGCGTCGTGGACGACCTCGCGCTCGGGCAGCGGGCGGACGGCGACACGTGATCGAGCCGAACCAGTTGATCCTCGGCCGGTACCGCGTGCGGGAGCGCATCGGCTTCGGCGGGATGGGCGAGGTCTGGAGCGCCGTCGACGGGGAGGTCGGCCGGGACGTCGCCGTGAAGGTGCTCGCCCGCCACCTCGCGGCCAACGTCGACGCGCGCGAGCGCTTCCGGCGCGAGGCGCAGCACGCGGGATCGCTCGACCACGACCACGTGGTGTCGGTCTACGACGCCGGCACCGAGGGCGACCTGATGCTGCTCGTGATGGAGCTCGTCGAGGGGGGCAACCTCACCGCACGGCTCCGCGATGGCGCATCCCCGTCGGTCGACGAGGCCGTGCGCATCATCCGGGAGGTCCTGTCGGGGCTCTCCGCGGCGCACGAGGCCGGCCTCGTGCACCGCGACGTGAAGCCCGCGAACGTGATGTTCACCAGCGGCGGGTCGGTCAAGCTCACCGACTTCGGCATCGCCCGGCTCGCCGCCACCGAGACCACCCGGACCGCGGAGGTCTACGGCTCCACGCCCTACATGGCACCGGAGCTGGCCTACGGGTTGCGCGGCGGCACCCGCAGCGACGTGTACGCCGTCGGGTGCGTCGCCTACGAGCTCCTCACCGGCACGTCCCCCTTCACCGGCGAGACGCCGGCGGTGACGATCGCGCGCCACCTGCAGTTCACCCCCCCGCGGCTGGTCGGGACGCGCGACGGCGTCTCCCCCGAGCTCGACGCGGTGGTGATGCGCGCCCTCGCGAAGGACCCCGCCGACCGCTACGCCGACGCCTGCGAGATGCTCGACGACCTCGAACGCGCGGCGTCGGGCGGGGACGTCGCCGGTGCGACGGTCGCCCTCGTCCGACCCCTGGACCGCGCCGAGCGTCGGCGGGTCGCCGAGGACGCGTCGACGCCGCTGCCACTCGCCCCCGGTCCGAGGCAGGTCGACCGGCGCTGGCTCGTGCTGGCCGCGGGTGTGGCCGCGGCCGCGGTGATCCTGGCCGTCGTCGTCGGCTGAGGGGCCTTGGGAGGCGGTTACGCTCCCCGCCCCCGAGCCCGACCCGATCCCGGAGGACCTGGCGTGACCACCCAGCGGCCCGTGGGCTGGCTCGTGGCCGCCGTGCTCCTCCCGCTGGTCCTGCTGGTGCTGGTCGGATCCGCCGTCCCGGCGTCGGCCCACGCCTCCCTCGCCGCGACCACACCCGCCGACGGGAGCACCGTCGTCGGGGTGGAGGAGGTCACGCTCGAGTTCAACGAGGCCGCCACGGTCCCGACCGGCGGGATCCGGGTGTTCGACGCCGCCGCGGAACGCGTCGACGACGCGAGGATCCGGGCCGTCGACGACCGCACGGCCGCGGTCGGCGTGTCCGACCTGCCGGACGGGGACTACATCGTGACGTGGCGCGCCGTCTCCGCCGACGGACATCCCATCCGGGGCGCGTTCGTCTTCTCCGTCGGCACGCGTGGCGAGGTCGACGACGCGCTGGTCGCGCGGCTCTTCGCCGGCGACGGCGGCGCGGTCGCCGGCGTCCTCGCCGGCCTCGTACGCGCCGTCGGCTACCTCGGCACCCTCCTCGCCGGTGGGGCGCTGGCCTACCGGCGCTGGGTCGCCCGCAGCGACCGCGAGCGGGACCGCAGCCGCCGGTGGGCGGTGCGGGGCGCCGCGGGCGGCGCCGGCGCGGCCGTTCTCACCGTCCCGCTCCAGGCGATGGCCGTCACCGGGTTCGGTCCCGTGGCGGCCCTGGCGCCGGAGGCGGTCGGTCCGGTGCTCGTCTCCCCCACGGGGCAGGCGGCCGTGCTGCGGCTCGTGGCCCTCGTGGGCGTCCTCCTCCTGGCGCGACGGTCCGGGACCGCCGCGGCCGTCGCGGGCGCGGTCGCCGTGGTCTCGTTCGTCCTGGAGGGGCACACGCGGACGGTCGAGCCGCTGTGGCTGCTCGTGACCGCAGACCTCGTGCACGTGACGACCGCGGCGCTGTGGTTCGGCGGCCTGGTCGTCCTCGTCGCGGCCCTGCGCGAGCGCTCGTTCGACGACGATCCCGTCGCTGCCGCCGGGCTCGTGTCGCGGTACTCCACGCTGGCGACCGCCAGCGTCGTGGCCGTCACGGTCGCCGGCGGCGCGATGTCCTGGGCGCTCGTCCGCCATCCCCGGGCGCTGACCTCCACGGCCTACGGCTGGACGCTCGCGGGCAAGCTGTCGCTGGCCGTCGTGGTCATCGCCATCGGGGTGCTCAACAACCGCCGCCTGGTCCCCGCGATCCGACGTGCCTCCGGGACGGACGGCGCCGGCGCGTCCTCCGGCCGGGCCGGGTGGGACCGGCTGCGCCGGGTGACGCGGGTCGAGGTCGCGCTGATGGTCGCCGTCCTGCTGGTGACCGCCTTCCTCGTCAACCTCCGCCCCGCGTCCGAGGCCGCGGGGATCACGGCGGTGTTCGAGACCACGGCCGCGGTGACCGACGAGCTGACGCTGAACCTCGTGGTCGACCCCAACCGGGCCGGCGACAACCAGATCCACCTCTACCTGCTCGACACCACGGGCCGACCCAGCGGCGACGTCGAGGACGTGACGCTGCGGCTGTCGCTGCCGGAACGCGACATCGGACCGATCGAGCGCGAGACGTTCGTCGCGGGCCCCGGTCACTGGCAGCTGAACGGGAGCGAGCTCTCGATCGCCGGCGAGTGGCTCATCGAGGTCGTGGTCCGCGTCGACCGCTTCACCGAGGAGGTCGTCTCCGTCCCCGTCGTCGTCAACCCGTCGTGAGGCACCCGTGACACGCCTGCGCCGCTCCGTCTCCGTCGTCCTCCCCACGCTCGCGCTCCTGCTCGTGGCCGCGCCGGCGTGGGCCGACCCCGCGGGCCCGACGAACTACCGCGCCGAGGTCACCGGCACCGAGCCGACGTCGGACGCCATCGAGGCCGAGGTCCACGGCGGCGACAGCTACCTCGTCCTCACGGTGGAGCCGGGGGTCGAGGCCGTGGTCCCCGGCTACGACGGGGAGGAGCTCTACCTCCGCGTCGACGCCGACGGCGCCGTGTACGAGAACCAGGCGTCGGCGACGTACTTCCAGAACCTCGACCGCTACGGCGCCCCGGTGCCGCCGTCGGCCGGCGCCGACGCGTCGCCCGAGTGGGTCCAGGTCGGTCACGACGGCAGCTACGCCTGGCACGACCACCGCATCCACTGGATGTCGCCCACGCCCCCCGACCAGGTGGACACCGCGGCTCGCGAGGCCCAGCCGGTCTACGACTGGGAGGTGCCCGTGCTCGTCGACGGGGGACCGGTCACGATCACCGGTTCGCTCACGTGGTACCCCGCCCCGTCGCCGGTCCTGCCCGTGGTGCTCTTCGTGGTCGCCGCGGTCGCCACCGTCGTGCTGGCGGGCCGCTCCACGACGCGCGCGGCCGCGCTGGCAACGGGCGCCGGCGTCCTCGTCCTCGGCGTCGTCCTCGCCAGCCGCGCCGGGCTCCCGAACGGCGTGCAGGTCGAGCCGGCACTGCTCCCGCCGGCGATCATCGCCTTCGCCGCCCCCGTCGTGGCGCTGCTCACGTCGCGTCGCCCGGAGGGCGAGCGGCGGGGACTCACCGGTCTGGGGGCGCTGACCGCCGTGCTGGCCGTGCTCCTCCAGGGCGGGGCGCTCACCCGGCCGGTCGTGCCCGGCCCGCTCCCGCCGAGCGTGGTGAGGCTCGGGCTGTCCCTGGCGCTCGGCCTCGCGGTCGGCGCGATGGTCGCCGTCGTCCGGGGCCTCGTCGGACCCGAGGCCGGACCCGCCACGCAGGACGGGGCGGACCGGGCGGTCTGACCGCCACCCCGGGGCGCCGCGTCAGGCCGACCCGGCGGGGCTCGGGCGCAGCCGTGGCAGCCAGTGGACCCCGAGCGCCAGCAGCGTGGTCCAGACGAGGTTGCCGGTCACGATGCCCGCCGTCGCCGCGACACCGGCCACGACGAGCTGCCACCCCGTCTGGTCGAGCACGAGCAGCGCGTGACGCAGCCCCGCGTAGGCGAGGAGCGCGGCCAGCCCCCACACCGGCAGCAGGGCGAACAGCGACAGGACGCGGTCGGGGAAGACCAGCCCGAGGACGACGAAGGCGCCCCCGAGGACGAGGTTCATGGCGGGGGTGCGCGCACCGAGCCGGACGTGGGCCGTGAAGCCGCTCGAGCCGTGGCACATCGGCATCCCCCCGAGCAGGGCCGAGGCCACGTTGCCCACGCCACACGACAGCGCGACGGCACCGGGCGTGACCCGGTACGCGGCGGGGAACTCCTCCCGCACGAGGGAGGACGTGCCCACCACCGCGTTGCCGTAGGTCAGCGGCAGCTGCGGGACGACCAGGAGCACGAACGCGCTGCCCCAGACGGCGACCGGTGGCACCGAGAACGCCAGCCCGTCCGGGGCGACCGCACCCGCCACGGCACCGGTGAACAGCGCCGGCGGGCTGACCACGAGCTCCACCGCGGCCACCAGCAGGAGCACGCCGACGGCGAGCTGGAGCGCCCGGATCACGGGCGTGGTGAAGGCCGCGGCCACGCGGTCGGCGAGCCCCGTCACCCGCAGCACGACGAGGACCACGCCGATGAGCAGCCCGGCCGCGTGGATCACCTCCGGGGCGAGCTGCTGCGCCACGGCCAGGGCGGTCATGGCCTTCAGCGGCTGGACCGGGAAGGGCACCCCGAACCACGACCCGGCCGCGAGCGAGAGCACGCCGGCCATGACCAGCACCGGCCCCGGGTCGAGCCCGTTGACGAGGACGAGGGCGGCGACCAGCGGGACCAGGACGCCGAGATCGGCGACGGCGCCGGCGAGGTCTCCGAAGGACACGCGAGGCATGCCCGCACGGTACCGGGCACCGCCGCGTCACCGGCGGTTCCTGCTGACGCGCCGACGGCCGCCCCGGAGGGCGGCCGTCGGCGGAGCGGGGTGGGTCAGAAGGTCGCGCTGTCACCGCAGGCGCAGGAGCCGCTGGCGTTCGGGTTCTCGATCGCGAACCCGGAGGCCTCGAGGCTCTCCTTCCAGTCGATCGTCGCGCCGCTGATGTACGGCGTCGACATCTGGTCGATGCGGATCTTGACGCCGTGTGCCTCCTGCTCGAGGTCGCCGTCGAGCTTGCGGTCGTCGAAGAACAGCGCGTAGCGGAACCCGGCGCACCCGCCGGCCTGCACGGCCACGCGGAGGGCGACGTCGTCGATGTCCTCCTGGTCCGCCAGGAAGCTCTTGACCTTCTCGGCCGCGGTCGGCGTGAGGTTGATGATCTCCTCCGCCGTGGTGTCGGGCGTGACGTCGGTGGTGCTCACGGGAGGGGCTCCTCGGGTGGGTGGATCGGAGCGGACGGTGGGCCGGCTCCTGTGACGGGGCGACATCGCGCAGCGACGTCGTCCGGGCAACGTCGAGTGTACCGGCCGATGTTCCCGGCCACCCGGAGCGGGTCGTCAGGCGAGACGAGCGGCGAGGCGGGCGGCGGCGGACGCCACCTCGTCGGCGGGATCCTCGCCGGGGCCCGCCGGCGCCGAGGCCTCGAGGTCACGCAGCCCGGCCACGTCCGCGTCGGGAGCCGTCTGGCCGACGACGGCGACCACCGCGACGCCCGCGGCGGACGCGCGCGCGAGCACCTCGGTGATGACCTTGCCCTCCGCCGTCGTGGCGTCGAGCCGGCCCTCGCCCGTCACCACGAGGTCGGCGCCGGCGAGCGCGCCGTCGAGGTCGACGAGGTCCGCCACCGCGGCCGCACCGGGGACGATGCGCGCGCCCAGTCCCGTCGCCAGACCGAAGCCGAGCCCGCCGGCGGCCCCTGTGCCCGGGAGCTGCCGGTGGACGGTCCCGTCCGCGAGGTCGCGCTCGGCGACGTCGGCCCATGCCGCGAGACCCCGTTCGAGGAGCTCCACCGCCTCGGGGGTCGCCCCCTTCTGGGGCCCGAACCGGCGTGGGGCGTCGGCCAGCACGGTCGAGACGTCGGCGAGCAGCGTCACCTCGATCCCGTGCCAGTCCTCGCGCGCCCAGCCCCGCTCGGCGGCGGCCACGCGGTGCAGGTCGCGTCCGCCCACCTTCAGCCCGCCCCCGTCGGCGACGGTGAGCCGGAACCCCAGCCCCGTCAGCGCCCCGGCACCGCCGTCGACGGTCGCGGAGCCACCCAGGCCGACGACGATCCGTTCGGCGCCGGCATCGCGCGCCGCGTCGAGGAGCTCACCGACGCCGTAGGAGGTCGCACCCAGCGGGTCGCGGCGCGCCGGCTCCACGAGCCGGAGGCCGCAGACGAGCGCGGACTCGATGACGGCCGTGCCGTCCGCCCGGAGCAGCAGGCCCGTGTCCCGTGGGTGGCCGAGGGGACCGCACGCCTCGGTGGTGAGC
The DNA here is from genome assembly GCA_019348135.1 of Actinomycetota bacterium. Taxonomy (GTDB): domain Bacteria; phylum Actinomycetota; class Nitriliruptoria; order Nitriliruptorales; family Nitriliruptoraceae; genus JAHWJY01. The sequence continues at coordinate 14,227 of JAHWJY010000032.1, forward strand.
CAGGTGTCCGCCGGGCCCGCCACCGCGTCGAGGAGACCCTCCCCGCCGTCGGCGAGCGGCACGGGCACGAGCTCGTCGTCGGGCCGGGCGTGCCGCCAGCCCTCCGCGATCGCCGCCACCGCCTCGCGCGGCGACAGCGTCCCACCGAAGGAGTCGGGGGCGAGCACGACCTTCACGGCACCTCCTCCACGGGACCGACCGCGCCCCGTCGGGACGGCGAGGGTAGACCGCGCGGGGTCGTCCACCCGACGCGGGCGCGGGGAGGTTCGCCATCACCGACCGCCGCGGGTACAGTGCGCCCCCGAGGTTCTCGTCATAGTGACCATAACCGGACGACGGGACCTCCCCCCCGCTGGCAGTCCGCCGGCTTCCCACCCGGGAGGAGCCCCCATGACCGCCCTGACGCAACCGCGGCCCGCGGAGACCACGGCCACGGCCGGCGCGTCCACGATCCCCGCGGGCTCCCCGCTGCTGCTGCTCGGCCGGCGTGCGGATCCCGACGCCGAGCGTGGCGTCCTGTGCCCGGGCGACCTCCCCTCGGCGAGCGACCCCGACCTCGCCGACCGCGCCCGGCGTGCACGGGCGGCGCTCGGCGACCGGGTGATCGTCCTCGGCCACCACTACCAGCGCGACGACGTCATCCGGTTCGCGGACGCCACGGGTGACTCGTTCAAGCTGGCCCAGGTCGCCGCCGCCGCGGATGCCCCGAACATCGTGTTCTGCGGCGTGCACTTCATGGCCGAGTCGGCCTCGATCCTCGCGCGCCCCGACCAGACCGTGATCCTCCCCGACCTCGCCGCGGGCTGCTCGATGGCCGACATGGCCCAGCACAGCCAGCTCGTGGACGCGTGGGCGCGGCTGGAGCGCGCCGGGGTCGCCACCACGACGGTGCCCCTGACCTACATGAACTCGACCGCCGCCATCAAGGCCTTCTGCGGCGAGCACGGCGGCGCCATCTGCACCTCCTCGAACGCCCCGCGCGCGATGCGCTGGGCCTTCGAGCAGCAGGGCGCGGACGGGAAGGTCCTGTTCCTGCCCGACCAGCACCTGGGTCGCAACACCGCGGTGCTGTCGTTGGGCCTCGAGCTCGACGACTGCGTCGTCTACGACCCCTGGAAGCCGGACGGGGGGCTCACCGACGACGAGCTCCGGGCTGCCACGGTCGTCCTGTGGAAGGGCCACTGCTCGGTGCACGCCCGGTTCACCCCGCAGATGGTGACCGCCATCCGCCAGGAGCTCCCCGGCGTCGAGGTGATGGTCCACCCGGAGTGCCGCTACGAGGTCGTGCGCGACGCCGACCGCGTCGGCTCCACCGGCCAGATCATCCGCTGGGTCGAGGAGGCGCCCGCCGGCGCGCGCATCGCGATCGCGACCGAGCTCAACCTCGTGAAGCGGCTCGCGGCGGAGCACCCGGACAAGGAGGTCGTCTTCCTCGACGACACCGTCTGCTTCTGCGCGACGATGAACCGCATCGACCTCCCACACCTCGTCTGGGTGCTCGAGTCCCTGGTCGCGGGCGAGGTCGTGAACGAGGTCCGCGTCCCGGACGACGTGCGCCACTGGAGCCGTGTCGCGCTGGAGCGGATGCTGGCCCTGCCCGGCGACGACGCCAGTCTCCTGGCCGCCCGGTGACGGGGTCCGCCGGGCGGGGGACCTACCACCTGCTCGTCAACGACAACGCCGGTACCGCCGAGCAGGACCGGGTCGACGCGGTCGTGGCGGCCTTCCGGGACGCCGACGTGGCCACCGCCGTGCACGAGACCGCCAGCACCGACGAGGTCGACGACGTCGTGCGGCTCGTGGGGGACGACGACGTGCTCGTGGTCTGCGGTGGGGACGGCAGCCTGCACCTCGCCGTCGAACGGGCGCGGGCCGCGGACCGGCTCGCGGACCTCACTTTCGCCGTGGTGCCGATGGGTACCGGCAACGACCTCGCCCGGTTCATCGGGACGTCCGATGACGTCGACGAGGCGGTGGCCGGCGTGCTCGCCGGCGAGGCCCGCGCGCTGGACCTGATCGTCGACGACCGCGGCACCGCCTGCGTCAACGCGCTGCACGCCGGCATCGGCGTGGAGGCCGCCGAGCGCGCTCAGGGGATGAAGGACCGCGTCGGCAACGCCGCCTACGCGATCGGTGCCGTGATCGCGGGCCTGGCGGCGGAGGGCCGCACACTGACGGTCGAGCTCGACGGGGCGCGGCTCACGACGGAGGACCCCGAGGCGCAGATCCTGCTCGTCGCGGTGCTGAACGGCGCCACCTTCGGCGGAGGCACGCCCGTCGCTCCCGCGGCGCGACCGGACGACGGGCTGCTCGACGTCGTCGTGACCACCGCGGTCCGGCCGGCCGCACGTGCGGCGTTCGCCGCGGCGCTGCGTTCGGGGACCCACCTCGACCGGGGCGACGTGGTGTGGCGGCAGGGCCGCGAGGTGCGCATCGCCGGCGAGCGCGTGGGCTACAACGTGGACGGCGAGCTCGACCCGGACGGCAGCTCCGACCGCACCTTCCACATCGAGCCGGGTGCCTGGCGCCTGGTGCACCCGCCGGCCGCGCCGGGCCGCTGATCCGACTCAGCCGGACGGGTCCGTGGACGCGCCGACGGCGTCCCAGCTCCAGCCGTCGTCCTGCACGAAGGCCCGCAGGAGCCGCCGACGGTCGTCCAGGTTGGCGCAGGCGGCCCGGAACTCGTCGTCCGTGACGGTCGGCATCCCGGCGCGCCGCAGCGGCTCCAGGTCCGGCGGCGGCGGCGCCTCGTCCGCGGGGCCGATGTGCCCCGCCGACAACGTGTCGAGGAACGACGCCACGGACGTCCGGGCGCTGTGGAGCAGCAGGGCGTGGGGGCGCGAGCCGGGGGCGAGCCCGAACCGCAGCAGCAGCAGCGCCTCGTCGAGCGTCGCGATGCTGACGGCGGCTGCGGCCTGCCGCTCGACGTCGTGGAAGTAGTGCAGGACGGGGTAGGCGAGGTGGCGCTGGCCGAGCGTGCCCAGCTGCCGCTCGACGTCCTCGATGCGGCGCTCGAGGGCGCGCCAGTCGCCGCCGTCCCACGCGTTGCACACGATCTCCGCGGGGCGGGCGCCGAGCGAGGAGATCCCGGTCGCCAGGGTGCGGCGATCGACGACGGCGGACGCGACGGGCAGCAGGTAGGTGATCGCCATCGTCACGACCGACAGGCCGGAGAACGCCGCCACGACGGTCAGGATCCGCCACCAGCCGTGCCCCGCGACGAGGTCGCCGATGCCGAGCGTGGAGGTCGTGAACCCGACGTAGTAGAGGCGGTCCAACCACCCCACCGTCGCGCCCGTCGCCGCCTCGCGGACCGCACCGGGGCTCGCGGAGAACAGCAGCCACCATCCGAGGACGAACAGCCCGATCCACACCAGGAACACGGTCACGACCAACGCCAGCCCGGTCACCTGCAGGAACCGGTGCGGGGACGACCGACGCGGCGCCACCCGACGCAGCCTCTCCCACAGGCCGTGCGACAGGGCCGACGTCAGCGGGCCCCCTCCCGCCGAGACCGCGAGGGTCGTCCAGAGCATGTCGACGAGCGCGGCGAGGACGAGGACGGCTCCGACGAGGCCGAGCAGGGGATGCATCAGCGGTCGGTCGTGACCGTCTCCCCGCGGCTGTCGACCCGCCGGACGTCCATGGGGTTGTTGGCCGAGAGGATGCGCTCGGCCTCGGCGATCCGCTCGGTGTCGGTCCCGTGGACCCCGACGACGAGGGCGCCCTCCTTGATCGCGTCGAGCGCCTGTGCCCAGGAGTGGTTGGTCCGCAGCGCCGACTCGCCCTCGAGGATCGAGCCCACGGTCGCGCCTCCGCCAGCGCCGCCGAGGAACCCCAGCAGTGCCCCCGTCCCGGCCACGAGGCCGACCCCGGGGATGGCCGCCACGGCTGCGGTGGCGAGCGCCCCGATCGCCCCCCCGGCCAGCCCGCCGGCGGCGCCCCCGACGAACGTCTGCTTGATGACGCTGCCGCCGACGGGCTCCCCCGGGCCGGTCCCGTCGTCGGCCTCCCGCTCGACCTCCTCGACGGGCCGGCCGAGGAGCGAGATCTCGTCGTCGTCGAAGCCGGCCTCGCGCAGCGCGGCGAGGCTGTCGTCGGCGAGCTCGAGGTCACGGAAGGCGGCGACGACGTTGTGCGCTGACAGGGTCACGGTGCTCACGGGGTCCTCCGATGGGCCGATGGTCCCATGGGAGCGCCTCGCCGCACCGGTTTCCACCCGCTGCCGGCCCCGTTCGGACACATCCCGGTCGTCGGTCGCTCCAGGCGCCGAGGTGGTGGCCGAGGCCTCGGCTGGAACCGTGCCTGTCAGCCCTTCGGGTCCCGGTCGACGAACGGTGGCCGCACGACCTCGAAGCCGACGTCGGTGCCGCGTACGTCGACGCTGACCTCGTCCCCCGGGCCCAGCGGGTCCGCCACGTAGGCGAGCCCGATGCCGACCCCGAGCACGGGGGAGTACGAGCCGGACGTGACCGTCCCGACCGGCTCGACGCCCCGGTGCACCGTCATCCCGGCGCGGGGCGGACGCCGCGACGTCCCGAGGAGGCCGAACAGGCGACGGCGGGGGCCACCGCCGGCCTTGCGTCGCGCCAGTGCGTCGGCGCCTCGGAAGGGCCCACGGTCGAGCTTGACCGCCCACCCCAGCCGGGCCTCGAACGGGTCGGTCGAGCGGTCGATGTCGTTGCCGTGCAGTGGGTAGCCCATCTCGAGCCGGAGCGTGTCCCGCGCGCCGAGGCCCACCGGTGCCGCCCCGCCGTCGAGCAGTGCGTCGAAGACCGCGACCGCGTGCCCGTTGGGCACGATCAGCTCGCTCCCCGGCTCCCCGGTGTACCCCGTCCGGCACAGCACGCCGGTCCCCCCCGGGACGTCGACCTCCGCGAGCCCGAGGTGCTCGAGGTCCTGGGGCCGGTGTCCCAGCGCCCGCTCCACGGCGGCGTGCGCATCCGGCCCCTGCACGGCGAGGATGGCGTGGTCCCGCGAGCCGTCCTCGACGGCCACGTCGCGTCCCTGGGCGGTCGCCCGCAGCGCGCGCAGGACGGCGGCGGTGTTCGCGGCGTTCGGGACCACCATCCAGCGGTCGGCGGCGAGCCGGTACACGATGAGGTCGTCGACGATCCCCCCGTCGTCGTCGCAGCACAGGGTGTACTGCGACGCGCCGTCGGCGAGGACGGTCGCGTCGTTCGTGAAGCTCGCCGCGACCGTCGCGGTGGCGTCCGCGCCCGTGAGCCAGAGCGTGCCCAGGTGGCTCACGTCGAAGACCCCGACGCGCTCCCGCACGCGCTGGTGCTCCGCCAGGGTCCCCTCGAACTCCAGGGGCATCCGCCAACCCGCGAAGTCGACGAGCTTGGCGCCGAGCTCCCGGTGCCGCGCGGTGAGCGCGGTCTCGATCAGGTCGTCCGCGTCCGCCTCGGTCATCCCCGGGATCCCTGTCCGCCGTCTCCGAATGCCGCGAACCTAGCTCCCTCCCCGCGGTCGCCCACCGGACGACCCGGCCACGGTCGCGGTCTGCGGCCCCAGGGGGGCTCCGCTAGGTTCCGTCGGAGACCGCCCCTACCGGCAGGAAGACGAGAGAACCGTGGCCGAAGAGGTCAAGCTCCCCCAGCTCGGCGAGTCCGTCACCGAGGGCGTCATCACCGCCTGGCTCGTCGAGGTCGGCGACGAGGTCTCCGAGGACCAGCCCCTCGTCGAGATCTCCACCGACAAGGTCGACACCGAGATCCCCTCCCCCGTCGCCGGCACCGTCCAGGAGCTGCGCGCCGAGGTCGACGACACCGTCGAGGTCGGACAGGTCATCGCCATCGTCGGCGAGGGCGCGCCGAGCAGCGCCGACGGCGACGAGGACACCGGCGAGGACGAGGACGCCGGCGACGAGCAGGACGAGCAGGCGGCCGAGCCGGCTCCCTCCGACGAGGCGGGTGACGAGGAGGAGCAGGAGGCGTCTGCCACCGAGGGCCGCGAGTCCCCCCAGCGCACCCAGCCCGAGGCGGACCAGCCGTCCGCCGAGAAGCCCTCGGGGGGCAAGCTCGACCGCGGCGACCACGAGTTCGACGTCGTCATCCTCGGCGCCGGGACCGGCGGCTACTCCGCGGCCCTCCGGGCCGCGCAGCTCGACCTGAAGGTCGCGCTGATCGAGAAGGAGAAGGTCGGCGGCA
>JAHWJY010000315.1 GCA_019348135.1 Actinomycetota bacterium
GGCGTGCTCGTCTGCTGCCTGGGACGCGCCACCAAGCTCGTGTCCCACCTCCAGGCCGGCCGCAAGACGTACGCCGCCACGATGGTGCTGGGCCGGGAGACCACGACCCAGGACGCGGCGGGCGAGGTGGTGCGCGAGACCGACGCCTCCGGCATCGACGAACACGCGCTGTGCGTCGCGCTCACGCGCTTCCAGGGCGAGATCGCGCAGGTCCCACCGATGGTCTCGGCCGTCCGCGTCGACGGCGAGCGCCTGCACGAGAAGGCCCGTCGCGGCGAGACCGTCGAGCGCGACGCGCGGACCGTCACCGTGCACGAGCTCGTGCTCGAGGACTTCACCCCGGGGCCGCTCGCCGAGGCGTCCTTCCTCGTGACCTGCTCGGCCGGCACCTACGTGCGCACGCTGGCCGCCGACGTGGGGGCCGAGCTCGGCGTCGGCGGCTCCCTGACGCGGCTCCGGCGCGTCGCCAACGGTGGCTTCACCGTCGACGTGGCCGTCCCGCTCGACGAGGTCCGGGCGGCCGGGGAGGAGGACCGCCTCGAGGCGCTGCTCATCCCGCCCCGCGAGGCGGTGCGCGGGATCCCCGAGGTGGAGGTGGACGACCCCGACCAGCTCCTCGCGCTCGCCCAGGGCAAGCGGCTCCCGGCGTTCGGGCAGGACGACCGCTACGTCATCGTGTCGGGGGACCGGCTCGTCGGCGTCTACCGTGACCGCGACGGGCGCGCCGAGAGCGAGCTCGTGTGGCTGCGACCGGAAGAGCTGTGACCGACGACGACCTGGCACGCGTGGCCTGGGGGCTCGAGGACGTCGCGCCGGCGCCGTCCGTGGTCACGATCGGCTTCTTCGACGGGGTCCACCGCGGGCACCAGACGCTCATCCGCCGCGCCGTCCGCGAGGCCGAGGACCGCGGGCTGCGGTCGGTCGCCGTCACCTTCGACCGCCACCCGGCCGAGGTCGTGCGACCGGGCTCGCAGCCGCGCTACCTCCAGCACCGGGACCGCAAGGTCGCGGCGCTCGTGGACCAGGGCGTCGACCTCGTCCTCGTCCTCGCCTTCGACCTCGAGCGCTCGCAGCAGCCCCCGGACGACTTCATCGCCACGGTCCTCGCCGGGCCGCTGCAGGCGCGCAAGGTCATCGTGGGGACGAACTTCCGCTTCGGCCACAAGGCCGCCGGCGACGTCGTGCTGCTCTCCGACCAGGGTGCGGCGCTCGGGTACGACACCGAGGCGATGGGCCTGCTCCACCTCGGGGACACCCCGATCTCGTCCACCGAGATCCGGTCCCACCTCGAGGCCGGCGACGTCGCGTGGGCCGCCGAGGCGCTCGGCCGGCCCTTCGTCGTGGAGGGCGCGGTCGTGCGCGGCGAGGGACGCGGCCGCACGATCGGGATCCCCACGGCCAACGTCGAGGTCGACGAACGGCTCCAGGTGCCGGCCGGTGGGGTCTACGCCGCGACCGCGTCCGTCGTCGGCATGCCCGACCAGCACCCGGCCGTCGTGAACATCGGCACGCGCCCGACCTTCGGCGGCGAGACCGTCACCGTCGAGGCGCACCTGCTGGACGTCGAGCTCGACCTCTACGGCACCCGGCTCGCGCTGTCCTTCGTCGACCGCCTGCGCGACGAGCGCCGCTTCGACGGGCCCGACGACCTGGTCGCCCAGATCTCCCGGGACATCGCGGCGGCGCGCGTCCGACTCGCCGGGACCGGTGGTCCTTAGGTCCGCGCTCCTCCGGCCGAGGGGAAGGGGAGTGGGAGTCCGCCGGGGCGGGACACACCCACGACGAGCGCCGGGCGGATGACCGGCACGGCGACGGAGACACCGACATGATCAGCATCCTCATCGTGGAGGACGACCCCGCGGTCGCCACCATGCTCGACATGACGTTCTCGCTGGAGGGCTACGAGACCGAGGTCGTCGCGGAGGGGACCGCCGCCCTCGCCCGCCTCGAGGGGCCGCCGGTCGACGTCGTCGTGCTCGACGTCATGATGCCCGAGGTCGACGGACTGGACGTCCTGCGTGCCCTCCGGGCACTGCCGGCCTGGGACGGGACCCGCGTCATCGTGTCCACCGCGCTCGCGTCGGACGCGGACCTGTGGGCCGGATGGTCCGCCGGCGCGGACTACTACCTCACCAAGCCGTTCGACCTCGACCACCTGCGCGACGTGGTCGGTCGGCTCACGGTGGGCACCCCCGTCACCTGAGGGTCAGAACAGCCCGAAGCTCGTGGCCGAGTCGACCAGCCGGAAGACGAGGAAGATCGCCACGAG
>JAHWJY010000316.1 GCA_019348135.1 Actinomycetota bacterium
GTGACCGACCACGACGCCGGCCTCGAGGGACACCCGGACGTCGCACCGGTCTCGCACCAGCAGGTGCTGGAGGTGTTCGCGGCCAACATCGAGCACGTCAAGGCACTGCTCGCCCGGGTCGTGGCGCGGATCCCCGAGGCCCGCGACTGCGGCTGCGCCGACGACTGACCGTCCACAGGCCGCGGCTCGCGGCGCTGGACGACCGGCGCGGAGGTGGTCCGCTCCCGGCGTGTCCCGCTCCGACCCCCGCCCCGACCGCTCCGAGCGCCGCTCCGGACCGCGGGCGCGGCTGCTCCTGTCCCGAAGCCCCTGGCACGGCCCCTCCCCGGTCCTGCCTGGCGCGCTCGACCGCGCCGTCGACCGCTGGTACGGGATGCCACCCCGGGTGCGGGCGGGCGTGCTCGTCGCCGGCGTGGTCGCGCTGCTGCTCCTCGCCGGCGCGGGCGCCGCGCGGTCACCGTGGGGCCCGCCCGTGCCCGTGCTCGTCACCACGGTGGACGTGCCGCCGGGCGAGGGCCTGTCGGCCGACCACGTCCGGACCGAGCGCCGGCCGGCGGGGCTCGTCCCGGAGGACGCCGTGCGCGACCTTGTCGGCCTGCCCGAGCCACGCGCCGCCGGCCTGCTGCTCGCGGGCACGGTCCTGACCGGACGCCACCTCGCCGGCGTCGACCCCGCGACGGCCGGGCTGGCGGACGGTCGCGCGGCCTTCCCCGTCGACGCCGCCGCGCTGCCGCCGCTGCGGGTGGGGCAACGCCTCGACGTCGTCGCCGGCGACCTCGAGGGACACGGGCGGGTCCTCGCCCGCGACGCCCGTGTCCGCAGCATCGTCGACGGCGTCGTCTGGCTCGACGTCGCACGCGACGACGCGCCGGCCATCGCCGCCGCCGCCCTGCGCGACGGCCTCCGGGTGGTGCTGCTCGGACCGTGACGCCGGGTAGCCTCCCGCGCGTCCGCTCCGCCCTCGAGGCCCAGGAACCCGCGTGCTGCAGGCGATCGTGCTCGGCCTCGTCCAGGGCCTGACGGAGTTCCTGCCGGTGTCGAGCTCCGGACACCTCACGGTCGTGCCGTACCTGCTGTCGTGGCCGAAGCCGCCGCTCGCCTTCGACGTCGCGCTCCACTTCGGCACGCTGCTCGCCGTGGTCGCGTACTTCTGGGGCGACCTCTGGTACCTCGCGACACGGTCGATGGGCGTCGGGACCGAGGTCGACGGCGAGGCCGCCCGGGCCCGCCGCACGGTCGGTCTCCTCGCCGTCGGGTCCCTGCCCGCGGCGGTGATCGGGTTCCTCTTCGAGTCGACGTTCGAGCGGTTCTTCGGCGACCCACGCGCCGTGGCGGGGTTCCTGCTCGGGACCGCCGTGATCCTGTGGGGTGCCGAGGGCATCCGGCGTCGCCGCACCGCCGACCTCGTGGGAGTCCGGACGCGCGACCTCGCCCCCGAGCAGCGCACGATCGACCCCGGGCGCGACGAGGGCACCGTGGGCTGGCTCGACACCATCGCCATCGGGTTCGCGCAGGCCCTCGCGATCTTCCCCGGGATCTCCCGCTCCGGCGCGACGATCGCCATGGGCATGGCACGAGGGCTGTCGCGCGAGGGCTCGGCGCGGTACTCGTTCCTGCTGTCGGTCCCGATCATCCTGGGCGCCACGCTGGCACAGGCGGGCGAGCTCTTCACGGGGCAGCCCGAGGACCGGCTGTTCACCGGCCCCGAGATCGCCGTCGGCGTCACCGTCGCCGCCGTCAGCGGCTACTGGGCCATCCGCTTCCTGCTCCGCTACGTCGTGAGCGACGACCTCACCGGCTTCGCCCGCTACGTCGCCTTCTTCGCCGTCCTCACGTTCGTGGGGACCCTGTGGATCGGCCCCCCGAGCCAGATCTGAACCGCTCGTGGATCAGGCGCCGCTGACCGACATCTCGGCGACGAGCGTCGTGGTGCCGCCCAGCGAGCCGCCGAAGGGGTAGAAGCGCAGGTCGTCGCCGACGGCGCGCACCCCCCGCAGGATGTCGACGATCGTCGAGGAGACCGCAGCCTCCCGGATCGGCTCGGCCAGCCGGCCGTCGCGGATGGCGAGACCGGTGAAGCTCACCGAGAACTCCCCGCTGATCGGGTTGGCCCCGGAGTGCAGGCCCATCACGTCCTGGACGTACACGCCGTCGTCGACGAGGCCGATGACCTCGGCGGCCGAGCGCGCGCCCGGCACGAGGTGGAGGTTGGACGGCGACAGGCCGGGCGAGCTCTGGAAGCCGGCGCGGGCGGCGTTGCCCGTCGA
>JAHWJY010000125.1 GCA_019348135.1 Actinomycetota bacterium
GGCGCAGGATCTTCGGGATCGAGAACGAGTACGGCGTCACCTGCACGTTCAAGGGGCAGCGCCGGCTCTCGCCCGACGAGGTCGCGCGGTACCTGTTCCGCCGGGTCGTCTCCTGGGGTCGCTCGTCGAACGTCTTCCTGGAGAACGGCGCCCGTCTCTACCTCGACGTCGGCAGCCACCCCGAGTACGCCACGCCGGAGTGCGACTCGCCGGCCCAGGTGGTGGCGCACGACAAGGCCGGGGAGCGCATCCTCGAGGAGCTCGTCGCCGCGGCGGAGCAGCGTCTCCACGAGGAGGGGATCGCCGGTCGGATCAGCCTGTTCAAGAACAACACCGACTCCGCCGGCAACTCGTACGGCTGCCACGAGAACTACCTCGTCGCACGCGTGGGGGAGTTCCAGCGGCTGGCGGACGCGCTCATCCCGTTCCTGGTGACGCGGCAGGTCTTCGCCGGCGCGGGCAAGGTGCTGCAGACCCCGCGCGGGGCGATCTTCAGCCTGGCGCAGCGCGCGGAGCACATCTGGGAGGGCGTGTCGTCCGCGACCACGCGGTCCCGGCCGATCATCAACACCCGGGACGAGCCGCACGCCGACGCGGAGCGCTACCGGCGGCTGCACGTCATCGTCGGCGACTCCAACATGAGCGAGTACACGTCGTGGCTGAAGGTGGCCACCGCCGACCTCGTGCTGCGCATGCTCGAGGAGCAGGCCGTCATGCGCGACCTGTCCCTCGACAACCCCATCCGCGCGATCCGCGAGATCTCCCACGACATCACGGGGACGCGCCGCGTCCGGCTCGCCAACGGTCGCGAGATGTCGGCGCTCGAGATCCAGGGGGCGTACCTCGAGCGCGTGGAGCGCTTCGTCGAGGGGTCCCAGGACACCGACGAGCAGGCCAAGCACGTGGTGACCGAGTGGCGCAACGTCCTCGAGCAGCTCGCCGCGGACCCCTTCGGGCTCGGCCGCCAGCTCGACTGGGTGGCGAAGTACCAGCTGATCGAGACCTACCGCGCCAAGCACGACCTGCCGCTGGCGCACCCCCGGGTGGCGATGCTCGACCTCGCCTACCACGACGTCACGCGCCGGCGCGGGCTGTACTACCTCCTCGAGCGCCAGGGTCGGATGCAGCGCATCCTCGACGACGAGGAGATCGCGCTCGCGATGGAGGAGCCGCCCCCGGGCACGCGCGCGGCGCTGCGCGGCCGCTTCATCCGCCAGGCCAAGGCCCGCCGTCGTGACTACACCGTGGACTGGGTCCACCTGAAGCTCAACGACCAGGCCCAGCGCACCGTGCTGTGCAAGGACCCGTTCCGGTCCGAGGACGAGCGGGTCGACAAGCTCATCGCGTCCATGTGACCGCCGGCGGGCCGCCGGTGGCCCACCGCTAGGCTCCCCGGCACCGTGATGGGGAGTGGTCGTGTCCGCGAAGGTCGAGCGCCTGGTCAACCTGACGGTGGCGCTCCTCGAGGCCCGCCGCCCGATGACCTTCGACGACATCCGCCGTCGGACGCGCTACTACCAGCAGGACGACCACGAATCCGCGCGGCGGATGTTCGAGCGGGACAAGGACGACCTGCGGCGTCTGGGCGTCCCCGTCGAGACCCGCTCGCTCGACGCCTTCGACGTCGAGACCGGCTACGTCGTCGACCGCGCGAACTACGAGCTGCCGGACGTCGACCTCACCGCCGAGGAGGTCGCCGCCCTGGCCCTGGCGCTGCGGACCACCGGTGACGAGGGGGCCCGGCTGGGCCTCGCGAAGCTCGTCGCGCGTGCGCCCGACCCGGCCGACCTCGCGGGGCACGTCCCGGCGCAGGTGGCGCTGACGGACGCCCCGCTCGACGACGTCGCCCAGCCGCTCGTGACGCGGCAGGCCGTGCGCTTCCGCTACCGCCGCGCCGACGGCAGTGACTCGGAGCGCACCGTCGACCCGTACGCCGTGCTGAGCCGGCGGGGGTCGTGGTACCTGGTGGGGCGCGACCACGACCGTGATGCCGTGCGCGCGTTCCGCCTCGACCGGACGACGAGCCGGATCACCCCGGTCGGGGAGCCGGAGGCCTTCGTCCCGCCGGACGACCTCGATCCCGACGCGCACGTCTCGGGACCGACGGAGGACGACGTCGACGTCGACGTCGCCATCGCACCGGCCGCCCGGTGGGAAGCGGAGCTCCGGGGTGGGGTGCCGACGGGTGTGGAGCACCTCCCCGCCGGCGTGGAGCCGGCCGGGGCCTGGCCGGTCTACCGCCTGCGCGAGGGCAACCCCTGGCGCACGGTCTCGTGGGTGTTGGCGCTCGGGGCCGACGCCGTCGTGGTCGCGCCCGACGAGCTGCGTGCCCGGGTGGTCGCCGCGCTCGAGGCCGTGGCCGGATGAGCGCCACCGACGACGTCGCCCGGATGCTCACGCTCGTGCCGTGGCTGCTCGAGCGGCCGGGCGCGAGCATCGAGGAGATCGTCACCACGTTCGGCACGGACGAGCGCACGATCCGGGCCGACCTCGAGAGCCTCGACTTCTGCGGTCTCCCGGGGCTCGGCGGCGGCGACCTGTTCGAGGTCGACATCGTCGAGGACCGCGTGGTCGTACGGATGGCCGATGAGCTCCGGCGCCCGTTGCGGCTCACGCCCCGCGAGGCCCTGCGCCTGGTCCTGACCGTCGACGCCGTGGCCGAGGCCATGGGGGAGGAGCTCCCCGCGCTGCGGTCCGCGGTCGACAAGGTCCGGTCGGCGGCCGGCGTCCCGGACGGCGTCCGCGTCCAGCTGGAGGCGGAGGGGGGCCGGTGGGTCGCGCCGATCCGGGAGGCCATCGCGGCGGGGCGTCGGCTGCGGCTGTCGTACCAGGGACGCTCGGACGACAGCCCCCAGGACCGGCTCCTCGACCCCTGGGCGCTGCACGTCGCGGAGGGGAACTGGTACGTGCAGGGCTACGACCACGGGGCCGAGGACCGACGCACGTTCCGGCTCGACCGCATCGCCGAGCTGACGGTCCTCACGGAGCCCGTGACGCACACGGCGCCGGCGGGACCGCTCCCGCCACCGCGCTACGCCCCGTCGCCCGACGACACGGCGGTCGAGCTCGTGCTGGGGCCGGGAGCCCGGTGGCTGGCCGACGTCATCGACGCGGACGAGGTCGAGGACCTCGCCGGGGGACGCCGCCGCGTGCGCTTCTCCACCGACGCGCTGCGGTGGGTCGAGCGGCTCGTCCTGATGGGCGCGGGTGAGGTCGAGGTCGTCGCTCCCGGGGGGCTGGGGGAGGACGTGCGCGCCGAGGCCCGGACCGCGCTGGCCCGCTACGCCTGAGCGTCGGGGGCGACGTCCTCCGCGAGCGCGCCGGCGCCCTTCGAGGGGACCTCTGGCGGCGTGGTGGGGAGCGAGAACCAGAAGGTGCTGCCGCGGCCGAGCGCCGACCGGACCCCGATCGCGCCGCCGTGCGCCTCGACGAGCGTCCGACAGATGTAGAGCCCGATGCCCGTGCCGCCGTGCGCGCGCGTCGCGGACCCGTCGACCTGGTGGAAGCGCTCGAACAGGTGCGGGACGTCGCCGCTGAAGATGCCCGAGCCGCGGTCGGTGATGCGGACCTCGACGTGCTCGGGGGAGGCCTCGAGCTCCACGATCACGGGCTCCGGCGCCTCGGAGAACTTGACCGCGTTCTCGATGAGGTGGTGCATGACCTGCTCCACCTTGACGGCGTCGATCGGGAACCGGAGCTCCCGCGGCGGCGCCTGCAGGCGGATGTCCCGGCCGTCGTGCTGCCGTACCGCGTGCTCGATCGTCCGCTCGATCACCTCCACGAGGTCGAGCGGCTCGAGGTGCAGCGGCGGGCGGCTGCGCTCGACGCGGGAGACGAGGAGCAGGTCCTCGACGAGACGCTCGAGCCGGCGGGCCTGGTCGTGGACGGCCAGCAGCGCCTTGCTGCGCGACTCCGCCGGCATCGTCTCCCCGCGCTTGGCGAGCGTGCCGGCGTAGCCCTTGATCATGGTCAGCGGCGTGCGGAGCTCGTGGCCGATGACCGCGACGAAGTCCGCCTTGAGCTGCTCCATCTCCTTCTCGGCCGTCACGTCCTCGAGGGTCAGGATGCGGGCGCCGATGAGTCCGTGACCGGGACGCACCGGCGTCGCCCTGGCGCGGAAGGTGCGGGGGTGCGGCGAGAAGAGCGTGACGTCGGCGCGGCCCCCTTCGGGGGAGAGCAGCAACGCCTCGAGCTCGGCCGAGCGGAGCTTGCCGGCGATGGGCGCGCCGATGTCGAACTTCGGGGACAGCCCGAACTGCTCGCCGGCCGCGGGGTTGATCGCGAGGAACCGGCCGGTCTCGTCGGCGATCACGATCGGGTCCGGGACGGACGACGCCAGCGACGTCAGCTCGTCCTCCTTGGTGCGCACGGACCGGAACAGCAGCGACTTGCCGAGCGCGAGCGCGGCGTGGTTGGTGTAGGTCGTGAGCGACCGGACCGCCGAGTCCGGCGGACCGCCGGGGTCGGTGATGGCGACGAGGAGCCCGCGGACGGTGTCCCCCGACACGAGCGGGGCGACGACGGCGCCGACGGACTCGCCCTGGCCGACCAGCGGACCGAGGACGGGGTCGGCCGCCACGTCGCCGACGGTCCGCAGCGACGAGCCGCGCAGCAGGTCCGCGAAGCCGTCCCGACGCAGGACGGCCAGGACCCGCCCACGTGGGACGTCGCGGTAGGCGGACACCTCCGGTCCGGCGACCCGCTCCTCCGGCAGGACGCACACGAAGCCGCCCCGCGCGCCGACGAGGTCGGCGGCGGCGTCGAGGATGCGCTCGGAGACGTCCGGCACGTCGATCGCCCCCGACAGGACGTGGCTCGCCTCGAACAGGCGTGCCATCTCGTCGCCCCGTCGCCGGGCCTGCTGGTAGAGCTGGGCGTTGTGGACCGCGGCGGCGGCGTACTCGGCGAACAGCACGGCGAGGTCGAGGTCGAGGTCGTCGAAGTCGTCGGCGCGGCCACCGCCCTCGAGGAGGTTGAGGTTCAGCACACCCTCGACGTTGCCGCGCGTGCGCAGGGGGACCGAGACGGCGGACCGGAGGTCCTCCTGCCGGCTGCCCCGGTCCGGGTAGCGCTCGACGGGGGTCCGTCGGTCGATGACGAGGGCCTGGCCGGACGCCGCGACGTAGCCGGAGATGCCCTCGCCGACGGGGATGCGCGTGTCGCGGACGACCTCGGGTGACAGGCCGCGGGAAGCGCGGATCCGGAGGCTCTGCCGGTCGCGCGAGAGGAGCATGATCGAGCCCTCGTCGGCCTCGAGCAGCCGCAGCGCCTCGTCGAGGATCGCGTCGAGGGTGCCGGCGAGGTCCCCGGCCTGGTTCACGGAGCGGGCGGCCGCGATGAACGCCGCGAGGTCGTCCCGGGAGAGGCGGTCCACGGCAGGGTCGCTCGGGTCGCCGTGCGTGCGTCGCTGGAACACCACCGCGATGAGTCCTCGTCCGTGCCGGTCCGGGACGCGTCCGCGACCCACCTCACGTATCGGCGTCAACCCTCCGTGACTGAACGGAACCAGGCGTGAGGGGGACTAGTCCGGTGGGATGGAATCTGCCTGACCACGGCCCGAAGCCGTAAAGCGGCGCTGACCGCCGGCCGAGAGGAGGAGTGGGGTCCGGGGTCCCGGGCCACCAGGAGGTAGCACGATGACGAGGATCCGCGCGACGTGCCCGGACTGCGGCGAGGTCGACCTGCAGCCCACGGACATCGAGCTCCGTATCGTCCGGGGTGACGACGGCGAGGTCGGCAACGGCTCGAGCTACCGGTTCGCCTGTCCCACCTGCACCACGCTCGTGACCAAGCCGGCCGACGAACGCATCGCGCGCCTGCTCGCCACCGGGGGCGTCGAGATCTCTATCGAGCGGCAGGTCGTGTCGGTCGCGACCGTCGACCGTGCCGAGGAGCTGCGCCGGAACCACCCCGAGGAGCCGGGCAGCGGACCCGCCATCGACTACGACGACCTCCTCGACCTCCACCTCGCGCTCCAGGGCGAGGACTGGTTCTCCGAGCTGACGCGCTCCGTCGCCTGACGGGCTCCCGCCCCTCGCCGGCGCGCCGGTAGGCTCCCGGGACCCGTCCTGCCGGAAGTGACTGTCGTGGCGACCCCCGCGTTGATCGTCGTGATCTCGGTCGCGCTGCTCACGCTCGTCGTGCTGGCGCTGACGATCGCCGTCCTCGTGGGGCACCTCAAGCGGCTCTCGGCGACGATCACGCAGATGAAGAGCGACCTCGAGCCGTCGCTCAGCGCCCTCGCCGCCGACGCCGAGGTCACCCGTGTGGAGCTCGAGCGCGTCTCGGACGCCATGTCGGGCCCGCGGCCGGACGGACCCGACCGGCCGTGAGGCCCTCGCGGAGGTAGGCTGGTCCCCGCGGCGGTCGCAACGGCCACCACATCACGAGATGAGGAAGCCATGGGCCTGGGCGTCCAAGAACTGATCATCGTCCTGGTGATCCTCCTGCTGCTCTTCGGTGCGAAGAAGCTCCCCGAGCTCGCCGGCTCGATGGGCAAGAGCATCAAGGAGTTCAAGAAGGCCAGCGACGAAGCTGACGCGGACGTCGCCAAGGCCGAGACGAAGCCCGACACCGAGTCGTGACCTCCACGGCATCTCCCGCTCCTGGGGAGATGACGCTGCTCGAGCACCTGTCCGAGCTCCGGGT
>JAHWJY010000317.1 GCA_019348135.1 Actinomycetota bacterium
GCCAGATCCCGACGGCCAGCACGATGAAGCCGACCGTCGAGAGGAGCAGGCCGGGCCCGGCGAGGACGAAGAACCAGTCGAGCTCCTGCCGGACGGCGAGACCGATCGCGACGCCGGCGGCGATGAGGAAGTACCCGCCGGCGACGAGGCGCGTGCCGAGTCGGTTGGTGATGCCGGCGGCCGGCATGCCCACGACCGCGGCGATGGTGGCGACGAGGAAGAGGAGGAACCCGACCTCGCGGAAGTAGTCCGCGAAGGAGACGTACACGGCGCCCCCGGTGAGTCCGGGGGTGGCGACGTGGTAGATCGCGAGGCCGATGGCGCAGACACCGGCAACCGCGGCCGGTATCCGCAGGCGGCTCGGGTCGGTCGCGTCGGGGGCGGGGTCGATGGTCGAGCGGTCGGTGTTCACGGGTTCCTCCTCGAGGTGATGGGACGACGGCAATCCTCTGGCTGCGCCCGCGTCGACGCATCGCCGGGTGGGCGGGACCTCGTCGTCTTCGTGTCCACCCGGAGGATGAGCACCGGTCCCGGCCGACTCCTCCCCGGGTAGGAGGACCTTTGCAGGACGACGTGGGATGATCGCCGGCGTGACGACACCTGGAGCACACGACCAGCCGCACGGCCGGGCCGTCGGGCCGCGGCGGCAGCGTGCCCTCCACGCCGCTGTCCGGCTCCCGCCGGTGGCCCGTGCCGTCGCGATCGTCGTGCTCGTGGGGTGGACGATCACGGTCGTGCGGGACGCGCCCCGCCCGGTGCTGACGGGCGCGGTCGGTGTCGCCGCCGTCATGACGCTCTGGATCCAGCGTCGCCGTCCTCTCATCACCCTGATCGCGGCGCTCGGCGGCCTCGCTCTGGCGGGTCGGCTCGGGTTCGAGGGTCCCGACGACCCGTTCCTCGTCGTCGTGCTGTGGGCGAGCTATGGCGTCGGTCGGTACGCGGATCGCCGTCTCCAGCCGTGGGCGGCGGCGGGCGTCCTCTTCCTCCTCTCGATCACCCTCGCCGCCGAGGACGTTCGGCTCCCCGGGGACGTGGTCTTCCCGGTCCTGTTCACCGCGGCGCCGTGGGTTCTCGGACTGGTCGTGCAGCTCGCAGGCCGACGTGAGCGTGAAGCCCACGACACCACCGCCGAGCTCGTCGCCACGCGCGAGCAGGAGCTCCGGCGGGCGACCCACGAGGAGCGTGTGCGGATCGCCCGCGAGCTCCACGACGTCGCCGCGCACGCTATGAGCGCCGTCTCCCTGCAGGCGCAGGTGATGCGGAGACGGATCGAGGCCGGCGAGCGCGTGGGCGCGGATGCCGCGCGCGAGATCGAGGATGCGGCACGGGCGGCCCTCGACGAGCTCCGACACGTCGTGGGGGTGCTGCGTCCGACGCCGGGCTCGGCAGCGCTCGCACCACAGCCGTCGATCGACGACCTGGCGGAGCTGCTCCGGCGGTGCGAGGCCGTCGGCCAACGAGTCGCCTTCGACGAGCGCGGTGCCCGGGTCGAGCTGCCGGACGGGCTGTCGCTCTCCGCGTACCGGATCGTCCAGGAGGCGCTCGCCAACGCCCGCCAGCACGGGCCGGACGGCGGTCGGGCCGACGTGGCCATCCGCTGGGAGCGCGACACGGTCCGGCTCATGGTCCGCAGCCCGCTCGGTCCCCGGCCGACGTCCGGTGGCACGGGTCACGGTCTCGTGGGCATGCGTGAGCGCGCGTCTCTGTTCGGCGGGAAGGTCAGCGCCGGTCCCACGACGGACGGGTCGTGGCTGGTGGACGCACGACTGCCCCTGCGGCAGCCGGGCCGAGCGTTCACATGACCGACGAGACCGTCGCCGCCGGCCCGGAAGGGTCGACTGTCCGCGTCGTCATCGCCGACGACCAGCGCGTCGTCCGCGCCGGGCTGCGGGCGCTCCTCGAGGTCGACCCGAGCATCCGGGTGCTCGGCGAGGCCGACGACGGCAGGCAGGCCATCGACCTGGTCGCGACGACGCGCCCCGACGTGATCCTCATGGACATCCGGATGCCAGGGCTCGACGGGCTTCAGGCCACGCAACGCATCCGCGACGCCCACCCTGAGGTCCAGGTCATCATCCTCACGACCTTCGGGCTGGACGAGTACGTCTTCACCGCGGTCCGGGCCGGAGCTGCGGGGTTCCTCCTGAAGGACGGCGACGCTGACGACCTCATCCGGGCGGTCCACGTCGCCGCCCGCGGGGACGCGCTCATGTCGCCGGAGGCGCTCCGCACCCTCCTCGACGAGT
>JAHWJY010000126.1 GCA_019348135.1 Actinomycetota bacterium
AGGCCATCGACGGGCTCGACGTGGTCGACGACATCGCCACGACCCGCACGGACGGTCGCGACCGCCCGACCGAGGACGTCGTGATCGAGACGATCAGCATCCGCGAGAGCGGGAGCTAGCCCTGCCGCTGCCCCCGCCCCGCCGCGGCTCCCGCTCCGCGGGGACCCTGGCGCTCGTGGCGGGGGCGGCCGCGCTCACGGTCCTGCTCGTGGTGGTCGTGATGACGCTGCGTTCGGGAGCACGCCCCGAGGAGGCCGTCGCCGCGACGTTCGTCTCGGCGATGCTCGCCGGCGACGCCGAGGCCGCCTACGAGCTGGCGGCCCCGGACTACCAGCTCCTCGTGCGACCGAGCGACCTCGCCACGCTCGCCGCCGCGCTGCGGGAGGTCGCGGGCGACGGAGCACGCATCGAGATCGTGGGATCCGAGCGCTCCGGCGCCTCCGCGCCGCTCGCGTCCCTCGTGGGCTACGTCGGGCGGACGTCGGTCGGCGCCGTCGAGGGGGTCGTGTCCCTCGTCCAGCTCGAGGACGACGGTGCGTGGCTCGTGCGCGACCTGTCGTACCGCTTCCCCGACGCCTCCGGCGCGGAGCTCGCCGAGGTGCACCGCGTCACCCGGTCCCTCAACGAGGCGGTGGCGGACCGGGCCGAGGCCGCGTCCACGGGGTGAGCACGCATCGCGCGATCCGGACCGGTGCGACAACCCCGACGGGTGGCGGTGCGTCAGGCAGGGTGACGGGACGCGACGGACGCGTCCCCCTCCCGAGGATCTCCGGATGCGTCGCAGCTCCACCTCCTGGCCCGCCCGCACGGCGATCGTCGGCGTCCTGGCGCTCTCGTTCGCCGCCTGTGGTGGCAGCGGGACCCCCGACGTCGCTGGCGAGCCCGCCGTCACGCCGACCGCCTCGCCCGACGGGCCCACCCCCGGCCCCGCAGCACCGTCGCCGTCGCCGGCGCCCTCCCCGACGACCCCCGCCGCCGAGCCCACCGAGAACGCCGCCCCGGCCGAGCCGGCGGACTTCACGGTCGAGCCGGAGGGCCAGGAGCTCGCGCTCGTGGGTCCCTCGGGTGTCGAGGTCCTCTACACCCTGCCGGACGAGGGCGAGTCGGTCTTCCGTGCCGCGGCGCTGCGTCCCGGGTCGACCCGCGACGACATGGTCGTGGTCGTCGTCACCAGCGCCGAGGGGATGTACGACCTGCGCTGGCTCGACGTGACCGACGGCGAGGTCGGCGAGCTCGAGGTGTTCCCGCAGGAGTACAACCTCCCCTCCGATTCGATGTCCCGCCAGGAGCTCGTCCCGGTCCCGGTGTGGTCACCCGACGGGCGGTCGGTCGGCTGGGTCGTCCCGGCCGAGGACCGCGACGCCGCCACGCTCCGGACGGTCGGCTGGTCCGACGGTCCGGGGACCGGCGACCCGGCCGACGACAACGCGGCCTTCGACCTCGAGATCGGCAGCTCCCAGGCGCAGGCGCTGCACTGGACCGCCGGCGAGGGCTCGCGCAGCGTCCTGCAGGTCATGGCCGCCGACGGCACCGTCTTCGACGTCCACCTCGAACGGCAGGGCGACGGCGCCCTCGCCCTCCTCGAGGTCACCCCCGCCTGACCCCCCACCCTCCACACCCCGAGCCGAACTTGGCACCCGGTTCCTGCGCTTCGCGCGAAGGAACGGGGTGCTAAGTCCTCGTAGGGTCACTCGTAGGTGACGACGATCCGGATGGGGTGCTCGTCCCGCGACTCGAGCTGACGCAGCGCGTCGGGGAAGCCCTCGATGTCGGTGCGGTGCGTGACCGACCGGGAGAGGTCGAGCCGGCCGGCGTCGACGAGGTCGATGAGCTCGTTCAGGTCGGCAGCGGTGGAGCCGAAGGACCCCACGAGCTCGAGCTCCGAGGCGACGAACAGGGCCTCCGGCATGAGCTGCATCGGTTGCGGGGTCAGGCCGACGATGGTCGCCCGCCCCCCGGGCTTGAGGCACTTCAGCGCCTGGTCGACCGTCGCGTTGCTCCCGACGAACTCGAACGAGCGGTCGACCCCGCCGCCGGTCAGCTCCTTGATGCGCCGCGCCGGCTTGCCGTCCGAGGCGTCCACGACCTCGTCGGCACCCCAGTCGAGCGCGCGTTCGAGGTTGACCGGGTCGAGATCCACACCCACCACGTCCGCGCCGGCGAGCTTGGCGAGCTGCACCGCGTGCATCCCGAGCCCGCCCAGACCGAAGATCGCGACGACCACGCCCTCCCCGACACCGCCGCGCTTCAGCGCGTGGTACGGCGTCGCGACCGCGTCCGTGAGGATCGCCGCCTGCTCGAACGGGATCGTCGAGGGCAGCGGGGTCAGGAACCGAGGGTCGGCGATCGCGTACTCGGCCTGCGCACCGTCGGCGTCGACCCCCGGGACGCTGAGGTCGCGGCAGAGCGCCTCACGGCCGACGTCGCAGTAGGCGCAGCGCCCACACGGGCGCGCCATCTGGAACGCGACCCGGTCGCCGGCCATCCAGCCGTCGACGCCGTCGCCGACCGCGGCGACGACACCGGCCGGCTCGTGCCCGAGCACCTGTGGCAGGACCGGCCCGTGCGGGGTCACGCCCTGGACGACGTGGAGATCGGACGCGCACACCCCGCAGGCCTTGATCGCGACCAGCACCTCGCCCGGGCCCGGGGCCGGGACGGGGACCTCGTCGACCGTGACGAGCTCGGGCTCGGTCGCGCTGCGGACGCGGTGCAGTCGGGCGGCGCGCATGGTGGCGGGAACGCTCACGGTGCCTCGGGTCCGTCGGCCGGGCCCGCCGGCGGTGCCTCCGGGCCGGGCCAGGGTGGGAGCTCGTCGAGCGAGACCGTGTCCCGCCGGATCCCGCGGTCGTAGTCGCGCATGCGGCGCGGGTAGCCGACGCGGGCGGCGTCGTAGAGCGGGATGTCGGCCTCGTTGCAGACGGCCTCGGCCTGCTTGCGGTCCTTGACCGGTCGTCTCAGGTACTCGCCGTCGGCGGCGACCACCAGCAGCGTGGTCGAGTAGATGGCCGTCTTCGGCTCGAGGTAGCCCTCGACGCCGGTCCGCGACGCGATGAACGCCTCCAGCTCCTTGGTGGAGGTCCGCGACGCCTTGTCGGCCGACGGCGTCGGGGCGGGACGCTTGGACTCGCCCTTCAGCCAGGCCCGGAGCCGGTCCACGAAGCTCACGCCCTGGCCTGCCGGTAGACGTGGTAGTCGACCAGGGTGCGGAACCCGAGGCGTCGCATGGCGGGTTCGGAGTCGGGGGTGGCGAGCGTGACGGCGACCTCGAGGCCGAGCGCGGCGGCGTCCGCGAGGGCGCGCGTCGCGATCGACGACGCGTGGTGCTGGTGACGCGACCGGGGGATGGTCGCGAGACCGGTGATGCCCGCCACGTCCTTGGTGCAGAGCAGCACGCCCGTGGAGACGAGCGTCCCGCCCTCACGCACCCCGTAGATGGCGCCGTGGTCCCACGGGCGGGCGTGACGCAGGACGGCGCGCGCGAGGTCCTCGAGGAACAGCCGGTCGTCGACGCCGGTCCCGTACCCGCTCGCCGCGACGTCGGCGATCTCGGCGGCGGCGGACGGATCGGTGAGGAGGTCGGCGTGCGCCGAGTCGCCGGCGTCGGAGCCGGCCCGGGGGAGCGGGGACAGCGCCATGCCGTGCTGGGTGGGGAGCGGGACGTAGCCGCGTGCGGCCAGCAGGGCCCGGGACTCCTCGGTGACGTCGTCGTCGTGGAGCCACAGCGAGTGCGGCAGGCCGTCGAAGAACCGCTCCACCTCGCCCAGCGCCACGTCGGGCTGGGCCAGGGACAGGGCGGTCGCTCGGTTGAACAGCGACGGCGAGCCCACCGAGGACATCACCGCGTGGTCGGTCACGTGGACCGCGCCGTGCGGGGCCACGTGCCCGGTGGCGATGACCAGGAGGCGCACGTGGTCGCGGACGGCCTGGGCGAGCGAGGGCTCGCTGGAGGTCGGCTCGGTGCCTTGGACGGTCACGGGGGCTCCCGACGGGGTCGGCGCAGGCTACAACCCCTGCTCAGTGCTCGTCCTCGACCAGCTCGACCAGGACGCCGTTGGTCCCCTTCGGGTGCACGAACGCGACGGTGTGGCCGCCTCCGCCCGGGCGTGGCGCCTCGTCGATCAGGCGGACCCCCTCGTCGCGGAGGTGTTCGAGCGTGTCGGCGACCGAGTCCACGCCGAACCCGAGGTGGTGCAGGCCCGGGCCGTTCCGGGCGAGGTACTTCGCGATGGGGGAGTCGTCCCGCGTCGCCTGGAGCAGCTGGATGTAGACGCCGCCGACGTTCAGCATGGCCTCCTCGACGCCGTCGGACTCGACGACCTCGCGGTACTCGGGGGTGAGGCCGAAGGCGCGTTCGTAGAGCTCGAGCGCGGCGTCGAGGTCCTCGACGGCGATGGCGATCTGGTCGATGCGGGTGACCGGCACGGCGGGCTCCTCGGTGGACGGCAGTTGCCGGACATCCTGCCGCCTCGGGAGCGCTCACCCAACCCCGCCGATGGTCGCATCGCCGGACGAAGCGGGCGCATCCGCGCTGACAGCGGTCACCGTGGCGCGAGCACCGCCTGTCGGGGCAGGAGATCCGGAGGCCGGCGGCGTAGGTGTCGCCGAGCGGATGAGGGGGAACCGGGCATGAGGGGACGACACGCGTCGGAGCTGGTGGTCGCGGTGGCCCTCGGCGGTCTCCTGACGGCCGGGGTCGCCGGGACGTCGACCACCGGCACCTCCCCGGACGATCCGGCCGGCGAGGACGTCTGTCCGGAGGACCACCCGGAGCTCGATCCGACCGACCCCGTCGAGACGCTCCACGGGCCGGAGCCGGATCCCGGGCGCGATCTCTGCGCCACGTGGATCACGGCCGAGTGGGAGGGCTACGGAGACCGCGCCGAGCTCGTCGCCGTCACCTTCGGGGTGCGCACGCACGGCGAGGTGGACCTCGGGGCGGACCGGTCCTTCGCCTTCCTCTGGGACGTGCCCACGTCCTACGACACCGAACTGCCCGTCCTGCCCGGGGACGACGACGCGTGCACGACGACGGTGTGGCTGACCGACGGATCGGTCCACCCGGCCGTCTCCTTCCGCGCCTGCGGTTCCGCGACGCTCGACTACCTCGTCGGCGACGCGGTCGATGCGGAGGTGCGCACGGCGGGCGACGTCGTCCAGGTGCGCATCCCCGTCGCCTCCGCTCCGTCGGCGCTCGCCGCGTCACTGGTCAACGGCGGGACCCTGTGGTCGTTCGGGGCCAGGAGCTACCTCGTCGAACCGTGGTCCGAGGACTGGGTGGCTGCGGACGACGACCCCGTCCTGCGTCCACCGGTCCAGGACGAGGGCGGGGCGTAGCCGACGGGGCGGGTTCCCACGGTTCGCACCGCCGGCACGAGCGTCCGGGGTCCCCCTCGGTCACCCTCACGGCATGATCGACGACCGTCAGACCCCCGCCCTCCCGGCCGCGCCGGCGTGCCCCGTCGCGGACACGATGCGACGCGTCCACGCGGAGCTGCGGGCGGGGCGGGCGCCGTCGTTCGAGGCGATGCTGGCGTACGGCGTCCCCGCCCCCGGCGCCGCCGCCTGAGCCACGGCCCTCCGCACGTGGACGGTTCGCTCGGCGCCTCGACGGCCTCCTACGATGGGTGCCACGCCGTCCGTGGCCCGCGCCCAGGAGGATCACCGTGAACGAAGCCGTCGTCGTCGGGTACGCCCGCACCCCCGTCGGGAAGTTCGGGGGTGGTCTCGCGTCCCTCACCGCCATGCAGCTCGGAGGGCGGGCCATCGCCGCCGCGATCGAGCGCGCCGGCATCGACCCGAACGCGGTCGGCTACACGGTCATGGGCCACGTGCTGCAGGCGGGCCAGGGCCAGATCACCTCGCGCCAGGCCGCGGTCGAGGCCGGCATCTCGATGGACGTCGCCGCCGAGACCATCAACAAGGTGTGCCTGTCCGGGATGACCGCGGTCTCCCGCGCCCGTGACCTCATCCGTCTCGGGGAGTTCGACGTGGTCGTCGCCGGCGGCATGGAGTCGATGTCGAACGCGCCCTACGTGCTCGACAAGGCCCGCTTCGGCTACCGCATGGGCAACGCCGAGATGATCGACGTGATGATGCACGACGGGCTGACGTGCGCCTTCGACGGCTGCGCGATGGGGCTCGCGACCGACAACTACCAGGAGTCCAAGGGCCTCGACATGTCGCGCGCCCAGCAGGACGAGTGGTCGGCGCGGTCCCACGAGCGGGCCGCGGCCGCCTGGAAGGACGGCGCCTTCGCCGACGAGGTCGTGCCCGTCGAGGTGCCGCAGCGCAAGGGCGACCCCGTGCTGGTGGAGGAGGACGAGGGCATCCGCCCCGGCACCACGGCCGAGTCGCTCGGCAACCTCCGCCCCGCCTTCACGAAGGAGGGCACGATCACGGCCGGCAACGCCTCGCAGATCTCCGACGGCGGTGCGGCGCTCGTGCTGGCGTCGAGGTCCAAGGCCGAGGAGCTCGGGCTGCCGATCCTCGCCACGATCAAGGCGTGGGGCACGGTCGCCGGCCCGGACGCGTCGCTGCACC
>JAHWJY010000318.1 GCA_019348135.1 Actinomycetota bacterium
TGCCGCCGAAGGAGTTCGACCTCCTCGCGACCCTCGTCGAGCACGCCGGCCGGGTGCTGACGCGGGACCAGCTGATCGACGAGGTGTGGGGCTCGGACTACGTCGGGGACACGAAGACGCTCGACGTCCACATCCGCCGTCTCCGCACGCGCATCGAGGACGACCCCCACCGGCCGCGGCGCATCCTGACCGTGCGCGGCATCGGCTACCGGTTCGCCGACTCGTGACGCGCCTGACGCTCGTGCTGGTCCCGGCGGCCGTCGTCCTCGGCGCCCTGCTGGGGCGGGGGCGCTCGCTGCCCGTCGCGGTGCTGTGGGGCCTCGCCGTCGGCGCTGTGGCGGCGGTCGTGCTGTGGTCGCGGCACCGTGCCCGGCTGCACGCCCTCGCGGAGCACGTCAACGGCTGGCTGACGCAGTGGCCGCCGGCGCCCGTCCGGCTCGAGGGTGGACGCGCGTGGCAGGAGCTGGGCGTCGCGCTCAACGCGGTCGGCGCCGCCTACGGCCGGCGCGGGAGCAAGCTCCGGCGCGAGCTTCCGTGGCGGCGTGACCTCGTCGACTCGCTGGTCGGACCGGCACTGCTGTTCTCCGACGAGGGGCGGCTGGTGGCCGCCAACGCGGACGCCCGCCGACTGCTCGGTCTCGCCGAGGACGGTGGGCGGCCGACGTTCGTGCAGGCCCTCGGGAGCTCCGCGCTCGCCGGCGCCGCCCGCGAGGCGTTGTCCTCGCAGCGACGGGTGACCGTCGAGGCCGTCGTCGGCGACCGCGAGCTCCGCGCCGTCGCGTCCGTCGTCGGCGAGGAGGTGCTCGTCGTGCTGACCGACCGCACCCAGGAGCGGCACACGGAGGAGGTCCGGCGCGCCTTCGTGGTCAACGCGTCGCACGAGCTCAAGACGCCGGCCGCGGCGATCCAGACCCTCGCCGACGCCCTCGACGTCGTGCTGGAGTCGGACCCGGCGCGAGCCCGGTCGGTCGTCGAGCGCCTCCACGCCGAGTCCGACCGGCTCGTGCGGATCGTCTCGGACCTGCTCGACCTCCGGCGGCTCGAGGACGCCGGCGAGCTCCAGACGGTCCCGGTCGACGTCGTCGCGCTCGTGCGCGAGGTCGTCGCCGACGTCGCCGGCGACGCGGCCGCGGGCGGGGTCGCGGTCCACGTCGAGGCGCCGGACCAGGCGCACGTGGCCGGCATCGCCGGCGACCTGCGGCTCGTGATCGAGAACCTGGTCCGGAACGCCATCCACTACAACCAGCGCGGCGGCGAGGTCCGGGTGGTGGTGCGCGCGAGGGACGGGTCGTACGAGCTGGTCGTCGCGGACACGGGCATCGGGATCCCGCAGCAGGACCTCCCGCGCGTCTTCGAGCGCTTCTACCGCGTCGACGAGGGGCGGTCCCGCGAGACCGGGGGGACCGGGCTCGGGCTGTCGATCGTCAAGCACGCCGTCGACCGGCAGGGCGGCACGATCCGGGTCGAGAGCCTGCTCGGGGAGGGGACGACCTTCACCGTGCGCTTCCCGATCGCGGGGCGTCCCTGAGGTCGTCCGCCCCGGCCGACGGGTCGCCGGCGAGGTCCTAGGCTCGCGCCCATGACGACCGATCCCACCTCCGCCGCGGAGATCCCCGAGGGGCTCGACCGCGACAGCGGCAAGACCAAGCGGGCCCCGGTCATCCTCGACCTCCTCGCCGAGGAGCTGCCCGACGCCGTCATCGCGCTGCGGTTCTCGAACCGGTGGGAGCTGCTGGTCGCGACGATGCTGTCGGCGCAGGCGACCGACGTGAAGGTCAACGAGGTCACCGACGTGCTCTTCCGCGAGCTCGACGGTCCCGAGGCGTTCGCCGAGGCGACACGCGAACGCATCGAGGAGCTCATCGGCTCGCTGGGGCTGTTCCGGCAGAAGGCGAAGAACGTCCAGGCGACCGCCCGGCTCCTGCTCGAGCGTCACGGCGGCGAGGTCCCGGGGACGATGGAGGAGCTGATCGCGCTCCCCGGCGTGGCCCGCAAGACCGCGAACGTCGTGCTCGCCAACGGCTTCGGGACCAACGCCGGCGTGGTCGTCGACACGCACGTGAAGCGCCTGTCGCGCCGGCTCCGGTTCACCCGTCACGAGGACGTGAAGAAGATCGAGCGTGACCTCATGCGGCTGTTCCCACGGGAGCGCTGGCTCGAGGTCGCCGACCTGCTGATCCACCACGGCCGGCGGACGTGCGACGCGCAGCGGCCGCGCTGCCACGACTGC
>JAHWJY010000319.1 GCA_019348135.1 Actinomycetota bacterium
GTGTGCCGCTGCAGGCTCAGCACCCCGTCGGGCGCGACCTCGATGATCTTCACCGTGCAGCGCTCGTTGTAGGCGTAGCGGGTGAAGCGTCCCCAGGGGCGCTCGTCGGTCTCGATGTGGTCGCGTGGGTCGGACATGCGGGTTCCCTCCGGGCGCGTCGCGATGCTACTGCCGCAGGTCGTGCGACGGTCAGGGGGAGCGTCTACGGTCGCCGCGCTCGCCGCCTGCCGGGCGGCCCGATCCCGAGGAGCCCGCCCCGTGCGTCTCGAGGCCGATCTCGCCGCCCGCACCGCGCTCGCGCTGGAACCACGTCTGGGCGGCGGCAACGTCGACGTCTTCCTGACCCTCGGGTCGGGGCTGGCGTCGGTGGCCGACCGCATCGAGAGCCCGGTCGACATCCCGATGGCGGCGCTGCCCAACGTCGCCGTCTCGACCGTCCCCGGACACACCGGGGTCCTGCGGTACGGCACGCTCGCCGGCAAGCAGGTGCTGGCGCAGCTGGGCCGGATCCACCTCTACGAGGGACACGACGCCGCGGACGTGACCCGCACGGTGAGCGTCGCCTCCCTGCTCGGCGCCGACACGTTCCTCGTGACCAACGCCGCGGGCGGGCTCGAGCCGAGCTGGGCGCCCGGCGACCTCATGCTGGTCGAGGACCACTTGAACCTCACCGGGACGAGCCCGCTCCTCGGGGTGCTCCGCGACGACGCCCCGGTGTTCCTCGACATGGCGGGCGCCTACGACGCCGAGCTCCGCGACCTCGCCCTGCGCATCGCCGCGGAGCAGGGGGTGGAGCTGCGTCGGGGGGTCTACGCAGGGCTCGTCGGCCCGGCGTACGAGACCCCTGCCGAGGTGCGCATGCTGCGGGCGCTCGGGGCCCAGGCGGTCGGGATGTCGACGGTGCTCGAGGTCATCGCCGCACGGACGCACGGCATGCGCGTGCTGGGGATGTCCTCGATCACCAACGTGCACGGGGAGGGCGTCGCGACGAGCCACCGGGAGGTCATCGAGGTCGGCGCCCGGGCGGCCGAGCACCTCGCCGGCATCGTCCTCGGCGTGCTCGAGGCCTGCTGATCCGTCCCGGCGTCCGGACGGCGGCGCCGGCGGTCAGGCGGGGTGGAGCTCGAGCACCTCGGCGATGATCTCGTGCTCCGCGATGACGTCGTCGGCCGCGATGCCGCAGAACTCACAGTCGAGCCCCGGGTAGACGCTCCAGCCGCACCTGCACGTGAGACGCTCCATGGTGTTCCCTCCCGGAGCCGCTCGGCGTCGGTCCGCTCCGTCCGACCGTGGCAACGAGCCCGGAACCTCCGGGTTACGGTCCGTGGTGACTCGGGACCGTCCACCGGCCCGCCGGCGTCGTCGTCGACGGTCACCCCCCGGGCGGGCAGCCTGACGGCATGGGTCCCCTGGGTGCGCTGGTCGAGCTGCTGGTCCCGTCACGCTGCCCGACGTGCCGCGCGCGGGCGGAGCCACCGTGGTGCCGATCCTGCGCGCCGGGCGTCCGGGTGATCGACCCGGGTGGTGCGTGCGAGCGGTGCGGCCTCCCGGACACGGGGCGCGGCGACGCGCACGGCTGTTGGCCGGCGGACGGTCCGGTCGCGCGCTCGGTGTCCGCGTTCACGTACTCCGGCCCGGTCGCCGACGCCGTGGTGGCCGCCAAAGCCGGCGGGGCGTGGTCGCTGTGGCCGCCGCTCGGCAGCGCCCTGGCGGCGACGCTCGCGGCCACCGACGTGTCGGGCGAACTCGTGGTCCCGGTGCCGACCGATCCGCGACGGCGGCGTGCCCGCGGGGTGGACCACACATGGCTCCTCGCCACGGCGGTCGCGAGGGAGCTCGCCGTGCCGATCGTGGCCGCCCTCGCGGTGCAGCCCGGACGGGTGGACCAGGGCGAGCGGCCGATGGCCAGCCGCCGCGACGTGCCGCTCGCTGCCTTCCGTCCCTCCCGCCGTGTCCCGCGACGCCGTGCGATCCTCGTGGACGACGTGCTGACGACCGGAGGGACCGCGTGGGCGGCCGCCGCGGCGCTGCGTCGTGCCGGTGCCGCGGAGGTCGTCCTGGGCACCGTGGCCCGGGCGGGCCGGCACGTCCTCGGTCCGAGAGGTGCCGGCGACACCTCCGCCAGCGCACCCGGGTGAGCGCGTTCCGGGTTCCCGGCCGCCGACCCGGCCGGTCGCTGCTACGGTCGGCCGTGGGCGGTCGGGAACCCGTTTCCCGGTCGGGCACGCG
>JAHWJY010000033.1 GCA_019348135.1 Actinomycetota bacterium
GACGGGACAGCCCGGGCCGGACCGCACCTCGTTCGCGGTCGGCGACCCGGTCACGCTGTGGTTCTCCTTCACACGGCAGGGGCCCGACGTCGGGCCGGTCGCGGTGCGGTGGTCACGCGACGGGACGCCGCGGTACGCGACGGACGTCCGCCTGGGCACGGGCGAGACGCTGAACGTCTCGCTCGCGGGGGCGTGGGCCGAGCAACCGGGGAGCTACCGCGTGGAGGTCGTCGAGGGCGACCACGTCCTGCTGGTCCGGGACCTGCGCATCGAGGGATGACGGTGCGTCACGCGGCCTCGAGCCGATCGATGGCGGCGAGCACCTGGTCCGCGTGCTTCTTCGTCTGCACCCGCTTCCACACCTTCGCGAGCGTCCCGTCCGGTGCGACGAGGAAGGTCGAGCGGATCACCCCCACGGTCGTGTGCCCGTAGAGGACCTTCTCGCCCCACGCGCCGTAGGCCGTGAGGACCTCCCGCTCGGGGTCGGCGAGCAGGAGGTGCGGCAGGTCGTGCTTGTTCGCGAACCGCTGGTGCGACTCGACCGCGTCGGGGGAGATGCCGAGCACGACCGCGCCGGCGTCCTGGAACCGGCTCCACCGGTCGCGGATGCCACACGCCTGGGTCGTGCATCCCGGCGTGTCGTCCTTCGGGTAGAAGTAGACGACGACGGGGCGTCCGCGCAGCTCCTCGAGCGAGACGTCGTCGCCCTCCTGGTCCGGCAGGGTGAACGTCGGCGCGGGCTGGCCGGCTTCGGGCATGGCCACGGCGGTGCCTTCGCGTGGGGGACGGGGGGTGGCGTCCACCGTAGTCCGCCGCCTCAGTAGGCTCCGAGGTCGAACGTCGAGGAGCAACGCGTGTCGGACGACCGGGTCGAGGTGTTCGTCGAGGTCCCGATGGGATCGCGCAACAAGTACGAGTTCGACAAGGAGCGCGGGCTGTTCGTCCTCGACCGCATGCTCTTCAGCGCGGTGCGGTACCCGGGCGACTACGGCTACATCCCCCAGACACTGGCGCGCGACGGCGACGCCCTGGACGCGCTGGTCATCCTGGGGGAGCCGACCTTCCCGGGATGCCTGATCGAGGCACGCGTCGTCGGGATGCTCGACATGACCGACGACAAGGGGCCCGACGAGAAGGTCCTCTGCGTCCCCGACAGCGACCCGCGGTGGCAGCACGTCCGCGAGCTCGGCCACGTGCCGGGGCACATGCTCGACGAGATCGCGCACTTCTTCGGCATCTACAAGGACCTCGAGCAGAAGAAGGTCGAGGTGCACGGCTGGCGCGACCAGGCGAGGGCCTTCGAGGTCGTCGCCGAGTCGCGCGACCGGTACGAGCCGTGACCGCACGGGCCGGTTAGCGGCCCCAGCCGAACAGGCCGCGCTTCTTGTTGCGGTCGTCGGCCCGTTCGGCGGCCGCCCGGCGCTCCTCGGCCCGGGCCGCGGCGGCGGCGTTGCCGGCATCGCGTCCCTCCTCCGCCTTCTCCTCCGGCCGCGGACCGGCACCGGGGTTCGCTCCGGCCGGCGGATCGTCGATCGCCAGCTGCGACAGCTCACGGAGGAACTCCGACACGTCGCCGCCCTGGCCGGGGCGGGGAGGGGTGTCGGCCGGTCGCTCGTCCTCGGCGGGAGGGACGGGACGGTCGTCCTCGGACTCCTCCGGCGAGGCGGGCTCCGCCTCCTCCGGCTCGTCGGCGCCGTCGGCCGCCCGCCGCCGGGGTGCGACCGGGCCCTCGCCCAGCTCGCTCAGCAGCGCGTCGAAGTCGTCGTCGTCGAGCGGGTCGGGCTCGTCCGCCGGTGGCGTCGCGGGCTCGTCGGCCGGCGCGGTGCCGGCGAAGAAGCCGAGGTCCGGGTCCGCCGGCGTCGTCGTGGCCTCGGGGTCGGCGACCCACGGCTCCGGCTCGTCGTCCAGGGCGGCCGTCAGCGCGGCGGTGAGATCGTCGACGGAGCGTTCCCCGGGTTCGGGCGTGCGGACCTCCACCTGTGGCTCGGGCTCGCCGACGGGTTCCGGCTCGGGCTCGCCGACGGGTTCCGGCTCGGCGGGGACCGGGTCGGCCGGCGTCCCGTGCGGCGGCAGGTAGTCGCGCACGGCGTCGTCGACGTGCAGCTTCACGCGCGGGCGGGGGACGTCCCCGGCGGCCGGGGCGGGACCCGGCTCACGAGCGCCCATGGCCTCCTCGAGGGCGCTGGCGACGTCGATGTCCCCGCCGGCTCCCGTCTCGGCCGCGTCGCCACGGTCGGAGGGCGACGGGGCCTCGTCGTCGGTGTCCTCGTCGGGGTGCCGGACGTCGACGATGCCGAGGAGCGTGAGGCCGTAGACGATGCGTGCGGCCTCGAACTCCGAGTACCCGAGGTCCTCCGCGAGGTCACGGATGCTGCGCCCGCCGTCGACGTTGGCCAGGACCGTGAACTCGTCCGGCTCGAGCGCGGCGTTCGCGGACGATCCGCCGGTCACGAAGTCGGGGATCATGTCGAGGTCCGGGATCGCCTCCTGGATCTGGTCCCACTCGCTCTGCCGGCGGGAGACCTCGACGAGCACCTGGTCCACGGGGATGTCGATCGGGAGCTTCTCGTCGGCGACCTCACCGGGGTTGAAGACGTACGTCCCCTGGTGCCAGCCCATGACCTCGAAGAGCGCATCGAGGATCTGCTCCTGCACGAACACCCGGATGGCGTCGCGGGACACGAGGCCGCGCTCCACCAGCAGCGCCCCGAGCTTGGTGCGCTCGGCGGAGCCGCGCTGGGCCTCCAGCGCCTCGTCCAGCTGCTCCTGGGACAGCAGGCCGGCGTTGACGAGCCGGTCGCCGAGACGCGCCCGCGGTGTGGGGCTGAGGGCCCAGTAGACGTCGCCCGACCGGAAGAAGATGCGCGCGTCCGCGGCGTGACCGCCGACCTCGACGGCGCCCGTGGCGCCGGCCGCCGACAACCCGCGGCAGAGATCGGCCACGGTCGTCTCGGACAGGTCACCTCGCATGGGCGCATCGTACTCACGGGCCCCACCGCCAGGGCGCTGCGGGCCCGCCCGGGGGCGGCGCCGGTCGCGCCGCGACGGCTACGGTGGCGCGTTCCGCGACCGGCGGACCGTGCCGACTCCCCCTCCTGGCCGTTGGGTCCTACATATCCGGCACGCACGTGCCGACAAGGACGGGGACGTCGCGCCTGCCCGGACCGGGCCGCGGAGCATCACCGACGGAGGCACTGATGGCCGGACAACGGCGCATCGATCACATCCAGGCCGAGGGGTACCTCGCCGACCTCGAGCTGCGCGACACGGACGAGATCCGACGGATGCGCGACGAGTGCGAGGAGGAGGAGAGCGGGATCTCCTACGCGCGCCGGGTCCTGCAGGGCAAGCTCGACATCGTCCGGGCGGAGGTCGTCCGCCGCCGGGACGCCGGCAGCGTCACGGCGGCCTCGGTCCTCGAGGGGCTGCCCGGCATCCTCGGCGGCGACGACGTCGGCAGCGGACGCCCCGCCACCCGGGTGACCCGCTTCCTCGTCCCCCCGAGCGTCCAGCACCACCGCCGCACCGTCGACCAGCTGGCCGACGACACCGTCCTCGCCAAGCTCCGCGACCGGTCCGACGAGGAGCTCGCCGAGCTCGTCGAGCGCATGGCCGAGAAGGAGCGCGAGCTGTCGTCGTTGCGCCGGCTGCTGCTCGACCGCATCGATGCCCTCCAGGCTGAGCTGACGCGTCGGTACAAGTCCGGAGCGGCGAACGTCTCCGAGCTCCTGACCCGTCCCACGTGACCGAGTGCGCTCCGGGCGTGCGGCCGTACACTCGGGCACCGGCGGAGAGGGGAGCCGCGTGAAGCGCCGTGTGCTGGTCGTCGACGACGACGTCCTCACCCTCGAGATCCTGCGGACGATCCTCGATCTCGAGCACTTCGACGTGCGCACCGCCGTGGACGGCGAAGCGGCCATCGCCGCCGTCGCCGAGGAGATCCCGGACGTGCTCGTGCTGGACGTCATGATGCCGGGCCTCAGCGGTCTCGAGGTGTGCGCACTCCTGCGGTCCAAGCCCGAGACCGAGGACCTGCCGATCGTGCTGTTGACGGCGCGTGACGGTGACGTCGACCGCCGTGAGGGCCTCGCCTGCGGTGCCGACGCCTACCTCACCAAGCCGTTCTCCCCCCTGAAGCTGATCGAGACGATCGCGGGCATCGACCGGGTCGGGGCCTCCCGTCCGACCTCGGGACGCACGTGAACCCCGGCGAGGGCGGCGAGCTCGAGGCCATGCAGCAGCAGCTGCTCCTCTTCGCCCAGGACATCCAGACGATCGTGGCCTCGGAGCGCACCCAGCGCGAGGACGCCGAGTCGGCGCTGCGCGAGCTGTCCCAGAGCTACCTCACCATGGTCAAGACGCTCGCGCTCGTGTGCGAGATGAAGGACAACTACACCCGTCACCACCTCGACCGCACGTACCAGTACGCGATCGCGCTCACCCGTCGCGTGGCGCCCGAGCTGGCCCAGGACGCGAGCGTGGGGTACGGCTACCTGCTGCACGACATCGGCAAGGTGGGCATCCCCGACGCGATCCTCAACAAGCCCGGTCCGCTCGACGAGGACGAGTGGCGCGTGATGCGCACCCATCCGGTCATCGGGCTCCAGCTGGTGCAGCCGATCAAGTTCCTCGGGGAGGCCGTCCAGATCGTGAAGTCGCACCACGAACGGTGGGACGGGCGTGGGTACCCGGAGAACAAGAAGGGCGAGGAGATCTACCTCCCCGCCCGGATCTTCTCGATCATCGACACCTTCGACGCGATGACGTCGGACCGGCCGTACCGCAAGGGGCTGCCGGTGCACGTCGCGATGGAGGAGATCGAGCGCTGCGGTGGCACCCAGTTCGACCCCGAGCTGGCATCGGCGTTCGTGAAGCTGTGCGAGGACCTGAAGCTGGCCGACACGGAGGCGACGGCGCTCACGACGCTACGGTGACCGGTCCCCGAGCCCGCCGAGCGAGCCACCCGTGCCCGACCCCGTCTCCGTCGCTTCCCCCCTGGCCGCTGCTCCCCTGGCGGAGCTGACGCGCGACGACGTCCGGTCCGGTCGAGCGCTCGTCGAGTCGAGCCACGTGGGTCACGTGGTCGTTGTCGGGCCCGACGGCGAGCTCGCGGGCGCACTGGGCGATCCCCACCGGGTCACCTTCGTCCGGTCGTCGATCAAGGCGTTCCAGGCGACCGCCAGCCTCGAGGTCCTCGCCGCCCACGGCGGGGTGACCGAGCTGCCGGCCGCCGAGCTGGCGATCGGGCAGGCCTCGCACCGCGGCGAGCCACGGCACCTCGCCGCCGTCCGCGACCTCCTCGCGCGGTCGGCGACGTCGCCCGAGGAGCTGACGACACCGCCCGCGCGCCCCGAGGCCCAGCCCGAGCTCCCCGCGGAGCCGCTGCACTACAACTGCTCCGGCAAGCACGCCCTGTTCGCGCTCGCCGGCCGTGCCCTCGGATGTCCCCGCGAGCAGCTCCTCGACCCGGACGGTCCGCTGCAGTCGCGGGTGCTGGCCGTGCTCGAGGACGTCCTCGGCCCACCGGCGGCGGTCGGCGTCGACGGGTGCGGCGCCCCCGCCGTCGCGGTCCCGCTCCTTCGCCTGGCGGAGGCGTTCCGGCGGCTGCGCACGGAGGACCGGTGGGCGCCGGCGCGCGACGCGGCGCTCGCCGAGCCGTGGCTCGTCGGCGGCGAGGGCCGGCTCGACAGCGCCCTCCTGGCTGCCGGCGTGTCCGTGAAGGTCGGAGCCGAGGGCGTCTACGGCGCGAGCTGGACCGACGGGGCGGGCGACGTCTGGGGCGTCGCGGTCAAGGCCGAGGACGGGTCCGGACGCGCCGCCGACGCCGGCCTGCTCGGTCTCCTGCGCGCCCTCGACGTCGTCCCGGCCGACGTCCACGAGCTCGAGCGGCCGACCGGGGGCGGGGTGCCGGTGGGGGTCCTCCGGCCGGCGGCGACCGTCACCGCGCTGGGTCGGCGCCTGGCCGGCTGAGCCGGCCCCCGGGCGGGATGGCCGCACGCGCCGGGCGTTTCGCCACCTCCCGGGGCGGCCGGTACCGTACGACTGCTCGCAGGAGCAAGCAGCGGAACCGCACCGAGCCAGGCGGTCGAGGAGAGCGTCCCCCCCGTGACCGACCAGACCGACCAGTCCCAGGCCGACGGTGCCGAGGGCCGCGACGAGTCGCACTCCCGGCTCGGCGACCTCGGGGGCTACATCCGCCACCAGCGCAACGCCGCCCAGTTGTCCCTGCGCAACCTCGCGAAGCTCGCCGGCGTGTCCAACCCCTACCTGAGCCAGATCGAGCGGGGTCTGCGCAAGCCGTCCGCCGAGATCCTGCAGGCGATCGCCAAGGCGCTGTCGATCTCGTCCGAGACGCTCTACGTCAAGGCCGGGATCCTCGAGGAGCGCAGCGAGGACCAGGACCTCGAGTCCGCCATCGCCCGTGACCCGCACCTCACCGAGCCGCAGCGCCAGGCCCTGATCGAGATGTACCGCTCGTTCCGTCGCCTCGCCGAGCTCTCGGGCGAGCAGGGGACCCCGCCGCGCGGGGCGCTCCGCGGCCTCCTCGACGCGGTCAGCACCGGCGACGTCGACGACGCGGCCGTGCGTCGCGCGTCGCCACCCGACGAGGACGACGCGGGTCTGGCCGGCTGAACCGGACGCACGGGCGGGTCGCGGGGAGGCGGTCGTTCCACCTCGTACTACCATCCATCCCCCCGTCAGGAGCCCCCCCGTGACCGAGTTGCGCACGCACGCCGGCTTCCCGTCCGGCCCGTTGCGCGCGGAGTGGGAGGTGCTCGTCACCGACGACCCCGACGGGACGATCTTCCACACCCCGCGCTACCTCGAGACCTGGCACCGGGTGCTGGGACAGCGCACGCACGCGCGCGTCCGCACGGTCCACCGCGACGGCCGGCTGATCGGCGTGGTGCCCGAGGCGCACGAGCGCGAGGGCAGCCCGACCGGGCCGATCGAGGTCATCCGCTTCATGGGGGGGACGGAGGTCACCGACTACCTCGGTCCCGTCGCCCGGCCCGAGGACCGCGCGGACGTCGTGACGGCCTACCTCGAGGCGCTCGTCGGCGACGTCGACTGGGACGAGCTGGTCGTCAGCGGGATCCCCGCCGACACCGCGTGGCCGACCGCGTTCCTCGCCGAGGCGGAACGGCTGGGCATCGGCGTGCTCGAGGACGCCGACGAGGCGGTCTGTCCCCGGCTCGACATCGCCGACGGCTACGACGCCTACCTCGACCGGCTCCCCGGCAAGCAGCGCCACGAGCTCAAGCGCAAGGCACGCAAGCTCGCCCGTGACCTGGGTGGCGTGCGGCTGGTGGAGGTCCCGGACGCTGACGTCGAGGAGGGGCTCGAGACGTTCTTCGAGATGGCCACCGAGACCGACACCGAGAAGAGCGGCTTCTTCGCGAAGGACGACATGCGCCGGTTCTTCCGCGAGCTCGCCGACGAGTTCGCCGGCGAGCGCGTCCTGCGGCTGCACCTGCTCGAGGTCGCGGGCGCGCCCGGCGCCGCCACCGTCTCGCTCGTCCAGGGGCCGGAATGGGGGCTCTACAACTCGGCGTTCGACCAGTCACTGGCGTCGCTCGCGCCCGGCATGGTGCTGGTCGGCGAGCTCATCCGCATGGCCGCCGAGGAAGGCTGTCGCGTGTTCGACCTCCTCCGCGGGGACGAGCCCTACAAGTACCGCTTCGGGGCGGTCGACCGTTCCCTGCGTCGCCTCACGCTGGCGCGACGGTGAACGCCCAGCCCCGGACGGGCCGGTCGCCCTCGGCGCGCACGTCGGTGCGTCGGGTCGCGTTGCTGTCGGTGCACACCTCCCCCCTCGACCAGCCCGGCACCGGCGACGGCGGGGGGTTGAACGTCTCCGTGCTCGAGGTCGCCCGCCGACTCGCCGCGCGTGGCGTGGCCGTCGACGTGTTCACCCGCGCCACGGATCCGGCCCGCCCGCCGTCGGTCACGGTCGCCCCCGGCCTCGTCGTCCACCACGTGGTCGCCGGACCGGTCGCTCCCCTGCCGAAGGAACAGGTGGCGAGCCACCTGTGCGCCTTCGCGCTCGCGCTGCAGCGGCACCCGACCGCGGGCACCGCGGACGTCGTCCACGCCCACTACTGGCTGTCCGGGTGGGTCGGTCGGCGGGTCGCGGAACGGTGGCGCGTCCCGTTCGTGCAGACGTTCCACACGTTCGGGATGCTCAAGAACGCGACGCTGGCGCCCGGCGACCTGCCCGAGTCACCTCTGCGCCTCGTCGCCGAACAGCGCATCGCCGCCGCCGCCGACCGCGTCCTCGCGCTGACGTGCGGCGAGGCGCGGTTGCTGCACCGTCGCTTCGGGCTGTCGGGCGCGCGCATCTCGGTCGTCCCCGCCGGCGTCGACCTCGACCGCTTCCACCCGGCCGCGGAGCCGGACGACGCCGCCGTTGTCGCCCGCCTCGTCCCGGGCGTCGACGGCCCGTTGCTGCTGTTCGTCGGGCGGCTCCAGCCTCTCAAGGGCCCGGACGTCGCCATCCGCACCCTCGCCGAGGTGCGCGCGACGGGCGTCGCGGACGCGCGACTGCTCGTGGTCGGGGGCACCTCCGGCAGCGGCGCGGGCCGGAGCGGGCCGGACGAGCTCCGGACGCTCGCCGAGGAGCTCGGCGTCGGCGACGCCGTCGCCATCGCGGACGCCCAACCGCAGGCCGTGCTCGCGGCGCTGTACCGAGCGGCCGCCGTCGTGCTCGTGCCCAGCCGGACCGAGACCTTCGGGCTCGTGGCGCTCGAGGCGCAGGCGTGCGGGACGCCGGTCGTGGCGTCCCGGGTGGGTGGACTCGAGGCGGTCGTGGGCGACGGCGGCACGCTCGTGCCGGGTCACGACCCGGCCGCGCACGCCGAGGCCGTGCTGCGCTACCTGCGCGATCCCGGGGTCCGGAGCGAGGCGTCGGCCGCCGGGGTGCGGCACGCCGTCCTGTCGTCCTGGGACCACACCGTCGAGCGTCTCCTCGCCGTGTACGGTGACGTCCGGCGCGGGTCGACGCCCGGCGAGCACTTCACCGACGTGGCGAGCTGACCCTCGCGGACCCGGGCTCCGTCCGGGACACGCGGACCGTCAGGAGGCCGCCGATGGCTGACACGTCCCCCGCTCACCCGACCGACCGAGCGGCCGTCCGGGAGCTGCTCCTCGGGGCGCTCGCCGCCGCGGAGCTCGACGTCGAGGAGGTCGGCGAGGACCGGTGGATGACCATGCTCGCCGGCCAGTGGAAGCGGACGATCCCGCTGCTCCTCGACCTGGAGGAGCGCTCCCTCCGCGTCACCTCGCTCCTCGCCGGCGTCCCGGACGAGGGGCACGAGGAGGTCTACCGGCTCCTCCTCCAACGCAACCAGAAGCCGCTGCCCGTCCACTTCGCGCTGGACGACGAGGGCGACATCGTCCTGACGGGCGCCGTCCCCCTGGCCGCCATCGACGAGCGTGCGGTCGACGAGCTGCTGGGTGCGGTCCTGGCCGTCTCGGACGACACCTTCAACTCGGTCCTGCGCGCCGGCTTCGCCGGCTACATCGAGACCGAGCAGCGGTGGCGCGAGAAGACGGGGCAGTCGCCGAACCCCGTCACCTCCCAGGGGTGAGGGTGGAGCGGACCGATCGGCCGCGACCGCCGGCGCCAGGTGGGCGATCCGGGCACGTCCCGGTCCGCGACGCGGCGGCGGACCGGGACATCTGACCCATCCGTGGTCCGGTTGGGCGGTCATCCGGCCCCCGACCTGGCCCGGAGTGACCATCGGCATCCCCCGAACGGGCCATGGGCCGGCGGAGCGACGGATGGTTCCGTGGACGGGACCAGTCAGCTGGGGGGCCCTGGAGGTCCCCGTCCCGTCCAGGAGGCACCTCCATGCGGCACGGCAGGCACCTGATCGCCGCCGCGCTCGCGGGTCCGCTCGCGCTCTCGCTCGTCGCTGCGGCGACGTCGACCACCACGCCGCGCGGCACCGCCAGCACGACCCTGTCCGCCGTCGAGCTGGCGATCACGTCGCCGCTGGGGGACGGGGCACTGGGTCTCGTGGACGCCTCGACCTTCGCCTCGACGGCGACCGACACGGCGGTCAACGCGGCCGGCGGGCCGTTCGCCAGCGCGCTCCTCACGCCGCTCACCGGTCCGGCCGGTCCGGTCGGACGCACCGAGGCACGCTCCGACGGCACGACGTCGGTGGACGTGGCCGGCGTGTCCCTCGCCGACATCGGCGGCCCCGTCGCCGACCTCGCCGGCACCGTCGCCCCGGCCACGCTGTCCGCCACGGCGACGGCGACCGAGGCGCACGCCGTCATCGGCGCCCTCACCGCCGAGATCGCCGGCCTCGCCGACGCGCTCGGCGTGACCGTCGTCGCGAGCGATGTCGCCAGCCGGGTCACGGCCACCGAGGCCACGGCGACCCAGGGCCTCGAGGTCTCCGAGCTCGGCGTCACGCTCGGGGACGTCATCCCGCAGGACGTGCTCGCGAGCCTGCCGCTCACCGACCTCCTCGCGTTGCTCGAGTCCCTCCCGATCGACCTCCCGGCCGACGTGGAGGGTCTCATCGACGACCTCCGGACCGCGATCACCGCGGTCGGTGACCAGCTCGAGGACATCGCCGGCACCGAGGCGTCCCTCAACACCTCGCTGGGTGGGCTCGCGGAGCTCGTCGCCGCGCTGAACGCGCTGCGCGACCTCGCCGACGTCGCGGACGAGCTGGCGCTGCTCGACGACACCGACCCGGTCGGCACGGTCGGGGACACCGTCGACACCATCGGCGACGGCGTCGGCGACACGGTCGGCGGCGTGGGCTCGATCGTCGGTCTCGGCGCCGGCCCGGGCATGACGGCGTTCGCGACGACGGACGACTGCAGCGCGTCGACGACGGTGGCCGAGCTCGAGGCCTGCATCGCGGCCCTCGAAGCCGAGATCCTGACCGCCACGGGCGTCGGCTCGACGGCCGAGCTCGAGGCCCTCATCGCCGAGCTCGTGGCCGAGATCGAGGCCCTCGTCGACCTGCTGGTCGCCCAGATCGACGCGCTCGGGCCGCTGCTGGCCGAGATCACGAGGCTGGCGGCCGGCCTCCAGGACCTCCTCGCGGGGCTGACGGACCTCCTGGCCGACGCCGCCGGGGTGCCGCTCGTGGGCGTCAGCGCCTTCGACATCGGCGTGAACAGCCTCTCCGACGGCACCGTCGACG
Organism: Actinomycetota bacterium; assembly: GCA_019348135.1. Classification (GTDB taxonomy): domain Bacteria; phylum Actinomycetota; class Nitriliruptoria; order Nitriliruptorales; family Nitriliruptoraceae; genus JAHWJY01. The sequence continues at coordinate 11,172 of JAHWJY010000033.1, forward strand.
GCTCGAAGGCCAGCGTCGGGTGCGAGCCGGTCACCGTCACCATCCTGGGCGAGTCGCTGACGACCCCGGGCTGCGACCAGGGCCTCGCCGCCGTCCGCGACACCGCGGCGCTCGTCAGCGGCCTCCTCGACGAGCTGACCGAGACGCTGAACGTCCTCCCGCTCACCGAGGTCGTGACGACGGGTGACCTCCGGGTCGACCTCTTCGCCGACCTGCAGGAGAGCGTCGTCGAGCAGGGCGGCGAGGTCGTCGCCACCGCCGGCGTCACGGCACTCGACCTCGAGATCCCGTCGGTCACCATCGACCCGGGAGCGGTCACGGACCTGCTCGACCAGCTCGGCCTGCCGGACGTGCTCGGCATCGTCGAAGGTGTCCTCGGCGACACGCTGGCCGCGGTCGAGGCGCTGGCGCTGCCCGCCCTCGGGACCGTGACCACGACGCTGACGACGACCAGCGCCGAGCTGGACGACACGGGGGGGCTCGCGGACCTCGTCGCGCAGCTCGAGGCGCTCCTCGCAGGGCTCGACCTCGGGGACCTCGGCACGCTCGACACGATCTCGACGCCGAGCATCGCGCTCGTCATCGACCCGGTCTCCACGGCGACCTTCGCGGTCGCCGCGCCGGCCGATCCTGCGGGTACCCCCGACCCGGCGCCTGCGCCGGAGCCGGCCCTGCCCGCCACAGGTGGTGGCCTCGCCGTCCTCGGGCTGGCCACGCTCGCCGGAGCGATCTCGCTCCGTCGACGCGGGTAGACCCTCCACCTCCCGCGGCACGACGCAGGCCCCGCTCCCGGAGCGGGGCCTGCGTCGTACGGCCGCTACGGTTCGCGGCCGACGTCCCCCCGCAGGTCCACGCCCGAAGGAGCGCCCGTTGCTGCGTCGTGCGCTCGTGGCCGCCTCGCGCAGCTCCGTCCTGCGCCGCGTGGCGACCGACGTGCCGATCACGCGCAACGTCGCGCAGCGCTTCGTCGCCGGCGAGACGCTCGAGCAGGCGCTCGCCGCCACGCGCGAGCTGAACGCCAAGGGGCTGTCGGTCACGCTCGACCACCTCGGGGAGTCGGTCACCGAGGAGGCCGTCGCGCGTCGGTCGGCCGAGGTCTACCTCGAGGCGCTCGGGCGGATCGCCGAGGAGGGCCTCGACTGCTCGGTCTCGGTCAAGCCGACGTCGCTGGGGCTCGACGTCTCGGTCGAGCTGTGCGACGAGCTGGTGGGATCGGTCTGCGCCGAGGCCGCCCGCTGCGGCACCCACGTGACGATCGACATGGAGGGCTCGGACTACACCCAGGCCACGGTCGACCTCGTGGTGCGGCTGCGCGAGGCCGGCCACGACAACGTCGGGTGCGCCGTCCAGACCTACCTGCACCGGACGCCCGACGACGTCCGGCGCCTCACCGGGATGGGTGCCTCCCTGCGCATCTGCAAGGGCGCGTACGCCGAGCCGGACGACATCGCGTACCAGGACGACGACGAGGTCTCCGACGCCTACGTCCGCTGTGCGGAGCTCGTGCTGACGGGGGAGACGTTCGGTCGCTTCGCGACCCACGACCACCGCATCATCGGACGCATCCGCAACCTCGCCCGGCGGCTCGAGGTCGGGCCCGACCGCTACGAGTTCCAGATGCTCTACGGCATCCGGGAGCCGCTGCAGCTCGAGCTCCTCGAACGCGGGGAGCGGTGCCGCGTCTACGTGCCCTTCGGCGACGAGTGGTACCCCTACTTCGTGCGACGTCTGGCGGAGCGCCCGGCCAACGTCGTGTTCTTCCTGCGGGCGCTCACCGGCCGGCGCGCCTGAGAGGAGCGGGGACGTGGAGGGGACGCTCGCGATCATCGGCACAGGGCGCATCGGCGAGGCGCTCCTGCGTGGGCTCCTGCGCTCCGCGTGGGTCCGCCCGGAGCAGGTGATCGTCACGACCCGACGCGACGAGCGCTGTCGGGCGCTCGCCGACGAGCACGGGGTCCGCGCCACGACGGACAACCGCGAGGCGGTCAAGGGCGCGGACGTCGTGGTGCTGGGGCTCAAGCCACAGACGATCGGTGGGGTGCTGGCCGACGTCGGCGACGCGTTCCACGCCGGCCAGACCGTCATCTCGATCGCCGCCGGCACGACGACCGCGTTCCTCGAGTCCCACCTGCCGGCCGACGTCCCGGTCGTCCGGGTGATGACGAACACGCCCGTCCAGGTCGACGAGGCGATGAGCGTGATCTGCGCCGGTGCCCACGCCTCCGACCGGGACCTGGAGGTCGCCGAGGACATCCTCGGTCACGTCGGCCGCTGCATCCGGATGTCCGAGGAGCACCTCAACGCCGTGACGGCGCTGTCCGGCTCGGGGCCGGCGTACTTCTTCCTCCTCGCCGAGGCCATGATCGACGCCGGCATCCTCCTCGGCCTGCCGCGCGACGTCTCGACCGAGCTCATCATCCAGACCATGGTCGGGAGCGCGAAGATGCTCCGCGACACCGGCCGGCACCCGGTCGAGCTGCGCGAGATGGTGACCTCCCCGGGGGGCACCACGATCGCCGCGATCCGCACGCTCGAGTCGGCCAAGGTCCGGGCCGCCTTCCTCGACGCCATCGAGGCCGCCCGCGACCGCGGCGACGAGCTCTCCGGCGCCTGAGCGGTCGCCGGCCGGTCGGCCGGCGTTGCGGGGAGCGCACGCGATCGACGGAAGATGTGGCAGGTTGTCGATCCGGGGCGGCGCCGTTCGTGGTGGCGGTGAGGAGCGGGAGACGCCCGCCTCACGAGGAGATCGACATGTCGACGTACCTGCTGGCCGTGCACCACGATCCGGACGGCCCCGACGTCGCCCCGGAAGAGGCGGAGCTGGCCTTCGCCTCGGTCGAGGTGCTGAACAGCGAGCTGCGGGCCGCCGGTGCCTGGGTCTTCGCCGGCGGTCTCCAGCCGACCGAGGATGCCGCGGTCGTCCGCGGGTCGGGGGGCGACGTCTTGACGACCGACGGCCCGTACCTCGAGTCGAAGGAGTACCTCGGCGGGTTCTGGATCGTCGACGCCGCCGACCTCGACGCCGCCCTCGAGTGGGCGACGCGGGCCAGCGCCGCGTGCCGGCAGCCGGTGGAGGTCCAGCCCTTCAGCGCCTTCAGCGACGTCGCCCCCGCGACGGAGGAGGGCACCCGCCCCGAGTTCCTCCTGTCGGTCCACGCCGGACCGGGCGCGCCAGCCCGTCCCGAGCTGTCGGAGGAGGAGCAGCAGGCGTCGTGGCGACGGATGCAGGAGCTCGAGGCGGACCTGCAGGCGGCCGGGGCCTGGATGTTCTCCGGCCGTCTCGCCGGGCCGGACACGGCCACCGTCGTCACGGCGACCGACGGCGGGCCCGTCGTCACCGACGGCCCCTTCGCGGAGTCGAAGGAGCACCTCGCCGGCTTCTACGTGATCGCGGCCGACGACCGCGACGAGGCCGTCGCGTGGGCCCGGCGCGTCGTCGCGTGCGTGCACGCCCCGATCGAGGTGCGGCCGTTCCAGCTGGAGGTCGCGGGCGAGTGACCGCCGGTGTCGACGCGGAGGCGATCGGCCGGGTCTTCCGGGAGGAGTCCGGCCGGTCGGTCGCCACGCTCGTCCGCATCTTCGGCTCCATCGACCTGGCCGAGGACGCCGTCCAGGAGGCCTTCGTCATCGCCTCGAGGACGTGGCCCGTCCAGGGGCTGCCGGCCAACCCCGGCGGCTGGATCACGACCACGGCCCGCAACCGGGCGACCGACCGGCTGCGCCGCACGGTCCGGGGACGTGAGCTGCTGACCGAGGTGGCGGTGCTCGAGCAGCCGGGGCACGACGACGACCCGGACGTCGGCGCCGTGCGCGACGACCAGCTCCGGCTGGTCTTCACGTGCTGCCATCCGGCGCTGTCGATGGAGGCCCGGATCGCGTTGACGCTGCGCCTGCTGGGGGGCCTCACGACCGCCGAGGTCGCGTCCGCGTTCCTGGTCGCGGAGCCCACCATGGCCCAGCGACTCGTGCGTGCCAAGCGCAAGATCACCCAGGCCCGCATCCCGTTCCGCGTGCCGGCCGAGGCGGACCTCCCCCACCGGGTCGGCGCCGTGCTGCACGTGCTCTACCTCGTCTACAACGCCGGCGCGGACGGCGACGGCGAGCTCTGCGCCGACGCGATCCGCCTCGCGCGGGTGCTCCGGGAGCTCCTCCCGACCGACCCGGAGGTCACGGGTCTCTTGGCCCTGCTGCTCCTGACCGAGGCCCGGCGTCCCGCGCGGCGCGGCGCGGGAGGACGGCTCGTCGTGTTGCGCGACCAGGACCGCTCGCGCTGGGACCGCGCGCTCGTCGATGAGGGACAGGCGCTCGTCCGGGCGCTGCTCGAACGCAACGAGCCCGGACCGTTCCAGCTCCAGGCGGCCATCGCCGCCGTCCACACCGACGCCGCCACCTTCGCCGACACCGACTGGCACCAGGTCCTCGCGCTCTACGACCACCTCCTCGCGGTGCAGCCGACGTCCGTCGTCGCGCTCAACCGCGCCATCGCCCTCAGCGAGGTCGACGGGCCCGGCCCGGCCCTCGCGATCGTGGACCGGCTCGACCTGGACGGCTACCTGCCGCTGCACGCCACCCGCGCACACCTCCTGCGGGCCCTCGGACACCACGACCGGGCCGACGAGGAGTTCGCCCGCGCAGCCTCGCTCGCGGCCGACCCGGCCCAGCGTGCCTGGCTGGCGCGACAGACGACTCGAGCCTGAGTCTCGACGTCGCGCGCGTGCTGTGGTCCTGCCCCGCATGACCGCGTCGGGGTGGCGCCCTGCGCGTCGGCGGCCGAGCAGCCGGCAGCAGGGATCGACGCACACACATACGCGAGCTACCGCCGCCCCACCTGAGCAAGGGACGGGCCCTCACCGTGCGTACTACCGCGTTGACGCATCAACGTCTGAGTCGCCCAGAGCGCAGGCCTGTTCAGCGGTAGGAGACACTTGACAAGACTTTCTTTCTTAACTTTAGTTAGTAACTATGAAGACGGGAACAGCTGACCGGAGCCTGGTGCGGGCGATCAACCGCGCGGCGGTGCTGCGGGCGCTTAAGGACCTCGGGTCGGTGAGTCGGGCGGGCATCGCCCGCCACTCGGGTATGTCGCAGGTCACCGTCGGCTCGATCGTCGCGGACCTGCTCGACCGGGAGCTCCTCGTTGAGGGCGACGAGGCACCGTCGAACGGCGGTCGCCCGTCGCGTCTGCTGCTGCTCAACGCGGCGGCGTACGCGGCGGTCGGCTTGAAGCTGACCGAGGACCACGTGGTCGGCGCCATCACGGACCTCGAGGCCAACGTCACGCTGGAGGCGACCCGACCGCTCACCGGTCGCACCCCCGAGGCGGTCGCGGATCTCATCGCCGAGACCGTCACTGGACTGCTGAAGGAGAGCGGGACCGACCGCCACCGGCTGCTCGGGGTGGGGGTCGGTATGGCCGGTGTGGTCGACGGGACCGAGGGCGTCTGCCGGCACTCCCCCTTCCTGCGGTGGCGGGACGTGCCCATCGGCGCACTGGTGGGTGACCGCGTGCAGGTTCCCGTCCTGGTGGAGAACGACGTCAACACGTTGGCCCTGGCGGAGCGGTGGTTCGGAGCCGGTCGCGGCGAGCGCGACTTCCTCCTCGTGACCGTCGGGCGCGGTGTGGGGCTCGGCATCGTCGCGGACGGATCGCTGTACCGAGGTGCGGGCGGGGCGGGCGAGTTCGGTCACACCGTCGTGGACGGCAGCACGCGCGTGTGCACCTGCGGTCGGACCGGGTGCCTGGAGACGATCGTCGGCGAGGCCGGCCTGATCGCCGCGGCACGAGAGGTCGGCAACGGCCGCCGTCCGCGCCGGCCCCGCGACCTCGGCGACCTGTACCTCGCGGTGGAGGACGATCCCGATCTCCGGAACGTCGTCGAGGACGCGGGGCGCGCGCTCGGTCGCGGCATCGCGAACCTCGTCAACCTCTTCGCACCCCGTCTGGTGATCGTCTCCGGCGAGGTGCTGCACGTGTCCTCGGTGCTGGTCGAGAGCGCGACCGCGGCGATCGACGATCACGTCTTCCCGGGCCTCGAGGGGTCCTTCGAGGTGGTCGCCGAACCGCTGCCGGAGTCGGCATGGGCGCGTGGGGCGGCCAGCCTGGTGCTGAGCGAGATCTTCGAGACGCCGACCCGGACGCAGCTCGATCTGTTGAGCGCCCTCGGGGCCGGGGGCGGAGCGTGAACTGGGTCGGGACGAACCGCTGGTGGGGTCTGGCGTTCGTGCTGCCGAGCGCGGTCTTCCTCCTCGGGTTCACCCTCCTGCCGATCGCGGCCGCGGCCGTGCTGAGCTTCTTCGACTGGACCTTGCCGGCCGACCCGAGCTTCGTCGGCATGGCGAACTTCTCCGAGCTCGCTGACGACCGCCAGTTCTGGGCGGCGGTCGGGCACACGCTCCAGTTCATCGCCGGCTACGTCCCCCTCGTGCTCGCCACCGGTCTCGGGCTCGCGATGATGCTCAACCGCCAGGGCCGCTACACCGGCTTCACGCGGGTGCTGTTCTTCATGCCGGTGGTCTCTGCCTGGGTGGCGGTCGCGCTCATCTGGAAGTGGATGCTCAACCCGCGGTTCGGCGTCATCAACTGGCTGCTCGGACTGGTCGGGGTCGAGGGGCCCGCCTGGCTCTTCGAACGTGGGTGGGCCATGGCCGCCATCATCGGCGCGTCGGTGTGGAAGGACACCGGGTTCGTGATGCTGCTGTTCCTCGCCGGCCTGCAAGCCATCCCGTCCGACTACCGCGAGGCCGCCTTCGTCGATGGGGCGACACGGTGGCAGGCGTTCTGGCGCATCACGGTGCCGCTGCTGACCCCGACCATCTTCCTGGTCGTGATCATCTCGCTGATCAACTCGTTCCAGATCTTCGAGCAGGTCTGGATCCTGACGGGCGGGGGTCCGGTCGCATCCACCACCGTCATCGTCGAGCGCATCGTCACCACGGCCTTCGACTACGGCCGCGTCGGCTACGCCGCAGCGATGTCATGGGTGCTGTTCCTCCTGATCTTCGCCGTCACGCTCGTGCAGCACCGCGCCCAGGACCGGTGGGTGTTCCATGAGTGAACCCACCACGGCCGTCGAGCCCAGGACACGCGACGACGGCGTCGTCCGCGGGAGCGAGGTGGCATCACGCGGGACGCCCCCCGCCCGCACGGCGCGGACACATCGCCGGCGGCCCCGTCCCGCCTCGGTGCTCGGCCGGGTGCTCCTCGTGGTCGCCGGACTGGCGATGGCGCTGCCGTTCGCATGGAGCCTGCTGACGTCGCTGCAGGACAGCCGGTCGCTGCTGGTCCTTCCCCCGTCGTTCTCACCGTCGTCGCTCACCACCTCGGCCTACCGCCGCCTGGTGGACCTGATGCCGTTCACGCGGATCGTGGCGAACACCGTCATTGTGACGATCATCTCCACCGTGGCGCAGGTCGTGACCAGCGCCATGGCCGGCTACGGACTCGCACGGTTCAACTTCCGCGGCCGCCACGCCGTGTTCCTCGCCTACCTGGCGACGATGATGGTGCCCTTCCAGGTCACCATCATCCCGTTGTTCATCGCGATGCGGTGGCTCGGTTGGGTCAACAGCCTGCAGGCACTGATCGCCCCGATGGTGGCGAGCGCGTTCGGGGTGTTCCTGTTCCGCCAGTACTTCATGCAGATGCCGGCCGAGCTCGAGGAAGCCGCCGCCCTGGACGGCGCCAACCCGTGGCAGACGTTCTGGCGCATCGCGCTTCCGTACGCCCAGCCGGCCATAGCGGCTCACGGGATCCTGGCGTTCATGGCCGCCTGGAACGCGTTCCTGTGGCCGCTGTTCATCGCGCGCGACGAGAGCGCCATGACCCTCCCCGTCGCGCTGGCGTCTCTCCACGGGAGATGGACCACCGACTGGAGTCTCGTGATGGCCGGCTCGGTCATCACCGTCGTCCCCGTCATCGTCGTCTACGCCGTCGCTCAGCGATGGATCGTGGGCGGGACCTTGCTCAGCGGCATCCGCCGATGAGCTCACAGCAGCAGAAGGCAAACACCATGCGAGCACCACGGATACTCGTCGCCGTACTCGCGGTGACCGCACTTGCGGGCGCCGCGTGCAGCGACGCGAACCAGACCGCCGAAGCCGACCCCACCACACCCGCCGAGCTGGAGGCGGACGACGCCACGCCGACCGAGACCGAAGAGGCTGAGGCGGAGACCATCCGCTACTTCACCTTCTCGGCCGCGCCCGACCACCTCGAGACGCTCGACGCGATGATCGCGGCGTTCAACGAGCAGCACCCCGAGATCACCGTCGAGGTGGAGACCGCGCCGTACGAGGACTACTTCACGAAGCTCCAGACGCAGCTCGCCGGCGGCGACGCCCCCGACGCGTTCGAGGTCAACTACGAGAACTTCGTCAGCTTCGCCGCCAAGGGCGCACTGGCCGATCTCGACACCCTGTCGGCCCAGGACCCCGGCTTCGACGCCTCGACGTACTACGACCGCGCCTACGAGGCGTTCCAGCTCGAGGGCACGCAGTACGGGCTCCCGGCGAGCTACTCGACGGTCGTGACCTTCTACAACAAGGATCTCTTCGACGCGGCCGGCGTCGCCCACCCGACGGCGGACTGGACGTGGGAGGACGAGAAGGCGGCTGCCGAGCAGCTGAGTCAGGAGTCCGAGGACGTCTGGGGCCACTTCGGTGGCATCCAGTTCTGGGAGTTCTACAAGACCGCAGCACAGAACGGCTGCGAGTTCTTCACCGGCGACGAGGTCACCGTCGACGCGCCGGCGTGCGTCGAGGCGC
>JAHWJY010000009.1:0-37778 GCA_019348135.1 Actinomycetota bacterium
GGCCGGCTCCGGCGCCGACCCACGCGGCGCCGAGCATCTGGAACGGCAGCCACGGGCCGACCCCGCCGGTGATGAGCGCGGAGGCGAACAGCGTCGTGGCGCCGAGCACGAAGCCGAAGCCGACGCCGTGGACGCGGCCCGCAAGGACGAGCAGGAAGAACACGGGCTCGAACCCGGCGATGCCGGTGCCGAGCGGCCGCAGCGCCGCGCCGACGGCGGTGAGGACGCCGAGCATGGCGACGGCCTTGGCGTCGATGCCGCCGTCGGCCACCTCGGCGAGGACGACGACGAGGACCAGTACCAGGAGCACCCCGAAGAGGAGCGGGGCGTCGCGCTGGTGCGCCACCCCGGACCCGGGCGCCGCCAGGAGCGGCCACGCGAAGGCGCCGAGTCCCGTGAGGGACGCCAGCACGACCGCCGCGACCGCCCGTGGTCGCAGCCGGAGCGCCTGCCCGCTCACGGCAGCACCTCCAACGCCTCGGCGACGGCCGTGACCGTGAGCCACGGCGCCGGCGCCAGCACCTTCGCCACCTGCGGCGCGAACGCCGGCGACCCGACGACCACCTCGGAGGTCGGTCCCAGGGCGACGATCTCGCCGTCCGCGATCACGGCGGTGCGGTCCGAGACCTCGGCGGCCAGCTCGACGTCGTGGGTCGCCAGCACGATGGCCGTGCCCTCCTCCGCCAGCTCGCCGAGGACGGCGGCCAGCCGTTCCTTGGCGCGGTAGTCGAGCCCACGCGTCGGCTCGTCGAGGAGCAGGAGGGGCGGACGCGAGGTGAGGACGATGGCGAGCACGAGTCCGAGCCGCTGGCCCTCCGACAGGTCGCGGGGGTGGGTCGCCGGGTCGAGGCCGGGCACGAGCCGGTCGAGCAGCTCCCAGCAGGTCCCGGCCGGCGTGCCGGCGTCCTCGTCCGCGCGCGTGCACTCGGCGGCGATCGTGTCGGCGTAGAGCAGGTCCGCCGGCTCCTGCGGGACCAGCCCGACGGTGCGCACGAGCGCACGCGGCCGCAGCGCCGCGGGGTCCTCGCCGGCCACGCGCACCTCGCCGGCGAACGGCTGGTGCAGGCCGACGAACGTCCCGAGGAGGGTCGACTTGCCGGCCCCGTTGCGGCCCATCACGGCCGTGATCGTGCCGGCGTGGACGTCGAGGTCCACGTCGCGGACGGCAAGGATCGACCCGAGGCGCACCGACAGCCCGCGCGCCTCGGCGACGAGGCCGCCGGGGAGCCGTCCCACGATCGGTCGCTCGGCGGTCAGGAGCCGGTCGCGGAGCTCGCCGGCGTGGCGCCGCGCGTCCCGGATCGACAGCGGGAGCGGGTGCCAGCGCGCGACGCGGCCGAGCTCGACGACGGGGGGCGCGACGGGCGTGTGCCGCAGGACGTCCGCCGGCGTGCCGACCTCGAGCGGTCGGCCGTCGCCGGGGAGGTGCACGACGCGGTCGGCGTACTGCACGACGCGCTCGAGGCGGTGCTCGGCGAGCAGCACGGTCAGGCCGAGGTCGTGGACGAGGCGCTGGAGCGCGGCGAGGACCTCCTCGGCCGCCGGCGGGTCGAGCGCCGAGGTCGGCTCGTCGAGCACGAGGACCCGGGGGTGCACGGTCAGCACCGACCCGATGGCGACCCGCTGGCGCTCGCCCCCGGAGAGCTGCTCGACCGGTCGACCCCGCAGGTCGGACAGGCCGAGCAGGTCCAGGGTCTCCTCGACGCGCCGTCGCATCACGTCACCGGGGAGCCCGAGGGACTCCATGCCGTAGGCGAGCTCCTCCTCGACGGTGTCGGTGACGAACCCGGAGCGCGGGTCCTGCCCGACCACACCCACGACGTCGGCGAGGTCGCGCGGGGCGTGCAGCCTCGTGTCGCGCCCCGCCACCGTCACGCGCCCCGTCATGATCCCGCCGGTGAAGTGCGGGACCAGCCCGTTCACGGCGCGCAGCAGGGTCGACTTCCCCGACCCGGTGCGCCCGACGACGAGGCACAGCTCCCCCTCGGGGACGACGAGGTCGACGTCGTGCAGGGTCGGCCCGTGGGCGTCCGGGTAGGTGATGCCGAAGCCGTCGAAGACGATCACGCGTCGACCTCCGTGGCGGGGTGGGGGGCGGGACGCGGCCGTGCCGCGGCCGCCGTCGGGGCGGGATCCGGCCGGCGGAGCGCCGGGGGAGGGGTGAGCCACGCCGGCAGGAGCGCCACGAGGACGCCGACGGTCGCCAGCGGTGGGAGCGGCGGAGCCGTGAGCGGCACGACCGACGGGGACAGCCCGGCCGGGTCGACGATCCCGGCGACGACGACCAGAGCGGCCGCGACCAGGCCGGCGGCCGCGGTCCAGTGCTCGGGGGCGGCCCAGGGATCCGGTCGGTAGCGGCTGCGGACCGCGCGCCGGCCCGCGAGACGCAGCCCGATCCCGCTCGCGAGGACCCCGACGGCGAGCAGGAGCGTGCCGACGAGCGGGGAGGTCGCCGCATCGAGCAGCGCGTAGAGCCCGAGGCACATGCCGACCAGCCCGCCGAGGGTGAGGACCGCGGTGAGCCGGCGCGTGCGTCGCGGCACCTCGGCACGACGGCCGTAGCCGCGCGAGTCCATCGCCGCGGCGAGCGCCAGCGACCGCTCCAGCGCGTCCTCGAGCACCGGCAGCGCCACCGACACCATGCTGCGGACGCCGCGGTCGGGGCGTCCGCGCAGCCGGCGGGCCGCGCGGACCCGCTGGACGCCGCCGACGAGCGCCGGCGCGAAGGACAGGGAGACGACCACGGCGACGCCGATCTCGTAGAGCGCGGCCGGCATCGCGGCCAGCAGGCGTTTGGGGTTCGCGAGGGCGTTCGCGGCCCCGATGCAGGCGAGGATCGTCGCCAGCCGGAGCCCGTCCGTGGCGGCGGCGACGACCGACTCGAGCGTGACGGGTCCGCCGAGCGAGACCCCGGCGGCCCAGTCCGGCAGCGCGACCGAGGGCAGCGTGAACAGCTCGGTCGTCCCCTGCGGGACGCCGAGCACCACCTGGAACACCAGGCGGACCGTCAGGACCACGAGGCCGAGGCGGAGGAAGACGGCGTAGGAGCGGGCCCACGGCGCGTCGGTCCGGCGTGCCGCCACGACGTAGCCGGCGACGACGATCACGAGCAGCAGCAGCAGCGGGTTCCACGTCCGTGAGGCGACGGCGACGAGGCCGAGCGCCCACAGCCACCAGGCGCCGGGGTGGAGCTGCCGCGGGAGCCGACCGCGGGGCTCACGCACGGTCGCGCCGTCGCGCCTGGACCACCCCGGCACCGGCGAGCCCGACGATCAGCAGCCCGCCGGCGAGGAGGCCCACCGGCGCCCCACCGCCACCGGACGGGATCACGTCGCCGGCGAGCGGCGACGCGCTGGGGCTGGCGCTGGCCGGCTCCACCGGGCCGGGCGGGTCCTCGAGCTCGCTCGGGCTCGCCGCCTGGGTCGTGTCCTGGTCGGGCACGGTGGGCGACGGGCCGGTGGTGACGGCGCCCGCGGTGGGGGAGGCGTCCCGGCTGATGGCACCGGTCTCATCCCCGGGGTCCGGCGTCCCGTCGTCGCCGTCGTCGCCGTCGTCGTCGGTGGGAGGCGTCGGGTCGCCCGCGGGCTCCTCGGCCGGCTCCGGCTCCTCCGTCGGCTCGGGCGCGGGGTCGTCCGCCCCGGCCGCCGGGGGTGGCTCGCGGGGCGGGTCACCGGCACCGAAGGCCCAGCCCTCGACCTCGCCCGGCTCGGGGTCGTAGGTGCCGGCGCCGCGCGTCGAGTACGTCCACGATCCGCCGGCCGGCGCGTGCCAGTAGGACCAGTAGGCGTCCTCCGGCGCGCCGTTGCAGGGATCCGGTCGCGTGTCGATCGTGCACACGAGCCCGGGCTGGCGCGGCACGAACGTGTAGGTGTGGCCCGCCTCCCGGAGCGCCTCGAGGCCGGTGTCCGGGTCGCCGGCGAGGCAGCGCGACGTCAGACCGCCGCCGAGCGCCGTCGCGTCGACGACCACCTGCACGCCGTCGCAGCCGTCCTGCCCGCGCGCCGGCGTGGCCGTCACCGCCGCCCCGACCACGAGGGTCAGGACGGCGACGACCGACCGCGCCGGCACGCGTCGCGAGGTCACGCCTGGGCGTCCCGCGCCTCGGCCCACTCGAGCGCACGCACGAGCAGCGACGCCGCCTGGTCGCGTTGCAGCGACAGGCCCGGCAGGTACCGGCCGTCCGTCGTGCCACGCGCCACGTCGATGCCGGCGAGCGCGTTGATCGCCTGGCGGTGGGGGTTGCCCGCGATGTCGCTGAAGGCGTCCTCCTCGACCGGCTCGAGCTCGAGCCACCGCGCCAGCACCGACGCGATCTGGTCCCGGCCGACGGGCTCGTTGGGTCGGTAGGTGCCGTCCTCGTAGCCGGCGACGATGCCGCGGTCGGCGAGGGCGTTGATGTAGCCGGCGTGGGTCGTGCCCTCGACGTCGGAGAACCGCGTCCCGTCGGACGGCTCGATCCCCATCGCGCGACCGAGGAAGGTCGCGAGCTGGCCACGGCCGAGGGCGGCGGCGGGCCGGTAGGTCCCGTCCTCGCGTCCCACGACGACCTCGCGCCGGACGAGCTCGTTGATGGCGGAGGTGTGGACGTTCTCGCCGTAGGCGACGTCGGAGAAGCGCGCGGGACAGTCGAAGGTCGGCACGTCGGTCGACGCGCCGGCCGCGGTCACCGTGGCGAGGTCGACGGCCGCGAGGCCGACGAGCGCCTGGGCCGTGGCGCGCTGCACGTCGCCGGCGTCCTCGGTCGAGAAGGGGATCGCACCCGGGTGGGCGTCGTCGCAGCCCTGCTGGAGACGGGTCAGGAACCCGCGGGCGGCAGCCGCCTCCTCCTCGTGACCGAGGAGGGCGAGCGCCGCGCCGGCGAGCCCGGTCGAGTTCGCCTCCGACGCGGCCTCGGCGCCGCCGAAGCTGCCGCCGTCGGCCTGGGTGGCCACCAGCCAGTCACCGGCCGCGCCGGCCGCCGCGGTCGCGCCGGCGGCGACCAGCGCCTGCACGGCGAAGCCGGTGCCGTCGGCCGTGCTGGTGCACGTCTCGGCGTCGAGCACGAGCGGGAAGCCGCCGTCGTCACAGGCCTGGCGGACGAGGTAGTCGACCGCGGCCTCGGAGGCGCCGGTGTCGGTGGCGCGCTCCAGCGCCACGATCGCCAGCGACTGGGTGATCACGTTGGAGAAGTCGCCGAACTCCGAGCTGTCGACGAAGCGACCGGTGTGGTCACCGGTGTCGACCTCGCGCTCCTCGAGCCGGGTCACGAGGTCGAGGCCGCCGAAGTCGGTCGCGTCCTCGCCCGTCACGTCCGCGACCAGCAGCAGCTTCGCGGTGGCGCCGGCCCAGGCGGCGTCCACGCCGTCGCCGGCGTAGGCCTCGGCCTGGGTCTCGAGCCACGCCGTCGCCGACGCGATGTGCTCCGCGGCGACGCCGACGCCGGCCAGCGCCAGCACGGCGTCGGCGGTCAGCCCCGCGTCGTCGTAGGCCTGTCCGTCGAACTCGGTCTGCAGACGCTCGCCGTCGACGAGTCGTCCGGCGAGCCACCCCGCCGCCGCCTCGGCGGCGTCGGTGGTGGTGGTCGGGGCGGCGGCGACCGTGGTCGCCGGGGCCAGCACGGCCACGGTGGTGAGGGTGGCGAGCGTCACGCGCGCTCGGCCGAGCCTGGAAGTCAACGAGCTGCCTCTCGGTCCGGGGAGTGCGCGGCGTCCCCGGACGCGGAGGTCGAACGGCAACGCCCTCCGGCACCTGGTGCACGGAGGGCGGATGGCTCGGACGCTCGGTCCGGCTCCGCCCGCAGTCCTCGACGGGTTGTAGGGAGCCTTCGCCAGCGACAGGTCTTCCGGCTCGCCACCCGCGCCGGGAGTGGCGGTGGGTGACCTACGGTTGCGGGACAGCGCCGGACTCGGACCGGCTTCCCTGCACGTCGACGTTGGTCGTCCCACTGCACCACGCCGACGACCCCCGTGTCAACGCCGCCCCGGAGCAACGATGACGAGCGAGCCCCACGATCGTCCGCGGATCGGGGTCGTGCTGGGTGCCGGCGGGGTGCTCGGCCACGCCTTCCACGCCGGCGTCCTGGCCGCCATCGCCGAGGTGACGGGCTTCGACGCACGCGACGCCGACCGTCTCGTCGGGACCTCGGCGGGGTCGGTGGTGGCGGCCCTCCTCGCCGGTGGGATGCCCGCGGCGGACCTCGCGGCCGAGGCGCTCGGCCGCCCCGTCTCCGCGGAGGGACGGCGCCTCGCCGGGCGACGGGGGAGCGGGGCCCCGAGCGCACCGCCCGACCCGGAGGCCGGCGGCGGACGGTTCCGGCCGGCGGCACCGGTGCTGTTGGCGCGTATCGCCGCGCGGCCGTGGCGCCACCGGCCCGGCGTCCTCGCCGCCGCCGCGCTCCCCGCCGGCCGCGCCACCGTGCCGGGCCTGGCGTCGTGGATCGGCGGCGTGGTCGGCGAGCGCTGGCCGACGCACCTCCGGGTCGTGGCGGTGCGGCTCGGTGACGGGCAGCGGGTGGTCTTCGGCTCCGAGGGCGCGCCGCCGGCCGATCCGGTCAGCGCCGTCTCGGCCTCCTGCGCGATCCCCGCCTACTACGCACCGGTCACGATCGCCGGCGAGCGCTACCTCGACGGGGGCGTGCACTCGCCCACGAACGCGGACGTGCTCGCGGCGCCGGCCGACGGGGCGGTCTTCGACCTCGTGGTCGTCGTCTCGCCGATGTCGGTGGCGCCGCCGGACCGGCGGCCGAGCGCGGACCTGCCGGCGCGGCTGTTCTTCGCCCGGCAGCTCGCGCGCGAGCGGCGCCGCCTGCGTCGCGCCGGCGTCCCCGTGCTCGTGTTCGCCCCCGACCGTGAGGACCGCGCCGCGATGGGCGTGTCACCCATGGCCGCATCCCGTCGCGAGGGCGTCACGCGTCAGGCCCACGCCTCGACGCTGCGCCGGCTCGCCGACCTCGCCGGCGACCCCCGCCTCGCCCTCCTCGGAGGCTGACCGAGAGCAGCCGAACGACCGTGAGCAGCTCATCCCCGGATACGGGGCCGCGCTGCTCACGGTGGCGGTGGTGCTCACGGTCGTGACGGGAACGCGCGCGATCACGCGGAACGGCGCCGGCGAGCGGAACGCGCTGGCGGGAAGCGTTCCACCGGGGGTTAGGCTCCGGCGACCGATCGAGCACCTCGGGACCAGGAGCGAAGCGCGTGGAACGGACCATCTTCGACGAGGAGCACGCGCAGTTCCGGGCGATGGTCCGGGAGTTCATCGCCAAGGAGGTCTCGCCCCACCACGACGTCTGGGAGAAGGACGGCATCGTCCCGCGGGAGCTGTGGGTCAAGGCCGGCGCCCAGGGGCTGCTCTGCACCGACGTCGACACCGCGTACGGCGGCGGCGGGGTCCGCGACTTCCGCTACAACGTGATCGTCGACGAGGAGATCGCGCGGGCCGGGGCGAGCGGCGTCGGCTTCGGGCTGCACAACGACGTCATCGTCCCGTACATCGACAAGTTCGCCGACGACGAGCAGAAGGCGCGCTGGTTCCCGCCGATGGCCTCGGGCGAGAAGATCACCGCCATCGCGATGACCGAGCCCGGCACCGGCTCGGACCTCGCCGCGGTCCGGACCACCGCGGTGCGGCAGGACGACGGCTCGTTCCTCGTCAACGGCTCCAAGACGTTCATCACCAACGGCATCAACGCCGACCTCGTGATCGTCGTCGCGACGACCGATCCCGACTCGCGCCACGCCGGCATCTCCCTGCTCATGGTCGAGCAGGGCATGGACGGGTTCACGCGGGGACGCAACCTCGACAAGATGGGGTTGAAGGCCCAGGACACCGCGGAGCTGTTCTTCGACGACGTCCGGGTCCCCGCCGAGAACCTCATCGGCGAGGAGGGCCAGGGCTTCGTCTACCTCATGCAGGCGCTACCGCAGGAGCGGCTGTCGATCGCCGTCGGCGCGATGGCCGGCGCCGAGGGTGCGCTCGACCTGACCCTCGAGTACTGCCGCGAGCGCGAGGCGTTCGGCCGCCCCATCGGCAAGTTCCAGAACACGCGCTTCGAGCTCGCGAAGATGAAGACCGAGGTGACGGTGGGGCGGCAGTTCGTCGACCGCTGCATCTCGCTGCACGACGAGGGACGGCTCACGGTCGAGCAGGCCGCGATGGCGAAGTACTGGACGACCGAGATGCTCGACCGCGTCGTCGACGTCGGCGTCCAGCTCCACGGCGGCTACGGCTACATGATGGAGTACCCCATCGCGCGTGCCTACGTCGACTCCCGCGTCCAGCGCATCTACGGCGGTACGAACGAGATCATGCTCGAGATCATCGGCCGGAGCATGGGCTTCTAGGGACCCGGGGACATCCCCGACGGTTGCGGGGACCGGGCGCCCGACGGGAACGGCGGGACCGCGGCCCCACCGGCCCATGGTGACGCACCGGCCGGCCGGTCCGCGGCGTGTCGGAGCCCGTTCGGTCACGGCCACGGGCGCGGACGTCAGGGCGCCGGGGCCACGCCCGGGGCGGTCTCCTCGGCGGGCTGGATGAGCTCCCCCCGCCCGTCGTCGCCGCAGTAGACGGGCAGGTCGATCGACGCGCCCGTCACCTCGTCACGGCACAGCAGCCGCCAGCGCCGGTGCGGGTCCGGTGCCGGGATGCCGACGATGGCTCCCACCACCACGGACCGGTGGACCCCATCGAACACGAGCTCGAGCCGGTCACCTGCGGCGTACGGTGCGGTCGCCATCTAGAGCCCCCTGGAGCGACGGTGGGACGGGAGAGGGGCTCGGGTTCTCGGAGCACCGGTGCGCCCCTGGGACCGGGGAGCGTCCGGACAAGGTACCCGGGATGTCCGTTCTCGGGGGAGTCGTCGCGACCATCGTGCGCCGCGTAGGCTCGGGCTCCGACGACCTCCGGGGGACCCACTGGAACGCGAACGGCACCTCGCCGGCACCTTCGTCGAGCTCGCCGAGCAGCTGGTCGGCGACTACGCCGTGGAGGACTTCCTGCACCTGCTCGTCGAGCGCTGCGGCGAGCTGGTGGGAGCCGCGGCCGTCGGGGTGATGCTGAGCGACGAGTACGGCAGCCTCCGGATCGCCTCCGCGTCGACCGAGGACATGCGGGCGCTGGAGCTCCTGGAGATGCAGCAGCAGCAGGGGCCCTGCTACGAGGCCTACGACACCGGCGAACAGGTGATCGAGGCGGACATCTCCGGGGCGCACGACCGCTGGCCGGACTTCACCCCCCGCGCGCTGGACCTGGAGCTGCGTTCGGTGCACGCGTTCCCGATGCGGTTGCGGGGGCAGACGATCGGCGCGCTGAACGTCTTCTTCCACGAACCCGGCGGGTTCGACGAGATCGACATCCACACCCTGCAGGCGCTCGCCGACGTGGCCACGATCGCGATCGTCCAGGAGCGGGCGGGCCGGGAGTCCAGCGTGCTCGCCGGCCAGCTCCAGCAGGCGCTGGACAGCCGAGTCGTGATCGAGCAGGCCAAGGGCATCCTCGCCGGCGAGGACGAGGACCTCAACGCCGCCTTCGTCCGCCTGCGGTCGTACAGCCGCGACCGCAACCTCCGGCTGCGGGACGTCGCGCAACACGTGGTGGAGCACCGCAGCCTGCCGGACTGACCGATCCGCCTCTGGGGGGGTGGTCGGCGGTACAGTGGCAGCAGACCGGTCTCGGCCTCCTGACCTCGGGCCCGACCGACCGGCTGCCGACGACGGCTCTGTGCGCCGTCACGCTCGACCCACGAACCCGCCAGTGCCTGCCTCGAGACCCTGGGTGCGCACGAGCCGACCGGCTCCTGCACCCGTCCTGGAGCCTCATGTCCGACACCGCCCGTCTGCGAACCCTCGTGTCCGAGTACGCCCGCACCACGCTCGGGCGCTACGAGATCGGTGAGGTCCTCTACCGCCTGACGGACCACGCGCTGCCGTTCCTGGGGAGCGACGGCGCCGGGGTGTCGCTGGGGGACGGCGACGGGGACCTGCGGTTCGTCACGGCCACCGACGACCAGGTCGTCCGGGTGGAGGAGAAGCAGGTCCAGTCGCAGTCGGGTCCCTGCCACGAGGCCTTCCGCACCGGCAAGCCCACCGTCGTCGACGACCTCCGGGACATCGACGACCCCCGCTGGGGGGACTATCCGGCGTTCGCGATCGCCCAGGGCTGCCGGTCCGTCCTCGGGATCCCGATGTTCGCCGACGGACGCACGATCGGCGCGCTGAACGTCTACCGGCACGACGCCGGGCCGTGGGACGAGACCACGGTCGACGACGCGCAGCTGATCGCGGACATGGCCAGCGCCTACGTCGTCAACGACCGCACCCTGGCCGAGTCGAGGCTCCTCGCCGACCAGCTCCAGAACGCCCTGGACAGCCGGGTCGTGATCGAGCAGGCCAAGGGCATCCTCTCCGAGCGGCACGGCACGGACGTGGCCGCCGCCTTCCAGCGGTTGCGCGCCCACGCGCGCCAGACCAACCAGCGGCTGCACGCGGTGGCGCAGGCGGTCGTCGACGGCGAGGTCGAGCTCTAGCCCGACGTGCCGACGGCGTCCTGCGGGACGCCGGCGTGCATCCTCGGACCGGGGGCCTGCGCCGCCGCCACCGCGGCCTCGACGTCGAGCAGCTCGTCCCAGCGCCGCGACACCACGTCCGCGTCGGCGACGAGCTCGGCGAGGCGGAGGAACAGCCGGTAGTGCCCCCGCTCGCTGGCCTCGAGGTCCGCATAGAGCGGGCTCACGTCCGCGGCCGCGCCGGCGAGCAGCCCGGACCGCTCGCAGGAGCGCACCTCGGTCAGCGCGGAGACGAGCAGCCGGTCGACGAGCTCGTCGGGCCCCGGCCGGACCGGACGTGGTCGCGCAGGGCCGCCGCGTAGGGGTTGCGGTGCGAGCGGGACAGCTCCCCGCCCCGCCGGGTGAGCTCGCGGGTGACCGTGCCGAGGTGGTCCACCTCGTCCCGCGCGACACCGGTCAGGCCGGCGGCGTGCGCCAGCGCAGGGGGAGGGCGTCCGGGTCGTCCACGCGCCGGACCGTAGCCGCGGTCACCCGGCCGGCACGACCCACGTGGCGGTGGGGTCGACCGCGAGGTGGACGTCCTCGCCGACCACCGGTGCGCCACCGCCCCAGCAGGCGACGTCGAGGGTGGGGCCGTCGTCGAGCTCGACCGTCACGACCACGTGGTCGCCGGCGAACCGGCGCGACACGACCCGGCCGGCGTGGCCGTCGCCGGCGAGCCGCAGCGCGTCCGGCAGGAAGAGCACCTCGGCCGCGCCGGCGACGTCGTCGCGCGTGGACGGCACGTCGCCCAGGACGGTGGTGGCGCGACCGTCGCGCACGTGCGCCGCCACGAGGTTTCGCTGGCCGAGGAAGCGCGCCACGAACGCGGTCGCGGGTCGCCGCCACAGGAGGTCGGGCGCGGCGACCTGGACGACCTCGCCGGCGCGCATCACGACCACGCGGTCGGCCAGCGCCAGCGCTTCGTCCTGGTCGTGCGTGACGTAGAGCACGGTCGATCCCAGCCGCGCGAACAGCTCGCGCAGCTCCCCGATGAGCCGGTCGCGGAGGCCACGGTCGAGCGAGCCGAGCGGCTCGTCGAGCATCAGCAGGCGCGGCTCCGGCGCGATCGCACGGGCCAGCGCCACGCGCTGCTGCTCGCCCCCCGACAGGGTCGCGACGTTGCGGTCGCCGAGACCGGGGAGCCCGACGAGCTCGAGCACCTCGGCGACCCGGCGTCCGAGGTCGGCACGCGGCCACCCGCGCATGCGCAGCCCGAAGGCGACGTTGCCGGCGACGTCGCGGTGGGGGAACAGCGCCCCGTCCTGGAACATCATCCCGAGGCCGCGCTGGTCGGGGCGGACGCCGGCGAGGTCGCGGCCGTCGAGGACGACCTCGCCGGCGGCCGGACGCTCGAGGCCGGCGATCGTGCGGAGCAGGGTCGACTTGCCGCACCCCGACGGTCCGAGGACGCACACGACCTCGCCGGCGCCGACGTCCAGGTCGACGTCGGCGACCGCCACGGTGTCGCCGAAGCGGACGGTGAGGTCGCGCACGGACAGCATCAGAACTCCCCGACCGTGCCGACGCGCACGCGCTCGATGGCGGTGATGACGGTGGCGGTCAGCACCATCAGGATGGTGCTCATCGCCATGGCCTGCCCGAAGTTCACGGCACCGGGCTGGCCGAGGAGGCGGAAGATCGCGATCGGCAGCGTCGGCAGGTTGGCGCGGGCGATGAACACGGTCGCCCCGAACTCGCCGACCGAGATGGCGAAGGCGAAGCCGGCGGCGACGAGCAACGCCCGCCCCACGATCGGGAGGTCGATCTCGCGCCACACCTGACGGGGGCGTGCCCCCATCACCGCGGCGGCCTCGCGCAGGCGCTCGTCGACGGCCCCCAGCACGGGGACGAGGATGCGGACCACGAACGGGGTCGCCACGACCGCCTGCGCGAGGGGGACCAGCAGGGGGGACGCCCGCAGGTCCAGGGGCGGACGGTCGAGCGAGATGAGGAACCCGAACCCCACCGTCACGGCCGAGATCCCCAGCGGCAGCATCAGGACCCCGTCGAGCAGCCGCGCCGCCACACCGCGGGAGCGCGTCACGACCCAGGCGGCGGCGCCGCCGACCGTGACCGCGACGACGGTGGCGACCGTGCCGAACACCACCGAGTTGCGCACCGCCTCCCACGGGGAGACCGCCAGGATCGACGCGCGACGGGACTCGCCCAGGGTCCGGTAGAGGTCGAGCCCGTACCCGCTCCCCGTCGCCAGCGACCGCTCCACGAGGACCGCGAGCGGGAGCGCGAGGAGCACCAGCATGACGATCAGGTTCGCGGCGAGGAACGCCCGCTGTCGCGCGCCGCGGGGCGGACGTGCGACGTCGGCTGCGGAGCGCAGGCGCTGACGGGACGGTCCGCGCCGCTGGAGCCGGCCGTAGACCACGAGCGCGCCGACGACGAACAGGAGCTGGACGAGCGCCAGCGCGGACGCCGTCGGGAGGTCGAGCAGCTGCGCGGTGAAGCGGTGGATCTCCACCTCGATCGTGGCGAGTCGTGGTCCGCCCAGGATCAGCACCACCCCGAAGGAGGTGAACGTGAACAGGAACACGATCGCGGCGGCGGCGCTGATGGCCGGGCGGAGCGCCGGCAGCGTCACCTCCAGGAAGGTGCGCACGCGACCGGCGCCGAGCACCTGCGCGGCCTCCTCCGTCCGCGGGTCGAGGTGCGCCCAGAGCCCACCCACGGTGCGGACGACCACCGCGTAGTTGAAGAACACGTGCGCGAGGAGGATGGCCCACACGGTGTGGTGGAGCGAGAGCTGCGGCGCGCCCTCGCCGGCGATGCGGACGGCGAGGTCGTTCAGGGGGCTGCGCGGTCCGAGCAGGCTCAGGAACGCGGACGCCACCACGACCGTCGGCAGCACGAAGGGGACCGTGACGGCGGCACGCAGGAGCTTGCGTCCCGGGAAGTCGAGACGGGCCACGACGTAGGCCGCCGGCAGGCCGAGGAGGAGCGTGAGGACGGTGGACACCGTCGCCTGCCACACCGTGAACCAGACCACCCGGAGGATCGCGGGATCGCTCACCACCCGCAGCACGGGGGAGAGGTCGAGCCGCCCGTCGGGTGCGAGCCCCGTCCACACGATCGTCGCGACCGGGTAGAGGAACAGCACGCCGATGAAGGTGATCGGCAACGCCGCCAGCAGCAGCGTCGCCGACGACCTCCGGCCGGCGGTCACGGTCAGCGCAGCACCGTCGAGGTCCACGCCTCGACCCACTCCTCGCGATGCTCACCGATCTGGCGGAAATCGAGCTCGATCGGGTCGCTCGGGAGGGTGGCGTGCTCGACGAAGACGTCCGGCAGGGTCACGCCCGTCCGCGCGGGGAACACGAACATGTTGAGCGGGATGTCCTCCTGGAAGGACGGCGAGAGCATCCAGTCGATCACCTGCTGTGCCTCGGCCTCGTACTCGGTGCCCTGGAGGATGCCGGCGAACTCGATCTGGCGGAAGCACGATGCTTCGATCACGCCGGTCGGTGCCTCGTCGGGGCGGGGGTCCGCGAAGTAGACCTCCGCCGGCGGGGACGAGGCGTAGGAGACGACCAGGGGGTTGTCACCCTCGCCGGCGCCGCCGGAGAACTGGCCGTAGTAGGCGTCCTCCCAGCCGTCCGCCACGGTGACCCCGCCGTCGGCGAGCTGCTGCCAGAAGTCGAGGTAGCCGTCCTCGCCGAAGGTCTCCACGGTCGCGAGCAGGAACGCGAGTCCCGGCGAGGACGTGGCCGGGTTCTCGACGACCAGCTGATCCGCGAACGGCACGAGCTCCTCGAGCGACGTCGGCACCTCGTCGTCCGCCAGCACCTCGCGGTCGTAGTTGAGGCACACGTCCCCGACGTCGATGGGGGTCACGCGGTGCTCGTCGTCGAGGACCAGCTCCGGGTCGACGGCCCCGAGCTCCGGCGACTCGTACGGCAGGAACAGCTCGGCGTCGAGCGCGCGCGACAGGAAGGTGTTGTCGACGCCGAAGAGCACGTCGCCCTGCGGGTTGCCGGCCGTCAGGATCGCCTGGTTCACCATCGAGCCCGCATCCCCGCTGGCGAGCAGCTCGAGGGTGATGCCCGACTCCGCCTCGAACGCGTCGATCACCTCCTCGGAGATGTTGAACGAGTCGTGCGTGACGACCGTCACCGTGACCGCTTCCGTGGGGGTCGCGGTCGGCTCGGCCGCGGTCGTCCCGGTCGGCGCCGGCGTCGAGCCGGAGGGCGAGGCGTCGGTCCCGGTCGGCTCACCTCCACAGGCGGTCGCGAGGAGGGTCATGGCCACGACGGCCACGAGCCGCTTCGGGGATCGGACGGGGGTGTGGAGCAGGTGCAAGGGGAACTCCCTAGACGTTGGGGACGAGCCCGGCGCGGACGTGCACGCCGAGAGCGCCGGGTTGGACGACGAGGAGCACCCCGTCGTCGAGGATGACGGTGGCGATCGGTCCGGTGAGCTCGTTGCTCACCCCGCGGGTCGAGCCCGCGGACAGGTCCTCGCCGTGCAGCGGGTAGAGCAGTCCTTCGGTCGTGACGCCGTGCGCAGGTCCGTGGACGGGCAGCAGTGACACGAGCTCGCCCCGCACGCCCTCGAGCTCGGCCCGGTCGCGCACGACGGTCACATGGGAGGCCCCCATGAACGCGTCCATGCGCAGCGACGCGTAGGTGTCGGAGGCGAGCACGAGGGCGTTGCCGAGCAGGTGGTCGAGCCGACCGCCGTGGCCGCCGACCACGGTGACCTCACCGACGCCCCGCGCCAGGGCAGCGTCCAGGGCGATGGCGAGATCGGTGCGGTCCTTCGCGACGGGATGCCGCTCGACCTGGGTGCCGGCACCGACGGCCGCGGCCATCGCGGCGGGATCGACCGAGTCCATGTCCCCCACGAGGAGGTCGACGGTGAGGCCGAGCCGCGCGGCGCTGGCGAGGCCGGAGTCCGCGGCGATGACGTAGGCGTCGGACGTCAGGCGGTCGGCGATCGCCGGCGCGACGGGGTCGCCGCCGGTCAGGACGATGGTCGATCGGGTGGCTGGCGCCACGGCGTCACGTCTCCCTCCGCTGGCATTACCCAGCTCAGGTTCCACGGGTCGGTGACGCTGCTGCGGTGCATCGTGTCCGATCCGCCGCGGTGCTGGTCACCCTCTCAGCCCGACCGCTCGAGCTCCCCGGGTGTCGCGTTGTGTGCTGCGGGCGGACCCGCGCCGTCACCGTAGCGCAGCCTCGCCGGCGTCTGCGGTCCACGACCGGAGCATGGCGATGTCCGCCCGGTGGCCGCCGTCCTCGCTCGGGGTCTCGACGATCGCCGCGGGCGCACCGAGCCGCTCGGCGGTCGTCACCATCGCCTCCAGGACGTCGAGCCCCATGCGCCCGGTGCCGAGGTTGGTGTGCCGGTCGCGTCCGGCGCCGGCCTCGTCCTTGGAGTCGTTGACGTGCAGCAGGTCGATGCCGCCGGTCGCCTCGGCGAAGGCGGCCACGTAGCCGGCCGGGTTGGTCGCGCACAGGGGGTCGCCGGCCCAGGCGTGGCAGGTGTCGAAACAGGCGCCCAACGGCACGTCGAGGTCGACCGCCCGCAGCGCCCCGAAGAGCCGGGCGATGTCGGCGAGGTGACGGCCGGGTGCCGTCTGGCCGGCGGCGGTGTTCTCGATCAGCAGCGCGACGTCGGAGTGCAGCGGCCGCGCGACCTCGATCCAGCGGGCGACGGCGTCCTCCATCGTGCCGCCACCGGCGGCGTGGCCGGCGTGGACGACGACGCCGCGCGCGCCGCAGCGGGCCGCCTCGTCGAGCGTCACCTGCAGGGAGCGCGTGGTCTTCTCCCGGACGGCCGGGTCGGCGGAGGCGGGGTTGCACAGGTAGGGCGCGTGCGCCGAGACCACGAGCGCGGCGTCCCGCAGCTCGTCCGCGTCGATGCGCTGCTTCGGGTCGCGCCACACCCGCGGCGCCGACAGGTGCAGCTGCACCACGTCCGCATCGACCTCGCGGGCACAGGCGAGGGGGTCCTTGGCGGGAGAGGAACAGCCGACGAGCACGTACGACCTCCGGGTGGGGGGCCGGCAGCCTACGGCCGGGGTCCGGAGCCGAGCTCGAGGGCGGGCTCGAGCGGGTCCGTCAGGGCGCCACCGGCGCCGCGAGTGCCTGCTCGAGGTCGTCCCGGTAGGGCGTGTCGAAGCGCGCGGCCTCGGCCAGGACCCCGTGCGCGTCGCCCGTGAGCTCGTGCAGGGCCAGCGCCAGCGCGGCGAACACGTCCCACTCGCCGGCGCGGCGGGCCCGGAGCAGCGACAGCTCGAGCGAGTTGACGCGGTCGCGGTGGGACGGGCCGCCGTCGGTCGGGACCGGCGCCGCGAGCGCGACGTCGAGCCGGCGCTGGACGTCGACGACGAGGCGCTCGAGCCGGCGGACGTCCGCCCGGAGCTGCTCGTCGGGACCGTGGCCCGTGTCACGGCGCCGCCGTGCGACCACCACGGCGACGACGACCGCGAGACCGACGAGCCACCACGGGACCACGAAGAGCGACTCGTCGACCCGGCGCGTCACCCCGCTCGTGTCGGTGACCTCGACCGGGAGACGGACGACGCCGCCGAAGGGCGACACGGGGACCTCGGCGACGTACGTGTCCTCGCTCGCCCGCGTCAGGAGCCGCGAGCCGGAGGCGTCCAGGTCCGCGACCGTCACCCGGGGGGCGAGCCGGATGCTGCCGGTGTTGCGGACGGTCACCCGGGCGACGACGGGGCCGGGGAACAGCCCCCCGGCGCGTTCCAGCTCGACCCGGGTGATCTCGAGCGAGCGGGCGGCGTCGCCGGGGACGGTCACGACGACCCGGGTCGCGATCCGCTGCACGACCTCCGTGCCGTCGAGCTCGTGCCGGGTGACCGCCACCGCGGCACCGATGTGGTCCCCGGGCGCGGTCCCGGAGGGCACCGTCAGCTGGAACGCCACGGGCACGGTCGTGCTGGGCGGTACCTCGACCTGCTGCTGCTCGAAGGCGCCCCAGGCACCGAGGCCGTCGGCGGCGGCCCCGAGCTCCGGCGTGCCGTCCTCCGTGAAGACGACCTCGCGCAGCTGCAGCGTGACCTGGACCGGTTCCGCGGTGGGGTTGGTGAGCGAGGCGACGGCGCGTCCGGAGCTGCCGGGATCGAGCGTGAAGAGGAACCACGAGCCGCCGTGCGGGTCGTCCGCCGACGCGTCGCGCGGCAGGAGGGACACGGACGACGCGGTGTCCGGCCCGGAGGACGTCGTACGGGTGCCCGCCGGTGACGGCGTCTGGGCCGGCGCCGGTGCCGGCAGGAGCGCGGTGGCGGCCGCGGCGAGCGCCAGGGCGGCGAGGAACCTGCGGGTGGTCACGGTCCGTCTCACGGCAGCGGCCTTCACTGGAACAGGGTCACGGTGATCACGGGCGGGGTGCCCTCGCGGAACGGACCGACCGGTACCACGCCGTCGTAGGTCGCGTCGTAGACGGTGGTGGAGCGCTGGCCGACGACGGTGAAGCCCATGGCACCGGCGGCGACGTGGGTCCGGCCGATGATCAGCCCGACGTCACCGTCGGGGCGGGTCGGGCGGGCGCCGACGGCCAGGGCTGCGGCCGACCCGTGCGACGGTCCGGTCACGGTGACGGTCCAGCCCCCGTCCACGCCGAGCGCCCGGGCCTCCTCGACGGCGAGGGCCACGGCGACCGAGCGCCCGTCCAGGGAGGTCATGAGGCGTGTGGTCAGGATCCGTCGGGCGCCGAGGTCCGGCGGCGGCGGTGGGATCGGTGCACCGGTGTCCCCGTCCGCCGTGTCGTCCACGACGTCGTCCCCGATCGACGTCGTGGGACGGCGGGGCGACGACCCCGGTGTCGAGGGTCCGGTGGTGTCCCGGGTCGCGGGAGGGCCGTCGCCCGACGCGTCGTCCGGCGCGGGGTCCGGGGCGGGTGCGGACGTGGCGTCGGTGCCGCGGTCGGGCTGGGGGTCGGTCCGTTCCGGCTGCGGTTCCGCTGCGTCGGGTTCGGTCTCCTGCCCGGGCGGCGACGTGGGCCTGTTCACGGGCTCGGTCCCCGGGCCCTCGGCGCCGCCCGCCTCCCCCGTGCAGTGCGGGGCGTTGCTCTGCGGGGGGCAGTCCGTCGGCGCCACGGCCCCGGCCAGCCCCGTGGCGAGGGCCCCGAGCAGGAGGGGCAGCAGCAGCGGACGTGGACGCCGGGTCGTGGTCATCGCAGGTCACCCGCGGGCACGGGCTGGGCGGCCGTCGCCGTCCGTCGCGGGGCCTCCTCGGTGGCCGACGTCCCACGGCCCGAGTCGGCGGTGGCCGGGAGCGTGACCGTGAAGACGGCGCCGCCCTCGGGACGCGAGGCGGCGGCGACGCTGCCGCCCTGGCGCTCGACGAGCGTGCGGACGATGTGCAACCCGAGCCCGAGGCCACCCTCGCCCAGGACCCGGGTGTCGACGTCCTCCACCTGGCCGAACCGCTCGAAGAGGCGCGTGGTGTCGGCGGGGAGGCCCACCCCCTCGTCCTCGACCACGATCGTCGCCTCGGCGCCCCGACGCGCGGACCGGACGGTGACGGTCCCGCCGGCGGGGGAGTACCGCACCGCGTTCTCGATGAGGTGGAACAGCACCTGCTCGAGGGCGCGGACGTCGACCGTGACCGGCGCCGGTCCGTCCACGTCGGCGATGATGCGGTGCGCCGGCGCCAGGGGCGCCGCCTCCCCGACCGCGTTGCGCACGAGGTCGCCGGCGTCGACCGCGCGCGGGGTCGCGCCGAGGGCCGCCTCGCGGTCGAGCTGGGCGGCGAAGAGCAGCCGCTCGACCTGGTGCTCGAGCCGCCGGGCGTGGCGTCGGGCGAACACGAGCACCTCGTGCTTGCGCTCCTCGGACAGGTCGTCCCAGCGACGCTCGAGGGTCTGGAGCCCCCCGCTCACGACCGTCAGTGGGGTGCGGAGCTCGTGGCCCGCGACGGCCAGGAGCGACCGCCGGGCGGCGTCCGCCTCGGCCCGGGTGGCGTTGACCCGGGCGAGCGACCACGCGACCGCCACGGAGGCGCTCGCGACGAGGAACAGGATCGCACCCACGACCATCACGACCGGGCGCCGTGCCGGGGCGTCGAACAGCCCAGCCGGCTGCGTCGTCACCACCGCCCAGCCGCCCCGGAGCGGGGCGTAGGAGGTGAGCATCCGGGTGCCGGCGGGCGCGGTCAGCCGCCGCACGCCGGCGCCGTCGGCGGCCAGCTGGGCGGGGGCCCGCAGCGACGAGTCGCGGTCGAACCGGCCGTCGGAGCCGAGCACCGAGCCGTCGCTCCAGACCAGCCGCGGCGCGGGACCACCGTCCGTCTCCAGCGCCGCGGTGGTGCGGGTCAACGCGCCCGCCCCCGGCAGGGACCCGACCATGACCCCGGTGGGGGAGCCGGCCGCGTCGCGCAGCGGCACCGCGACGCGCAGCCGGCCCTCGCCGTCGCCCTCGATGGAGGGCCCGGTCACGAGCGGCCCCTCGACGAGAGCCGCGAGCACCGCCGGGTCGGCGCGGCCGCCGACCTGCGACGCCGACGCGCCGTCCGCCGCGAGCACGATCCCGTCCGCGCCGGCGACGAGTACCCCGTCGAGGACCCCCAGCGCCAGCGGCCCGCCGAGGAGCGTCCTGGCCGCCGCCTCGGCGTCGGGTGACCCGGACCACGGGCCGAGCGCACGGGCGACGGCGGTGAGCTCGTCGGTGGCCGTGTCCAGGACGGCGGCGAAGGCGTCGGCGGCGGCCAGCGTCGTCTGCTGACGCTCGGCGAGACGGTCGTCGGTGGATGCGGTGGCGAGTCGGCCGGCACCGAGCAGGGCGACGGCGGCGGCCGCGAGACAGCACACGGCAGCGAGCACACCGACCTGTCGCCTCTGCACCACCGGTCCTTTCGGTCTCCGGGCACGCGTCAGCAGCGACCCGGACCATCATCCCGTTCCGGGCGCTCCCGAGCAGTGGTGCAGGTTGCCCATCTTCGCCCGGCTCGAAGTGCTCAGGTCGGGCCGCCCGGCCCCGGGTGGAGCCGGCGTTCCGACGGTGCGTCGATACTGCGGGACGGAGAGTGGTTCCGCCACGGCCACCCGGCCCCCGCGGACGATGGACCGGTCGCCGCATCCGCGGTTCCGTGCCGCGGCCGGGTATGTTGGGCACCTGGTGATCCGACCCGGGGGCGTCCGGGCCCCGGTGCCGACACCGATCGGAACCCGATCGGGCGACCCGTCCGGGTCGTACGAGGCGCCGCTGCCCGGCCCTGTCACGTGCGCCGCGGCGAGCTCGACCCGCCGGCCTCGGATCCGCCCCGCAGCCCGGAGGGTCCGGGAGCCGCGTGTACCTGCGCGTCGGAGCGGAGGAGCGAAGATCAGCAACGGGCCACGGCCGGCCACGACCGGCACAGACGAGCTGGAGCGTCTCGTCCAGGCACACCTCGACGGGTGGGCGTCGGACGAGGACCTCGCCGTGCTGCGCGCGCACGGGGAGGAGTGGCTCGTGACCCTCCAGCGGCTCCTGAAGGAGACCAAGCACACGCTCCGCAACGTCAAGCGGCGCAAGGACACGCCGGAGAAGGAGCTCGTCCTGGCCGACTTCGAGGGCCAGCGCGACCGCATCGAGCAGGCGCTGGCACGGCTCGAGGCCGGCGAGGACGACGTCGCGCCGTCCGTCGAGGACGAGGAGGAGACGGCGACCGGGCAGGCCGAGGCCGAGGCGGAGATCGGGGCCGATGCGGTGCCCCAGCCGCGCGTCCGGGCACGCTCGCGCGAGTCGGTCCGGGAGCCGCGGACGCGGGCGCGCCGGCCTCCCGAGGAGCGCGACGCCCCGGAGCCGCGTGGGGACGGGGAACGCACGCGCGTCCGCGCCCGCATCCGCGAGACGCCGCCGGCCCGTGACCCGGAGCGCCGCCGCAGCGAGCCGCGCGCGGAGCCGGAGCGCGAGCCCGAGCCGGAGCCGGAGCGCCCGCTCGACGGCACCCCGCAGCTGCAGCTGTCGTGGCACGAGGGCCGGATCGTCGCCTGGAGCGCTGCCGTCGACGCCGTCGCGGAGGACCTCGACGCGGTCCGCGGGCGGCTGAAGGGGGCCGGCACCGATCCGACGGCGTGGGTCGAGCACGACGCCGTCCGGCTCCCGGGCGGTCGCGAGGCCCCCGCCATCGCCGCCCCCGTCCAGCAGACGCTCGGCTGGCTGGTGTCGCTCGCCGCGACGGCCACGGAGGACACGCTCGGGCCCAGCGCGACGTGGCTCGGCCTCGTCGCCTCCCTCGGTGCCCGGCTCGTCGGCGCCGGCCGCGTGGTCCCGCAGCTCGACCGCCTCGGTGGACCCTCCGGGGGGAAGGGCAACCGCGGCACCTACCGCGTGCGGTGGTACCCGGCGCTCGTCGACCACGACGAGCTGACCGCCCTCACGCGGGCCATGCCCGCGTCGGTGGCGGCGTTCCAGCGCAACGTCGACGGGCGCGCGGTCACGATGGAGCTCCTCGGGGCGTTCGTCGACGCCGTCTGCGCCGACGCCGCCTCGCGCGTGCCGGTCCCCGCCGCACCGCCGGACCCGCGATCGGCCGTGGACGTGGCCGAATCGATCCTGGCACGCCTCGACGGGACCACGTTCGAGGCCCCGACCCAGCACGCCGGCGAGCTGATCCGCGGCCTGCAGCGGTGGGCCTCGACGGTCATCGGCTCGCCGCGGCTGCGCCTCGTCGCGCAGCTGGACCCGCCGGACGACTCGGGCGCGTGGCACCTCAAGGTCCTGGTCCCGGGCGGGCAGCGCCGGATGGAGCGCGTCGACGCCGCGATGTCCAACGCCAACCCCGACCGCCGGGAGCACATCAAGGGGGAGCTCGAACGGCTCGAGGCGCTGTTCCCGCGGCTGCAGCCGCGCAACGGTCGCCGGCGCGGCGAGGTCCTGCTCGGGCAGCAGGAGGCCTGGGAGCTCATGACCGAGACCGGCCCGATGCTCGTCGCGGCCGGCTTCGAGGTCCGGGTCCCGCCGCTGAAGCGGCGCAAGGCGCGGCCCGGCCTGCGCATCACCGCGACCGAGGGCCAGGAGACCGTCGTCGGGGCGCAGCAGCTGTCGAGCGTGCAGTGGTCCGCCGTGTTCGACGACGTCGAGCTCACCGCCGAGGAGATCACGCGGCTCGCCGCCGAGTCGCGCCCGCTCGTGAAGTCGCACGGCCGCTGGGTCGAGGTCGACCACGCCGACCTCGAGGCCGCCGCGGCCGCGCTCGCCGAGCGCGAGGAGCAGGCGCAGCTCACCGGCGCCGACATGCTCCGGTACGCCCTCGGCCTCGAGGAGTCGCCGTTCGGCAGCATCTCCGTGGCCGGCGAGGGCTGGGCGGCCGACCTGCTGCGCAGCGCCAGCGAGATCCCCCAGCACCCCCCGACGAGCCCCGAGGGCTTCGAGGGCGAGCTGCGCGGCTACCAGGCCGACGCGCTGGCGTGGCTCAGGTTCCTCGACCGCGCCGGCCTCGGCGGCTGCCTCGCGCTCGACATGGGGCTCGGCAAGACCCCCACGATGCTGGCGCACCTGCGGCAGACGACCGACCAGGGGACCAGCCTCGTCATCGCGCCGCCGGCGGTGGTGGGGAACTGGGCGTCGGAGGCGCGCAAGTTCGTCCCCGACCTCAAGGTGATGGTCCACCACGGGGCGAACCGCACGGACGTGGGCGACATCGCCGACGAGGTCGCCGACGTCGACGTCGTGATCACCACCTACGGCACCGCGGTCCGCGACATCTCCGAGCTCGCGGACATCAACTGGGGCAAGGTCGTGCTCGATGAGGCGCAGGTGATCAAGAACCACACGAGCGAGACCGCGCAGCAGCTGCGCCGGCTCGAGGCACGGACCCGGGTGGTGCTGACCGGGACGCCCATCGAGAACGGGCTCGGCGACCTCTGGGCGCTGCTCGACTTCGCCAACCCCGGCCTCCTCGGCGGGCGCTCGGCGTTCATCTCCCAGATGTCGAGGGCCGGCGACGCCAAGAGCAGCGCCGAGCAGGCCCTGCGGACGCTCAACGGCGTGCTGGTGTTCCGCCGGACGAAGGCCGAGCCGGCCATCGCCGCCGAGCTGCCCGACCGCATCGACGAGCTCGACCACTGCCCGATGACGCCCGAGCAGGTCGGTCTCTACCAGGCGGTGCTGGACGAGCTCGTGATCGCCAGCAGCGACCAGGAGGGCCCCAAGAAGAAGGGCGCCGTGCTGGCCGCGATCACCGCGCTCAAGCAGATCTGCAACCACCCGGCGGCCTACACCGGCGACGACGGTCCGCTCGAGGGCCGCTCCGGCAAGCTCGCACGCCTGATCGAGATCGTCGAGAGCGTGTTCCAGTCCGACGAGCGGGTGCTGATCTTCACGCACTTCGCGTCGTGGGGCGAGCGGCTCGCCGAGCACCTCACCGAGCGCACGGGACAGCCCGTGCACTGCTACCACGGCGGGCTGGCACGTGGCGCCCGCGACCGGATGATCAAGGAGTTCCAGGAGGGCGAGGGCGCCGGTGCGCTGGTGCTGTCGCTCAAGGCCGGCGGCACCGGACTGAACCTCACGGCCGCGAGCCACGTGGTGCTCTACGACCGCTGGTGGAACCCGGCGGTGGAGGACCAGGCCCGCGACCGCGCCTGGCGCATCGGCCAGACCCGCACCGTCGTGTCGCACCGGCTCGTGTGCCCCGGCACCGTCGACGAGCGGGTCGAGGAGGTCGTGGCCGGCAAGCGACGGATCGCCGACATGGCGCTGCCGAAGTCGAGCTCCGTCGGCGACCTCGACAGCGACCAGTTGCGGGCCGCGCTCGGCATCGACGCCGAGGCGCTGCT
This sequence comes from Actinomycetota bacterium, assembly GCA_019348135.1. Taxonomy (GTDB): domain Bacteria; phylum Actinomycetota; class Nitriliruptoria; order Nitriliruptorales; family Nitriliruptoraceae; genus JAHWJY01. Next base: position 24,260 of record JAHWJY010000009.1, read on the forward strand.
GGTCGACGAGGAGGCCGTGAGCCCCGAGCCCGCGAGCCGTGGAGGTGGACGATGAGTCGGCGACGCAAGCGCAGCCGCGGCGGCCAGCGGGGCCGCGGGTCCGGCAACGCGCCGGCGCAGGACCAGCAGAAGGACCAGCAGAAGGACCCGGGCCAGGGCCAGGGCCAGGACCCGCAGGGCCAGGCCAAGGGCCAGCGCTCCGGCGGCGGCAAGAGCGACGGTGGGGGCGGCGGCAAGGGCGACGGCGGAGGTAACCGCAACGGCGGCTCGCGCGGCCGCGGTCGCGGCTCGCGCCGGCGCGGCCGCGGTCGCCGGCCCGAGGGGGTCGGCTACTGGGGCGAGGCGGGGCAGCTCCCCGAGCCGACGCCCGACATCCGTCTGACGAGCGACCCGGCCGCGGTGGCGCGCTCGCTCGGGACGCCGCCGCTGCCCGGCCACGAGCAGATCGCCGGCCACTACTTCGCGGCCGTCTACGACCGGGCGGTCGCGACCGCCGGCGCCCTCGCCGCGGCCGGCGGGCTGATCGAGCCGGACGAGCTGGCCGACGAGCTCGGCGACGACGACACGGAGGGCTGACTCAGGCGAGGGTGGTACGGACGAGCTCGCGGAGCTTGTCGACGCCGACGCCCTTCTCGGCACTGGCCCACAGCACGTCGCCCCGCTCGACCCCGCAACCCTCGGCGAGGTCGCGCTTGCGACGCTCGCGCTTCGACGAGCGGACCTTGTCGTGCTTGGTCGCGACGATGCGGAACACGACCTCCTGCTCGCGCAGCCACGCCAGCATGTCGACGTCGAGCTTCGTCGGACCGACCTCTCCGTCGATCAGCAGCAGCGTCAGCCGGAGACCCTCGCGGGTCGTGAGGTAGCGGTGCATACGGCGCTGCCAGTCGCGGCGCGTGTCCTTCGAGGCACTCGACGCGTAGCCGTAGCCCGGGAGGTCCACGACCGTGCCGCCCTCGGCGAGCTCGAAGCAGTTCAGCAGCTGGGTCTTGCCGGGCTTGCCCGACACCTTGGCCAGCGCCTTGCGTGCCGCGAGCGCGTTCAGGAGCGAGGACTTGCCGACGTTGGAGCGACCGACGACGGCCACCTCGGCGCGGGTGTCGGGCAGCGACTCGACGTCGGGCGCGGAGGTCACGAACTGGAGCTGCAGGGGACCGCTCACTCGCCGGGGAGCTCCACCTCGGCCTTGCGCTGGCCGTGGGTGCCCGTCTCGTAGGCGACCTGGCAGAAGCCGTGGTTGCAGTAACCGCCGGGGTTCTTGGCGAGGTACTGCTGGTGGTAGGCCTCGGCGTAGTACCACGGCCCGGCCTCCTCGAACGGGCGGATCTCGGTCGTGATCTCGCCGAAGCCGGCCTCGTCCAGGGCCTGCTGGTAGCGCTCGCGCGTCCGCTTGGCGGTCTCCATCTGGGCGTCCGTCGTGGGGTAGAGCGCCGTGCGGTACTGCGTGCCGAGGTCGTTGCCCTGCCCGTTCCTCTGGGTCGGGTCGTGGTTCTCCCAGAAGTGCTTCAGGATGGTCTCGTAGCTCACCTGCTCGGGGTCGAACACGACGAGCACGGCCTCGGCGTGGCCGGTGCGACCGGTGCAGGTCTCCTCGTAGGTCGGGTTCGGCGTGTAGCCGCCCGTGTAGCCGGCGGCCGTGGTGTGGACGCCGTCGAGCTGCCAGAAGATGCGCTCGGCACCCCAGAAGCAGCCCATCGCGACGTAGGTGACCTCGTGCCCGTCCGGCCACGGGGGCGTGAGCGGGTTGCCGTTGACGAAGTGGGCGTCCGGGACGTGCAGCGGCTCGTCGCGCCCCGGGAGCGCCTCGTCGGGGGAGACCATGCTGGCGGGCTTGCGGGAGAACACCTCGGCGCCTTCGTTCGGTGACCTCCTACGGTACCGCCGGCGGACCGCAACCCGGGGTGCACGTACGACGTCGTACCGTACGAGGCGGGAGGGAGGGGGCATTGCGACAGCGCGGGCGGACGACGTTGGCGGTGGTGGTGGCGGCGGTGGTGCTGTCCGCCTGCGGAGGTCCGTCGCTCGGTCCGGTGGGCGAGGGCCCGGACGACACCGCCGCCGGTGGGCCCGTGGACGGCTGTCGCCCGCCGCTCGGCGAGGACGACCCGCATCCGATCCAGGACGGCGGGGGCGGCGGTCAGCATCCGGCCCTCGACGGGGACTGGGTTCAGAACACCGCCGAGGAGGTCCAGACCGAGCACGTCGACGTCCTCGGCGGCCTGTGGCTCGACAACGAGGCCGGCGAGCTCGTGATCATGGTGCCCGGCGCCGCAGGACGTGAGGTGTTCGAACGTCTCCGTGCGGAGGCACCCGAACCCGAGCGCGTCGTCTGCATGGAGGCGGCCGCGACGGCGACCGAGCTCGAGGAGCTCCAGCGGGAGGTGTTCTCCCGGCTCTCGGACGCCGGCGCGAACATGAGTGGTGGGGTCGACGTCGTGCGCAGTGTCGTGGAGGTGATGTTCGAGGGCGACCCGGAGACGGCACGCGATGCGCTGGGCGACCTCGCCGACGACCCCCGGGTGCGGCTCACCGTCCCGCCCTGCGCCGAGGTCGAGCCGACGCCGGAGGGCGCGGTCGACCTCGTCGGCGACGGCTCCAACTGCCAGGGCATGGACGCGCTCCTCATCGGCACGCTCGCCGGCGACCCGGCCTCGGGCTGTGCCTGGTTCGAGGACGACCAGGGCCAGCCGCAGACGGTCCTGTGGCCGCGTGGGTGGTCGATCACGGAGGACGGCACGATCCTCGACCACCGCGGCGAGCCGCGCGCGGCGATCGGCGACGAGGTCGAGTCCGGTGGCGGACACAGCACGCTCCGGGAGGGGCAGCGGGCGTGTGGCATGGGCGGCGACGGCGCCTGGATCGTCAGCTCGCTCACGTCGGTCGAAGAGGGCGGCGCCGGCGAGTAGCGTCGCCGGCGTGGGACGGTCGAGCAGCGTCGGAGACGAACTCGCGATCGGGTTGCCGGTCGAGGAGGTGCTGCCCGACGTCGTGGCTGCGCTCGACGCCGGGCGACCCGTCGTGCTCCAGGCCCCGCCCGGTGCGGGCAAGACGACGCTCGTGCCGCTCGCGCTGCGTGACCGGCCGTGGGTCGGCGACGGTCGCATCCTCGTGCTCGAGCCGCGGCGTCTCGCGGCGCGGGCGGCGGCACGGCGGATGTCGCAGCTCGTCAACGACGGCGTCGGGGGCACGGTCGGCTACGTGACCCGCGACGAGCGCCAGGTCTCCCGCCGGACCGTGGTCGAGGTCGTGACCGAGGGCATCCTCGTCCGGCGGCTGCAGCGCGACCCCTCGCTCCCGGGGGTGAGCGCCGTGCTGTTCGACGAGTTCCACGAGCGCAGCCTCGCGGCGGACCTCGGGCTGGCGCTGACGCTGGAGGCCCGGAGCGCGCTGCGGGACGACCTCCGCATCGTCGTCATGTCGGCGACGCTCGACGGCGAACGCGTCGCCGCGATGCTCGACGACCCGGCCGTGATCTCGAGCGAGGGTCGGCGCTTCCCGGTCGAGACGCGGTACCGACCACGACCCATCAGCACGCCGGTGGAGGACGCCGTCGCCGACGCGGTCGACGTCGCGCTGTTGGAGACCGAGGGCGACGTGCTCGTCTTCCTGCCCGGGGCGCGCGAGATCCGGCGCGTCGCCTCACGGCTCGCCGGCATCCCCGACGTCCTCGTCGCCCCGCTCTACGGCGCGCTCCCGCCGGCCGAGCAGGACCGCGCGCTCGACCCCGCGCCGGCCGGGCGACGCAAGGTCGTGCTCGCCACCGACATCGCCGAGACGAGCCTCACGATCGAGGGCGTCCGCGTCGTCGTGGACGGCGGTCTCACGCGGGCGCCGCGGTTCGATCCGCGCACCGGCATGTCGGCGCTCGAGACGGTGCGGATCTCCCAGGCCTCCGCCGACCAACGACGGGGACGCGCCGGTCGGGTCGCGCCGGGGGTCGCCTTCCGGTGCTGGGCCGAGCGCGAGCAGGCCGGCCTCGACCCGCACACGCCGCCGGAGATCGCGGTCGCCGACCTCGCCGGTCTGGCGCTGGAGGTCGCGAGCTGGGGGGCCGCGGGGCCGGAGGAGCTGCCCCTCCCGGAGCAGCCGCCGGCGCACGCCTACGCCGCCGCGGTCGAGCTGCTGCGCGAGCTCGAGGCGCTCGACGACGACGGCCGCATCACGCCCCACGGCCGGGCGCTCGCCGAGCTGCCGCTGCACCCCCGGCTCGCGCACCTGGTGGTCCGGGGGACCGAGCTGGGCCTCGGTGGTCTCGCGTGCGACGTCGCCGCGCTGCTGTCCGACCGCGACATCCTGTCGACGGGGCGCGGCGGCGCCGGCGCCGACCTCACCGTCCGCGTCCGGGTGCTGCGGGGCGCACCGGCGCCGGCGGGGACGACCGTCCGGCGGGGCGCGCTGTCCCGGGCGAAGCGCGAGGCCGGCCGCCTGCGCCGGCTCGCCGGCGCCGAGACCGCCGGCGACCCCGAACGCACCGGCGGCCTCGTGGCGCTCGCCTACCCCGACCGCGTCGCGCAACGTCGCGGGGACCAGCGCGGGACCTACCGGCTCGCGTCCGGGAAGGGCGCGCGGCTGTTCCCGGACGACGTCCTCGCCGGCGAGGAGCTGCTGGCGGTCGCCGACGTCGACCTCGGCGCATCGGAGGCGCGGATCTGGCTGGCGGCGGCGGTGTCCGCGGACGAGCTCCGCGAGGTCCTGTCCGGGCGTCTCGCCACCGGCGACGTCGTGGCGTGGGACGACGAACGGGGCGACGTGGTCGCGGAGTGGCGCGAGCACCTCGGCGCCGTCGTGCTCGCCCGGTCACGTGCCCGCGGCGCCGGCGGGGCGGCGACGGCGGCCCTCCTCGCCGGCGTGCGATCGCTCGGGCTGGACGTGGCGCTGCCGTGGGACCGCGCGACCCGCGAGCTGCGCGAGCGCATCGCGTTCGTGCACCGGACGATCGGCGACCCGTGGCCGGACGTCTCGGACGAGGCACTCCTCGCCTCCCTCGAGGACTGGCTCGCGCCGTTCCTCGCCGGCGCGACCCGCCGCAGCCACCTCGGCCGGCTGTCGCTGCGGGAGCCGCTGCTCACGCTCGTGGGGTGGGAGCGCGTCGCCGAGCTCGACCGGCTCGCGCCGGAACGGATCGAGGTCCCCAGCGGCTCGGCCGTCCGCCTCGACTACTCCGGGGACGCGCCGGTCCTGCCGGTGAAGCTGCAGGAGATGTTCGGCGCCACCGAGACGCCCACCGTCGCGGGCGGTCGCGTCCCGGTGACCATCCACCTGCTGTCGCCGGCGCAGCGACCCGTGCAGGTGACCGCCGACCTCGCGAGCTTCTGGCGCGACGTCTACCCGCAGGTGCGAGCGGAGCTCCGGGGCCGCTACCCGAAGCACCCGTGGCCGGAGGACCCCCTCCACGCCCCGGCCACCCGCCACACGAAACGACGTGCGCCGAAGCGTTGAGAGGGGCGCCGCGGTGTCAGTCGGCCGTCGACAGCGCGAAGGTGTTGCCCTCGCTGTCCTTGAACCAGGCCGCCTTCTGCCCGTCGGGCATGGAGATCACGCCGTCGACGGTCGCGCCCATCTCGCCGAAGTCGACGTGCTCGAACGCCACGCCGTTGGACCGCAGGAACGCGACCACCCCGTCGAAGTCCTCCAGGCGGAACCCGGCGGCCGTCGCCTTGTTGGTGCCGGCGAGCTCGGACGGGTAGAGGAGGAACTCCACCCCTCCCGCCCGGTAGCGGAGGTCGCCGAAGGGAGTGGTCTCGACGGGTTCGAGCCCGAGCTTCTCGGCGTACCACCGTCGAGCGCGCTCGAGGTCGGACGCGGGTAGGACGGCGTGGATCGGGGTGTTCGCGATCATGGGGAGGACCTCCTCGGGTCTGGTGCTCTGAGGGGCCTCGCCGGTCCTCAGGTTCCCTGGTCTCCACGATCACGGTCCGTGCGCCACCAGCTGATCGAGCCTAACCGTGGAGGGTGCGGCTCCGGGGCGCCTCCAGGAACCGGTGCTCGGTCAGGCCTCGGCGGCCGATGCCGGCACCGCGGCGGGTGGGGGAGCGGACACCCGTCGGGCGCCCGGCGAGAGCGCCCCGAACCACACCCCGGTCATCACCAGGAGCGCGCCCACCACGGCGTCGGTGGTGATCGGCTCGTCCGCGATGAGCGCCGCGAGGACGAGCGTCACGACGGGGAACAGCACGAACATGTACGAGCTCGCCGACGAGGTCCACCGGCGCACCACGAGCAGCACGAGGACGAACAGCCCGACCGAGCCGAGCGTGACGAGGTAGAGGACCGCCCACACCGCGGACGGCTCCCGCGGCAGCACCCACGGCTCGCCGGCGACGAGCGAGATACCGAACAGCACGAGCGCCCCGGTCGACATGCCGACCGCGTTCGTCATCGCCGGGTGGTTCCCGGACAGGCGCTTGCCGAGGATGATGCTCTGCCCGATCACGAGCGCCGCCAGCAGCATCGCGAGGAGCGGGCCCAGCGGGATGGCGGTCGCACCGGGGCCGAAGGTCATCCAGCCGATGCCGGCCACGGCGAGCAACGCGCCGGCGACCCCGCGCAGCGCCAGGCGTTCGTGGCCCTGGGCGGTCGCGAGCAGCAGCGTGACGAGCGGCACCATCGCCATCACGACGGTCGCGGCGCCGGCCGTCACGCGCACGAGCGCCCAGTACATGAGGGCGTAGCTGATGGCGAACGACATCAGCCCGTAGACGGCCGTCAGCACGAGGTCGCGGCCACGCGGCCACCGCAGCCGCAGTGCCACCGCGATGCCGACGAACAGCAGCGCCGCCAGACCGAAGCGCAGGCCGGCGCCCCAGAAGGGCGCGAGCTCGCGGTTGCTGAAGCGCACGGCGATGAAGTTCGCGCCGCCGATGGTGACGGCCAGGAGGAACGTCGCGACCACGACGGACCCCGGGCCCTGCTGCTCCGCCTCCACCGTGGTCCTCCCGACCGCACCTCGCCGGCGGGAGCCTAGTGGCCGCCGACCCGTTGCCGTGCGAACAGGTGTTCGGGTAGCCTGGACCGCATGGCACCAGCGCCCGCACCCGCCCCCTCCGAGCTCGCGCGGCCCGAGGTCGAGCGGCCCGAGCTCGCGTGGCAGACGTCGCTCTTCGCCGGCGCCGAGTCCCTCGGGTTCGACGCCGACCTCGCCGGCGTCCGCCGGCGCGAGCTGTCCTCCGGCGCCTGGGTCGACCACGCCCCGGACTGGCTCGCCGGCGCCGACACGCTGTTCCCACGCGTGATCGAGCTCGCCCCCTGGGGCGCCTACACGATGGAGATGTACGGCGAGCGTGTCCTCGCACCGCGGCTCACCGCCCGCTGGCACGTCGACGACCTCCCGCCCGAGCTGGCCGTCCTGCGCGACGTCGGTCGGGCGCTGTCGGACCGCTACGGCAAGGAGCTCGAGCGGATCGGCATCAACCTCTACCGGGACGGGCGCGACAGCGTCGCCTGGCACGGCGACCGCATCGCGCGCGAGCTCCCGAGCGCCACGATCGCGATCCTGTCGCTCGGTCACCGCCGACCACTGCGACTGCGCCCCCGCGGGGGCGGCCCGAGCCTCGGCTTCGAGCTCGGCCGCGGCGATCTGTTCGTCATGGGTGGTTCGTGCCAGCGCACCTGGCAGCACACGGTCCCGAAGATCGCCCGTGCCCTGCCGCGCATCAGCGTGACGTTCCGTCACCGCTACCCCGGCCGCGAGGACGACTAGGGCCCCAGTACGCACGTCGGTGGCGACGCCATCAACGGATCGGTGTGCGTGCCTACGCTCGCCGGCACCCTCCACCCGCTCGGAGACGACCGTGGAGACGCCGCAGGAGAAGCTCGACGAGGTCCAGGAGCGCTACGCCCACGGTGAGGCGCGTCCGCTCGGTGGGTACGTGCGCGCGCTCTCCGTCTACGGGGCGGCGGTCGCCGGGCTGATCGGCGCGGTCGCGTCGCGGGGTGGCCCGCCGGAGGAGCTGCGGTTCCGCGACCTCGGGCTCGCGACCGTCGCGAGCTTCCGCCTCGCGCGGCTCATCACCTCCGCGAGCGTGACCTCGCCGTTGCGCGCACCCTTCACGCGCTACGCGGGCACGGGCGGGCCCGGCGAGGTCAGGGAGGAGGTCCAGGAGCCCGAGGGTGGGCACCGGCACGCCATCGGTGAGCTCGTCACCTGCCCGTACTGCTTCGGCGCGTGGACCTCGACCGGTCTCGTGTTCGGCCTGGCGCTGTCGCCGCGGTGGACGCGCCTGATCGCCTCGGTCCTCGCCGTCGGTGCCGGCTCCGACGCGTTGCAGAAGGCCTACAGCGACCTCCAGGCGCGGTGACCAGCCGTGGGACATCCGGGGGATGTGGCCCATCGCGTCACCGGCGGGTAGGTTGTTAGCGAGCGTTCACCGCCGCCGCACAGGGAGCCGACGCGACCATGAGCCAGACGAGCACCGAGACCCGGACCGCGGACGAGCAGCGCGTCCGCGACGCCCTCGACCGGCTGTTGAGCGAACACCCGCCGGCGGACACGGACCGCGTCGAGTTCTGGGGCGCGCAGTTCGACCTCGGCCTCGCGTGGGTGCAGTTCCCGGAGGGCAAGGGCGGACTCGGGGTCAGCCCCCGGTTCCAGACCACCGTCAACCGGGCGATCCTCGACGCCGGTGGGACCGTCGACAACCGGCGCATGAACGTCCTCGGTATCGGGATGGGCGCCGGCACGCTCATGGCCCACGGCACCGAGGAGATGCAGGACCGGTGGCTGCGGCCGATGTTCACCACCGAGGAGATCTGGTGCCAGATGTTCTCCGAGCCCGGTGCCGGCTCCGACCTCGCCGGGCTGTCGACCAGCGCGGTCAAGGAGGGCGACACCTGGGTCGTGAACGGCCAGAAGGTCTGGACGACGCTCGGCCACCTCGCGAAGTGGGGGATGCTCGTCACGCGGACGGACCCGGACCTGCCCAAGCACGCCGGACTCACCTACTTCATCGTCGACATGGAGACGGACGGCGTCGAGGTCCGGCCGCTGTACCAGATCACCGGGGAGGCGGAGTTCAACGAGGTCTACTTCGACGACGCCCACATCCCGGACTCCTACCGTCTCGGCGAGGTGGGTCAGGGCTGGACGGTCGCGATGACGACCCTCATGAACGAGCGCGTCGCCATCGGCGGCAACGCCATCCCACGGGGCGAGGGTGCGATCGCCCACGCCGTCCGGGCGTGGGAGGAGTCCGGCTCCCACGACCCCGTCCACCGCGACGAGCTCACCCGGCTGTGGATCGAGCACGAGGCGATGCGGCTCACCCAGGTCCGGGCCAACGACATGCGCAAGAAGGGCACCCCCGGCCCCGAGGGCTCGACGGGCAAGCTCCAGTGGGCCGACCTCAACAAGGAGATCACCGCCTTCACGATGGAGCTCCTCGGCCCGGACGGGATGCTGTACCCCGGCGGCTACGAGAAGATCCGACCGGACGTGACGAGCAACCAGACCGAGTCGCCGCACAAGGCCTACCTGCGCGCGCGTGCCAACTCCATCGAGGGTGGCACGAGCGAGATCATGAAGAACATCCTCGGCGAACGCGTGCTCGGCCTGCCCGGTGAGCCGCGCGTCGACAAGAACGTCCCGTGGAAGGACGTCCCCCGGAGCTGACCACCCGCTCCGTCCCCCGCACGAGACGTCCACGAAGGAGACCACGATGTCGTTCGCGTTCACCGAGGAGCAGGACCTGCTCCGCCAGACCGCCCGCCGCTTCCTCACGAGCAAGGTGGGCACCGACGTCGTCCGCCGGCTGATGGAGACCGAGGACGGCTTCGACGAGAGCATCTGGAACGAGACGGTCCAGATGGGCTGGCAGGCGATGGCCATCCCGGAGGAGCACGGCGGCGCCGGCTACGGCTTCGTCGAGCTGTCCGTGCTGATGGAGGAGATGGGACGGGCGGTGTTCCCGGGTCCGTTCCTGTCCTCGGCCGTCCTCAGCGCGCAGGCGCTGCTCCTCGGAGGCACCGACGAGCAGCGCAAGGCGCACCTGCCCGGCATCGCCGCCGGCGAGGAGCGCTACGCCTTCGCCCACCTCGAGGGACGCGACCTCGGACCGTCGGGGGTGCAGCTGCGCGCGACCCGCAGGGACGGCGGCTGGACGCTCTCCGGTCGGAAGTCCTACGTGCTCGACGGCCACAGCGCCGACCGGCTGATCGTCGCCGCCCGTACGGGCGACGAGCCGGACGCGGTCGGGCTGTTCCTCGTCGACGGCGACGCCGACGGCCTGTCGCGGACGCCGCTCGAGACCATGGACGAGACGCGCAAGCAGGCGTCGCTCACGTTCGACGACGTCGAGGTGGGCGAGGACGTGCTGCTCGGTGACGCCCCCGGCGCGTGGGGCGTCGTCGAGCAGGTGCTGACCCGCGGCGCGGTCGCGCTCGCCGCCGAGCAGGTCGGGGGCGCCCAGGCGGTCCTGGAGCAGGCGACCGGGTACGCCAAGACGCGCTACCAGTTCGGTCGGGCCATCGGCTCCTACCAGGCCATCAAGCACAAGCTCGCCGAGATGCTCGTCGAGGTCGAGGCGGCCAAGTCCGCCGCGTACCACGCGGCGCGTGCGGTCGCCGCCGGCGACGAGGACGAGATCGCCATCGCGGCCCCGCTCGCGAAGTCGTACTGCTCCGAGGTCTACGAGCACGCCACCGGCGACAACATCCAGATCCACGGCGGCATCGGCTTCACGTGGGAGCACGACGCCCACCTGTGGTTCAAGCGGGCCAAGACGTCGACGCTGCTCTTCGGCGACCCCGTCCACCACCGCGCGAAGCTCGCGGACGCGCTCGGGTTCTAGGTGGTGCAGACCGCCCAGGCGGCGACCGCACGCGGGCAGCGACGGCGGGAGGCCATCGTCGCGGCCGCCACCGACCTGTTCGACCGGCAGGGCTACCACGGCACGTCGATCGACGACATCGGGGCGGCCGCCGGCATCAGCGGGCCCGGGCTCTACCGCCACTTCGACGGCAAGGACGCGATCCTCACGGCCGTCTTCGACCACATCTGGGAACGGCTGCGACCGGTCGTCGCGACGGCCTCGTCGCTGGCGCCCGGGACGGCGCTCGCCTCGCTCGTCGACGCCCACGTCGACCTCGCGCTCGAGGACGCCGCCGCCCTGATGCTGCTGTCGCGCGAGCTGCGTCACGTGCCCGAGGACTACCAGCGCCTCGCGGTCCGCAACCACGGGCGCTACGTGGACGCCTGGGCCGACCCGATCCGCGCGCTGCACCCCGAGCTGACCGTCGAGGCGTCCCGCGCCGTGGCCGTGGCCGCACACGGGCTGATCGACTCGGCGGCGCGACGTCCCGCGATCGCGCCGACCGAGGAGCGACGCGAGCTCCTCCGTCGACTGGCGCTCGACGTCGTGCTACATCTCGGCGTCCGCTGACCGGGGGTGTGTCGCTCCGACTAGGGGTCGTGGCCTGGATCCAGGGACCGCACGTCGAGGAAGGACAGCTGCTCGAACGGGCCGTCGGCCCGGGCGGCGACGGGGCGCAGCACGAACCCGACGTGGTCGCCGCCGAGGACCCGCTCGGTGATCTCGCCGACGACCCAGTGCCGGACGTCCTCGAGCACCGGCACGCCCAGCGGTCCCTCGCGCCAGCGGCAACGGTCGAACTTGTCGGACCAGTCGCCCGACGTGGCGCCGAAGAGGCGCGCGAGGTCGCGCTGGTCGTGGTGGAGGAAGTGCACGCCGAGCCCGTCCGCATCGAGTGCCGTCGTGTACGTGTGGTTCTTGTCGGACAGGAAGACGACGAACCGCGGTGGGTCGACGCTGCACTGCGTCATGAACCCGACGAGACACCCGGAGCGCTCGTCGGCGGACGCCGTCGTGACCACCGCCATCGGGTAGTCGAGCTCCGTCAGGATGTCGGTCAGGCCGTCGATGTCAGCCATCGTCGTGCTCCGGTCGGGGCGAGACGTAGCGCAGGAAGAGCTCGTCCCGGCCGCCGGCGACGGCGTGCGCCAGGTCGAACCGGAGCAGCGGCAGCCGGGGTTCGTCGGCCACGAGCCGCAGCGGGTCCCCGCCCACGAGCGGGGTGACGGTCAGGCACAGCTCGTCGAGCATGTCGGCGCCGAGCAGGAGCGTGATCAGGGACGGCCCGCCCTCGCACGTGACGAGCTGCATGCCCCGCTCCGTGAGCGCGGCCAGTGCCCGGGCGGGCTCCACGACCGTCTCGCCGGCGACGATCACGTCGGCGACCTCCTCGACCGCTCGGCGGGCGTCCGGATCGACGTGGTCGACGGTGATCACGAGCGGACGCGTCTGGCTGTCGGCGAACAGCCGGCTCGTCAGGTCGAGCTGCAGGGAGCGGGTCACGACGGCGACGGGCGGCACGGGCGGCTGGCCGCGGGCCTCGCGTCGCGCCTGGGCGGCGTCGTCGAGCACCACGGGGCCGTACCGCTCGGCCCGGACGGTGCCGGCGCCCACCATGACCACGTCGGCCAGCTCACGCAGGAGGCCGAACACCACCTGGTCGGCGGCCGAGGTGAGCGACCCGACCCGCCCCTCGAGCGCGATCGAGCCGTCGAGGCCGGCGACGAAGTTGGCCAGCACCCACGGTCGCCCCTCCGGCCGGGGACGGTCCACGTCCCGGTACAGCGACAGGACGTCGGCGTCGCCCGGCCCGGACGGCAGCAGACGCACGAAGCCGTGCTCCAAACCAGGCTCCTCTCAGCGCTCCGCGGCAGCGTGCCGACCCTCGACCTCCGCGGCCAGGACCGGACGCCGACGCACGGCCAGCACGCGCCGCCGCTCGTCCGTGCCGAGCAGCGCGCGCCACTCCTCGAGGCGGTCCGGATCGAGCGGCTTCGGGGGGACCAGCTCCCGGACGGGGAGCCCGAGGCAACGTTGCAGCCGGCCGGTCGCCGCGACCGGATCCGTGACGAGCTCCTCGTGCGACAGGACCGTCGCGACCCGTTCCGGTGCGCGAGCGGCGAGGTGGTCGAGCGCGTCGTCGACGCGGTGGCAGAACTCGGCGAGGACCGGCACCCGGCCCCCCGGGAAGGTGCGGTCGGGGTCGTAGCCGTCCGCCTCGGACCGTGGCACGTAGTCCCAGCACCGGGACGGGTCGACCGGCAGGTGGTGCACCCGACCGTGCTGGTCGAGCCCACGGTCCCACAGTCGCCGGAGGCTCGCGACGGTGGGCAGCAGACCGCGGCGGGTCCGGACGATCCTCGCCCGCGGGAGCACGGCGGTGAGGAAGTCGAGCCGGTGCCAGAAGTGCGGGCTCTTCAGGACGACGGTGCGGGGCCACGGGGCGTCCCCGATGCGGTCGCGCAGCAGCGCGGTGAGCCCGGCCCGGACCGACTCGGCGCGTGCCGGGGTGGCCGCGTCGGCGTCGAGCGGCGGACAGCCGATGTCGTCCGCCCCCGGGGCCCCCCACGGGAGCCCGGTCCACGCCGCCCACTCCTCGGCGAGCTCGAAGCCGAGGTAGACGACGTCGGGGTGGGTGTCGAGGAGCTCGGCGACGAGCGTCGTGCCCGTCCGCATGGGTCCGACCACGACCACGGGCTGGAGGTCGGTGATGG
>JAHWJY010000009.1:37878-46948 GCA_019348135.1 Actinomycetota bacterium
GTCGTGCCCGTCCGCATGGGTCCGACCACGACCACGGGCTGGAGGTCGGTGATGGTCCGTCCGTCGCTGGTCATGACGTCCCCGCCCGTGGCCGGTCGTCGTACCGTGCAGCCCCCGCGTCGAGCCGGAGGAGGTGGGACGACCGATGGAGGTCACCGTCTGCACGCTGACGCGGGACCGCACGGCCCACCTCGTGAACCAGGTCCGCGGTCTGCTGGGCTCGACCCGGTCCCCCGACGCGCACGTCGTCGCGGTGATGGGCGGCGAGGATCCGCGCCCGGAGGTCCCGGCGACGCCCTGGCCGACGCGGTTCGTCGCTGCCGGCGGTGACGGCGATCTGCCGCTCGCCCGGGCGCGGAACGCCGCGGTGGCGGTGGCGGACACGGAGGGCGTCGTCCTGCTCGACGTCGACTGCATCCCGTCGAGCACGCTGGTCGCGTCCTACGCCCACGCGCTCGACGGGTTCGACGGGATCCTGATGGGCGGGGTGCGTTACCTCCCCCCGGGCTGGACGGTGGACGCGGAACAGGTCCCGTTGGACGACGCGTCGCTGCACCGCCTCGGCGAGCGGCATCCGTCGCGCCCGGAGCCGCCCGGCGACCGCGTCGCGCGTCCGACCGATCGGTACGAGCTGTTCTGGTCGCTGTCGTTCGCGGTGCGGCGACGGACGTTGCTCGAGCGCATCGGCGGGTTCGACGAGGGGTACGGCGGGTACGGCGCCGAGGACACCGACCTCGCGCTGCGGGCGCGGGACGCGGAGGTCCCGCTCGCCTGGCTGGGGGGTGCGTGGGCGTTCCACCAGCACCACGACACCTACGACCCGCCGGTCCAGCACGTGGCCTCGATCGTCGCCAACGCCCGCCGCTTCCACGAGGTCTGGGGTCGGTGGCCGATGGAGGGCTGGCTGTCCCGGTTCGCGGACGCGGGGCTCGTCCGGTGGGAGCCCGGCGGTGACGTGCTCGAGCTCGTCCGGGGACCCTCGGAGGCGGAGATGACGGCCGCTCATCGGGCGACCGCCGTCCCGCGCGAGGACGCCAGGCGCGCGTAGAGAGCGGCGTGGGCGCGGTGGAACTCGGCCAGCACCCGCTCGCGGAGGCTCGCGGGGACCACGTCGTGCGCACGCTGGCCCGACGCCAGCTCGGTGAGCACCGTCCGGAGGCGGTCGGGGTCCACGTCGCCGTCGCGCGTCCGGACGACGTGGCACGGGGCCTGCTGCGACAGGTAGCCGACGTCGGTCACCACGACCGGGGTGCCGAGGTCGGTCGCGAGCTCCAGCAGGCCCGAGTGGGTGCCCCAGCGGTAGGGGAGGAGCAGCACGTCCGCGTCGGCGATGCGCCGCCACAGCTCGGGCGCGGAGAGACGGTCGCCGACCGTGACGCGGACGCGCCCCTGTCCGTCGAACGCCTGCACGGCACCGCGGTCCGGCGCGTCCGGGTGCAGGTGGACGTCCAGCTCGACCGGCGGGTCCGTGTCCATCCCGGCCACGGTCTCGAGGGGCGTGCGCCAGTCGAGGTTGGCGCGCAGGGACTTGGCGAGCAGGAGCGCGCGGAGGGGACCGGACCGCACGGGTGGACGTCGCAGCGGCGCCGCGTCCGCCGGCGCGAGGAGCGGTCCGTGGGGCACGATCTGGGGACTGACCCCGAACCGTCCGGTGACCTCGGCGGCCGCGCCGGGGGTGAGCGTCAGGACCTGGGACGCCGTCGCCGCGAGTGCCCGGAGGTAGGGGTCGTCGGAGGACGCGTCCGGGACGTGCGGGTTGCGGAGGTCGTGGGCGGTCCACACGACCGGCGTCCCAGCGGCGCGGTGGGCCGCGAGAACCTCTCCGAAGGTCTGCGGGGGGTACTGCTCCCAGGTGAAGTGGAAGTGCGCGACGTCCCAGTCGGTCGCCCGTGCGCGGATCCAGTCGGGGTCGTAGAGATGCGGCAGCAGCGGCCACGGCTCGTCCCGGTGCACGAGCGTCGCGGCCGTGCCGTGCAACCGGTCGACGTAGTCGTGGACGGGCGGGTAGGACAGGACGCGGGGCAGCTCGCTCATGCGGCGAAGCCGTCCGCGAGCCGGGTGAGCCAGGACGCCGCCCGGGAGGCGGCCTCCGGGTCCGCGATGCGTCCCAGACGCCCGCCGCCGCGGATCCGGGCACGGGTGAGGACGGCCGGCCAGTCCGCGGGGCCCGGCCAGCGGTCGACCACCTCGGCCAGGTCGAGCTCGCGCAGCCGCTCGGCCTTGCGCCGCTGCTCGTCGAACGGACGGTCCTCCGGGACGCACACGAAGGGTCGTCGCAGCAGCGCGACCTCCATGACGGTGTTGTGACCGGCGGAGCCGACGACCACGTCGGCGGCCGCGAGGTACGGCAGCGGGTCGTCCACCCAGCCCGTCGAGGGGACGTCGTCGGCGTCGTCCTCCCGCCCGACCACGACCCAGCGGTGGTCCGGGGTCGAACGCATCGCCGCCCGGAGGTCGCCGGCGGCCGGGCCGGAGCCGCCCGAGCCGCGGAGGACGACCACCCCGGGCTCGTGGGTGCCCCAGCCGAGCTGTCTGCGGACCGTCCGGCGGACGTCGTCGACGGGCACGGATCCGTCCGGCGAGGGACGCGACAGCCCGCCGGCGTAGAAGGTCCGTCGTCGGATCTGCTCCGGGGCGTCGGGCTCCTCGAGCTCGCGTCCGAACGGCGCCAGGAGCGCGACGGCGGCGTCGTAGGCCGCCACGTGCGCCGGGTCCCAGCGGGTCCCGTGCTGGCGGACCACCACCGGGGGGACGCCGGCGATCCGCGCCAGCTGTGCCACCTCGGCCGAGACGTCGACCACCAGCACCGCCGGGGCCTCGTCGGCGAGGAACCGGGCGAGGCGTGCGGTGCGCTCGCGCAGCCCGGGGATGCCCAGCGGCGCGTAGTGGAGGTGCGCAGGGACTCCGGTCGGGACGTCCGTGGTCTCCGACTCGCCGTCGTCGCGGGGGAGCTCGACGACCGACGCGTCCCCGAAGGTCCCCGGTCCCGCCGGCGCGCTGGTCAGCACGGTGGCGGGGAGCGACAGAGCATCGATCAGCGCCCGCGCCCGCGAGGTGTGGCCGTGTCCGTGGTGGTGGACGTAGAAGGCGATCGAACGTCTCATCGTGCCGACGCGAGGTAGAGCGTCTCGTAGCGGTCGACCATGCGGTCGAGCGTGAAGTGCGCCTCGACGTGTCGTCGGCAGGCACGTCGGTCGAGCTCGAGGGCTTCGACCGCGGCCGTCGCGAGCGCCTCGATGTCGTCCGGGGGAGCGAGCCGGCCGCACTCCTCGTCCAGGAGCTCGGACATCGCCCCGCGGTCGAACGCGGCGACGGGGGTCCCGCAGGACAGCGCCTCGGGCACGACGAGGCCGAACGGCTCGTCCCAGCACGGGGTCACGAGCTGGACCCCGGCGCCGCCGACCGCCTCGGCGAGGTCCGCCTGGGTGAGGTGGCCGAGGTAGGCGTCCCGGGGGTGGAGACGTGGCAGCACCTCGCCCTCCAGGTAGCCCTCGTCTGCCGGTCCCGCGAGCCAGATGCGGAGTCCTGCGGCGTGGGCTGCCTCCACGGCGAGGTGCGGTCCCTTCTCCGGGACGATCCTGCCCGTCCAGATCGCGAGCCCGGGGTCCCCGGAGGCCGAGAACGGCCAGCCGCGGGGGTCGATGCCGTTCGGGATGACCTCCCGCACCGTGACCTGCGACCAGCTGGACGCGTTGTGCTCGGACACGGACACGAAGGTGATCGTCGAGGGTTCCGGCGCGGCGGCGACCGCGCTCTCGATCCAGGGGACGGGCGGGGTGTGCAGCGTGGTCACGAAGGGGGTGTCCAGCGATCCGGCCATCGCGACCGGCAGGTAGTGGAGGGAGCTGTTCTGGATGACGTCGAAGTCCCGTCCGGGGAGCCGCAGGAGGAGGTGCTGGTAGGCGTGGTGCTCCTCCATGAACCGGCGGGACAGCATGGACAGGTCGGTCCGGGCCGCATGGCTGAGGTCGAGCCCGCTGGCGGTCGGGCACACGGGCTCGACCCCCATCTCGGGATCCGAGTCCCCGGACGCGAACACGGTCACCTCGTGCCCGCGTTCGCGCAAGCCGGTCGCCAGCGCGTGCGTGTGCATCTCGAGGCCGCCGGCGAACGGCTCGCGGATCGGATGTCGAGCGGAAGCGATGATCGCGACGCGCATCGGGTCTCCGGGCCTCGTGGACGGCTGGTGGTACCGACGGGGTCCGGGCCGGTGTCGTGGTCCAACGAACCACCCGAGGCCCCCGGACGTGGGGGCGGAGGCCCTCCGAACGGTCGGAGCCGGACGACATCCGCCCCCGGACGTCCGGGCACGGTGGGGCACATGACCTCCTCCGACCAGGGACCCGACCGCAGGATCACGGTGGCGTCCGTGCCCGCGACCCACGTCTACGTGCGCCGGCTGGCGCACCCACGGGTGGACCGGCTCCGCGACCCCAGCGGGCACGACCACCGAACGCCGTGCTTCCTCGACCCGGCGTGGTGGGACGCCGCCCGCGACGTCCCGGACGTGCTCCACGTCCACTTCGGCTTCGAGTACTACGACCCGGCGCAGCTCCGCGACCTGGTCGCCGTACTGGACCGCCGAGGGGTGCCGCTCGTCTACACCGTCCACGACCTCCGCAACCCCAACCACGCGACCCCGGCCCTCCAGGACGCCGGCCTGGACGTGCTCGTGGCCAGCGCCATGGAGCTGCTGACCCTCACCGACTGGGCGGCGACGCGGATCCTCGACCGCTGGGGACGCCGGGCCACCGTGCTGCCCCACCCCCACGTGGCCGAGCTCGACGACCTCCGGCCGCCGTCACGACCGAGCTCGGACGGGACCTACCGCCTCGGTCTCCACTTCAAGTCGCTGCGACCCAACATGGTCGGGGCACCGTTGCTCGCCGCGGCCGCGGACGTGGCCCGTGCCGAGGAGGCGCTCGAGCTGGAGGTCCACCTGCACGCCGACGTCGTGTCCCCGCGCGGCGCCAACCACGACCCCGCGCTCGTCGCGTCGGCCTGCGACCTCGCCGACGAGGGGCTGGTCGATGTCCGTGTCCACCCCTACCTCGCCCACGACGCGCTCGTCGAGCTGGTGCGGCGATGCGACGGCTACGTGCTGCCGTACCGCTTCGGGACCCACTCGGGACTGCTGGAGCTGTGTCGCGACCTGGGCACGGCGGTGATCGCCCCGAGCTGTGGCGGCTACGCCGACCAGGGAGCCGCGCAGGTCTTCGCGAGCGATGAGGTCAACGGGTTCGACCCGGCGAGCTTCCGGCGGGCCCTCGGCAGGGCGGTCGCGGCGGGACCGGTGCCGGCGCTGTCCCGTCCGTTCCGGGAGCGCCAGCGTCGCGCCGTCGCGGACGGCTACCTGCGCGCCTACGAACGGGCGCTGCGCGCGGCCTCGGCCGCCGACGACAGCAGCTCCGCGGCGGTGCCGACCACGGTCGGGTCCTCGCACGGGTAGCCCTCGAGCGCGTCGCGGGCTGCCGCCAGGGTCTCCCGCCGGCCCTGCGCCGCCGAGACGAGCTCGTCGACGGCCTCCTCCCCGCGGTGCTCGCTGAACGCCAGTCCGAGCGCGCAGGCGGTGACGTAGGCGACGTCGGCCGGGACCGTCGCCTGTCCCTCGGTCTCGGACACGGCTTCCACGTGGACCCCCTGGCGCGGCGGACGTACGGCTGCGCGCGCGGGTCCGGGAGCACGCTCTCCGGGGCCTGGGGAGATGTCCGGAACGTACCGAACGTCGGACTCCTGCGCCGGGACCCGACGCGGCACGTCCCACCCGATGTCCCGTCGGCGGGCTGGCCGTCCGGCGGCGCCCTCGGCGTGAGTGCATCCCGGGGACGGGCCATGCTGGAGGTCCCCGACCGGAGAGGACCCGATGCCGAACACCGACGATGCGATCCACGTGCTGCCCGACGGCGACCGGTGGGCGGTGAAGCGCGAGGGCCAGGACGCCCCGCTGTCCACGCACGACACCCAGGAGGAGGCCGCCGAGGCGGGGCGTGCCGAGGCGCGGTCGGCCGAGGTGGAGTTCCAGCTCCACGCCGCGGACGGCACCATCCGCGAGAAGGACTCCTACGGCAACGATCCGCGCGACATCCCGGGCTGACCGACCACACGCGAGCGATCGCACGAGGAGGTCGTCATGGCCCGCGCCACCTGGAGCGGCTCGATCAGCTTCGGGCTCGTCAACGTGCCCGTGAAGCTCTACACGGCGGTGCGGAGCCACGACGTCCACTTCACCCAGCTCCACGAGGACACCCACGCCCGCGTGAGACGCAAGCGGGTCGACGAGGAGACCGGCGAGGAGGTCCCGTACGAGGAGATCGTCAAGGGCTACGAGGTCGAAGACGAGCAGTACGTCGTCGTCGACCCGGACGAGCTCGAGGAGCTCGACCCGCAGGCGTCGCGGCTGATCGACATCCGCGACTTCGTCGAGCAGGCCGAGATCGACCCGATCTACTACGACCGGCCCTACTACCTCATGCCGGACGGCGAGGCGGCCGTGAAGCCGTACCAGCTCCTCACCGACGCCATGGAGCGCTCGGAGAAGGTCGCGATCGCCAAGCTCGTGATGCGGAACAAGGAGTACCTCGCGGCCATCCGGGCCCGCGACGGGCTCCTGCTGATGTCGACGATGAACTACGCCGACGAGGTGGTCGACCCGGACGAGCTCGAGGCCCCGGACCGATCCGGCGCCGACGTCTCCCAGCGCGAGATCGCGATGGCCGAGCAGCTGATCGACTCGCTGGTGACGGCGTTCGATCCCGCCGCCTACGAGGACGAGTACCAGGAGCGGGTCGTCGAGTTCCTGGAGGCCAAGGCCGAGGGCGAGGACGTCGAGATCACCGCGCCCGAGCGGGACACGGGCGGCGTGGTCGATCTCATGAGCGCGCTCGAGCAGAGCCTCGAACGTGCCAAGGGCGGGGGCGGCTCCGGCCGGTCGGGCGGGGGACGGGACTACGCTGAGCTCAGCAAGGACGAGCTCTACGAGCTCGCCCAGGAGCGGGACGTGCCGGGTCGGTCGTCGATGACGAAGGACGAGCTGGTCGAGGCGCTCGGGGACGACGCCGCGGCCGAGGCCAGCTGATGGACGACGAGGTCCTGGCGCATCACCTCGATGCGCTGTACGGGACCGCGCGCGAGGACTTCATCGACGAGCGTGACCGTCGTGTCCGCGAGCTGCGGGACGCCGACCAGCGCGAGGAGAGCCGCGCGCTCGGCAGGGCCCGCAAGCCCACCGTCCCCGCGTGGGCCGTCGATCAGCTCGCCCGTCGCGAGGCCGACCGGGTCGCAGAGCTGATCACCGCGGGCCAGGAGCTGCGCGACGCCCAGCGCCGCGCCGCCAGCGGTCGTGGCGGCGACGCGCTCAAGACGGCCAGCCGCCGGCTCCGCGACCTCGTGGGAGACCTCCGGCGCGCAGCCGCGGACATCATCTCCGCGTCCGGCGCGTCACCGGCGAGCCACCTGGAGGATGTCGAGCGCACGCTCTTCACCGCCGCGGTCAGCCCCGAGCACCACGAGGAGCTCCGACGCGGGGTCCTGGACCGGCCGCTCGAGGGCGCGGGCTTCGGCGGGGTGGAGGGCCTGCTCGTGGCGCCGGCGCCGGCGCCGGCGGACGAGGACGACGAGGCCGCCAGGGCGGAGGAGGAACGCCGCCGCACCCTGCAACGCCGCCGGCTGCGACGCCAGCACCGCGACCTCGAACGGTCGCGGGACGACCAGCTCACCCGCGTGGAGCGTGCCGGGACGAAGGCCGAGCAGCTGCGCGCCCGAGCCGACCGGGCCGAGGCCGACCTGCGGGCGGAACGCGAGGAGCTCGACCGCATCACGACCGCGCTCGCCGCGGTCGAGGCCGAGCTCGGCACGTCGGAGGACACCGACGCGGACCCCGCCGGCTGACCCGCCACGAGGAGCACCCATGGAGATCGACAACCTCTGGATCGCCGTCGTCGGGGCCGCCGTCGTCGTGATCGTGGTCTTCGACGTGGTGACGACGACGGTGGGGGTCGGCGTCGGGCGCGGACCCCTGAGCGACGCCATGGCGCGGATCACGCGCACGCTCTCCCACCTCGGTCGACCGAGCCACCGCCGGCTCCAGGTCGCGGGCGTGCTGGGAGCGGCCGCCGTGCCGGTCATGTGGACGCTGCTCGTGTGGCTGGGGTTCGCCGTGATGTTCCTGGCCGACGACGACGCCGTCCTGGTGGCCTCCTCGCAGGAACCGGCCGCCGCCCTCGGCCGCATCGCCTACGCGGCCGGCGCGCTCGCGGGCGCCGGGGCGAGCCTCGTCGCCGGCACCGAGACGTGGGAGCTCGTGAACAACGTCGCGGCCATCGTCGGTCTGGCGCTCCTGACCCTCGGGCTCACGTACCTGTTCCAGGTCGTGACGTCGGTGAAGGACGAGCGTGCCATGGCGACGCACATGACCGCGCTCGGGTCCTCGCCCTCGGAGGCGGTCGCCGCGGCGCTCCCGGCGCCGGGGCTCGGGACGCTGCCGAGCCAGCTCACCGCGATCGCGTCCGACCTCTCGGACGCGGCCCAGGGCCACCTCACGCTGCCGATGCTCGAGCTCTTCCACGCCCAGGACCGGCGCAGCGCCGTGCCCGTCGGCCTGGCGACCTACGACGACATCCTCACGCTGCTGCAGCACGCGCTTCCCGAGGAGCATGCCCCGCTGGTGCGGACCGGCCGGCGGGCGGTGGACGACTTCCTCTCCACCATCACGCTCGTCGAGGACGCGGACGCCGTCCCGCCCCTGCCGTCGCTGGGCCCGCTCCGCGCGGTCCGCGACGACGTCGTCGACGACGACACGTTCGCGCAGCGGTGTCGCGGGGACGAGGACCGGCGTCGGCGGCTGTTGTCCTACCTCCAGGCCGAGCGGTGGAGCTGGGACGACGTCGTCGAACGGTGATCCGCGGCCAGCTGTGCGCCGGACCAAGGGCGCTACGGCCTACGCGCCTCCGACAACGCGGGCCACGGGGCGCGTACGGCCAACACACCCATCTTCCGGATCGGCACGTACATCCGCCTCGTACCCCCCAGCGGGGACGGGAGGCGACAGAAGCTAGCCGCTCGGTAATCCCCG
>JAHWJY010000034.1:0-17795 GCA_019348135.1 Actinomycetota bacterium
GGAGCTTGCGCGGACGCACCGGGTCGTGGTTGTTGATGTTGCCGAACTCGTACTCGGGGATGTGGCACTGCATGAGCCACGCCTCGCCGCGGTCGTCGATCTTGACCCACGCCTCGACGAGCGAGCCCTTGCCGTCGCGCAGCGACTTCACCTCGGTGCCGACGAGCTGGATCCCCGCCTCGAAACGGTCGTCGAGGTGGTAGTCGTAGCGCGCACGGCGGTTGCCGACGACGAGCTTGGTGCCGTCGCCGCCGCCGGTCTTGTTCGAGGTGGCCATCGTCGCCGAGCGTAGCGGCGGCCCTCGGGGAGCCTCGGCGGGGCCCGTGCCGGCTGCCCGTCAGACCGTGCGCTCCACCACCACGCGCGGTGCGCGGACCCAGGCGACCTCGCCACCGACCTCGAGCTGTACGGCGAGGTCGAACGTCGTGCCCGGGACCAGGGCGGGGCCGCGCCGTACGACGAACTCGTAGTTCGACGGACCGAGCAGGCCCGTGAGCTCGACCTCCTCGAACGCGTGCTCCTCCCCCTCGACGAGGGCGACGATGTCGAGCACCTCGAGGTCCTCCGGCAGGGGTCCGCCGCCGGCGACCTCGACGGTGCCGCTCACACACAGGCTGGCGCAGGGGCCCGGCTCGTCCCCCACCGTGGGCATCTGGTCCTGCCACGCGTAGGTCGACAGCCGGATCCGGCTGCCCCCGACGGCGAGCTCGGTGGGGGCCTCACGCGGCGCCGGTCCCCCCTCGGGCGCGGCCGTGTCCCCAGCGCAGGCCGCCAGCATCACGAGCACGGCCGACACGGCGAGGGTCCTCCGGATCACGGGCGACGCCTCCACGCGGAGAGGGATGGCGGGGTGGGAGGCTACTGGCCGGCGGCTAGTACCACTCCATGGGATCGCGGGGCTGGCCGTTGACGCGGACCTCGTAGTGCAGGTGCGGGCCGGTGGAGTTGCCCGTCGTGCCGACCTCACCGATCTTCTGGCCCTGCCCCACGACCTCGCCGGAGCTGACGGACAGCCGGACCTGGTGCGCGTAGAGGGTGTGCAGGCCGCCGCCGTGGTCGATGACGACGGTGAGCCCGTAGCCGCCGCGCCACCCGGCCGAGACGACCTGACCCTCGGCCGCGGCGACGATGGGCTGGCCCGTGCCTCCCGAGATGTCGACGCCGGTGTGCATGCGACGGCCGCCGTAGATCGGATGGGTCCGGAAGCCGTACCCGGACGTCCGGTGCCCGGCCGTGGGCCACAGCAGGCCGCCAGGCCCCGGCTGCGTGCCCGAGAACTGGGACTTGCGGAGCTCCTCGGCGAGCTTGGCGGACTCCGCCTCGAGGCCGTCGACGAGGACCTCGTAGTCGGCCTCGGTCGACTGCAGCTCCGCCACGAGCCGCGCCCGCTGGGCCCGCTCGCCGGCGACCATCGCCGTCAGGTTGCGCTGGGCCTCGGTCGCCCGCTCCACCTCGGCCCGCGAGCGTGCCGCCGCGGCCTCCTCGGAGGCGAGGGCGTCGCGGAGCCGGTCGGCGTCCTGCCGGTCCTCGGCGACCTCCCGAGCGGTCTCCGTGACGTCCGTGATCATCACGCGGTCGGTCTTCATCACCGACCGGACGTAGTACATGGTGTTGACGAAGTCGGAGACGTCCTCGGCGCCGATGAGCGCGGAGGCGTAGCCGACGTTGCCGTACTTGTAGGCCGAGGCGATGCGGTCGTCGAAGCGGCGCTCGCGCTCGGCGAGCTCCTGCTGCGTGCGCGAGAGCCGTTCCGAGACCGCCTGGAGCTCGCGGGTGGCGGCCTCGGTGCGTGCGCGCGCCTCGGCGTAGGCGGCCCGGGCCTCCGCGAGCGCCGCCTCCTGCTCGCGCAGCTGGGCCTCGAGCGCGATCAGCTGCTGGTCCGCGGCCGCGAGCTGCTCCTGGGCCGTGCCGACCTGCTGCCGGACGGTCCCGAGGCCGCGTTCCGCCTCCTCGAGCTGCCCGCGCGTGTCGCTCAGACGCTCGGCGAGGTCGCCGGACTGCGCCGTCGCGGTGGTCGCGAGGACGACGAGCGACAACAGGACCGCGAGCACGCGGACGCCGCGTCCGAGCACGTTCGCCTCCTGGGGGCCGCCGGACGGTTCGAGGAACACCTCACCGTAACAGGAGTCCCGCTGGGGAACAACGGGACACACCAGTCACGGAAGGCCACGGTGTCAACCCCCGTTGTCCCATCCATCGGCCCGAACGGCCGCCCGGTTGAGCCTCAGCCGAGCACGCACGGCGTCAGACATCGAGGAAGCGGCGGAGGGCGAAGACGGAGGAGAGTGCGGCGATGAGGATGCCGGCCGCGAACAGGGGCAGGGCGATGGCGACGGCGTCGGTGGTCCCGATGAACGCCACGAACTCGATGTCGTCGCGCAGGTTGTCGGTCACCTGCGGGACGGTCACGAGCAGGAGCAGCCAGGACACGAGCGCCCCGCCGAAGCCGGCGAGGACGCCCTCCAGCACGAAGGGCAGTCGGATGTACCAGTTGGACGCCCCGACGAGCTTCATGACCGAGGTCTGCTCCCGACGGGCGAAGGCGGCGACGCGGATGGTGTTGGCGATCAGGACCGAGGCGGCGATGAGCTGGATGATCGCGACCGTCAGCGCCGACTTCTGGATGACGTTGGCGAACTTGAGGAACTCCTCGAGCACCTCGCGCTGGTCGATGATGTCCTCGACGCCGGGCCAGGCCTGGTACTTGTCGCGGATCACGCCGAACTGCTCGGGGTCCTCGAGCTTCACCCGGAACGACGCGGGCAGCGCGTCCGGGGTGACGGTCTCGATGAGCTCGGGCTCGTCCTTGAACTGGTCGCGGAACCGCTCGTAGGCCTCCTGCTTGGACTCGTAGAAGACGTCCTGCACCACCGTCTCGGCCTCGAGGGAGGCCTCGAGCTCGGCGCGCTGCTCGGTGGTGATGTCCGCGCACTGCCGGCCGTCGCACAGGAAGATCGACACCTCGATCTTGTCCGCCCAGTCCCCGGCCGCGAGGTCGACCTGACGGGACAGGAGCAGGCTCGCGCCGAGGAGCGTCAACGAGACCGTGACGGACAGGATGACCGCCACGGTCATCATCAGGTTGCGGCGGAGGCCGATCATGGCCTCCTGCAGGATGTAGCGCCAGCGTGCGGACATCAGCTGCCTCGGGGTTCCTGGGGTGCGTGGGGGGTCGCGGCGACGGCCGGACCCGACCGGTCCGCGCCGGACCGGTCGGAGTCAGCCGGCGTAGCCGTAGACCCCGCGGGACTGGTCCCGGACGACGATGCCGTTGTCGAGCTCGATCACGCGCCGGCGCATCGAGTCGACGATGTGCTGGTCGTGGGTCGCCATCACGACCGTGGTCCCGGTCCGGTTGATGCGGTCCAGGAGCTTCATGATGCCGATCGAGGTCTGCGGGTCGAGGTTGCCGGTGGGCTCGTCGCAGAGCATCAGCCGCGGGCCGTTCACGAACGCCCGTGCGATCGACACGCGCTGCTGCTGTCCACCCGAGAGCTCGTGCGGGAGCGCGTCGGACTTCTCGGCGAGCCCGACGAGCTCGAGGACCTCCGGGACGCGCCGGCGGATCGACGGGGTCGGCTTGCCGATGACCTCGAGCGCGAACGCGACGTTCTCGTAGACGGTCTTGCTCGACAGCAGCTTGAAGTCCTGGAACACGTAGCCGATCTGCCGGCGCAGCATCGGCACCTTCCAGGACTTCAGCGTCGCCATGTTCTTGCCGGCGACCCAGATCTCGCCGGTGTCCGGGTGCTCCTCGCGGGTGAGCAGCTTCATGAACGTCGACTTGCCCGAGCCGGACGGGCCGACCACGAACACGAACTCGCTCTTGGCGACCTCGAGGGTGCAGTCGTGGAGGGCGATGACCTCGCCCTTCTCGCCCTTCTTGTAGGTCTTGGTGACGTTCCGGAGTGTGATCACAGATAGCTCTCGGACTCAGCCGGGGCACGCGCGGACGGAGGCGCCGGCGTGGGGGGAAGGACCGCTGGAGGGTACCACCGGGGGTGGGTCATCCCGTGGCGGCGGACGCCGTGGCACGGCGCCGCAGCTCGGCCCCGATGAACTCGTCGAGCGCCTCCCCACCGTCGAGGACGGTCGCCGGGTTGCCGTGCTCGTGGTTGGTGCGGTGGTCCTTGACGATCTGGTTGCCGTACATGAAGAAGCTGCGGATCTGGGATCCGAACCCGACGTTCTGGCGGTCGCCGCGGACGGCGGCGAGCTCCTCGTCGCGCTTCTGTCGCTCGACCTCGGCGAGGCGGACCTTCAGGACCCGCATCGCGGCCGCCCGGTTCTGGTGCTGCGACTTCTCGTTCTGGCAGCTCACGACGATGTTCGTGGGGAGGTGGGTGATGCGCACGGCCGAGTCCGTCGTGTTGACCGACTGCCCGCCCGGGCCGGAGGAGCGGTAGACGTCGACGCGGATGTCCTCGTCGGGGACCTCGATCTCCTCGTCGGCCTCGGGCAGGACCGGCACGACGTCGACGAGCGCGAAGGAGGTCTGGCGCCGCCCCTGGGAGTCGAACGGCGAGTTGCGCAGCAACCGGTGGACGCCGTGCTCGGTCGACAGCATCCCGTAGGCGTCCGGCCCGCGGACCTCGAAGGCGGTCGACTTCAGGCCCGCCTCCTCGCCGAAGGACTCGTCGAAGACCTCGGTCTCGTAGCCGTTGTTGTCCGCCCAGCGCAGGTACATGCGCTGCAGCATCTGCGCCCAGTCCATGGCGTCGACGCCACCCTCGCCCGCCTTGATGGACACGATCGCGTCGTTGCTGTCGTACTCGCCGGACAGCAACGCGGTGACCTCGAGGCGGTCGACCTCACGACCGACGCTGTCGAGGCTGCGCTCGACCTCGGCGGCGGTGGAGCGGTCGGCCTCCTCCTGTGCGAGCTCGTTCAGGACCTCGAGGTCGTCGAGCTTGGCCTGCATCGCGTCGTAGCGCGTGAGCTCGGCCTCGACGCGCGAGAGCTCGGTGGTGACGACGCGAGCGGCGTCGGGGTCGTCCCACAGCCCGGGCGCGGCGGCCTGGTCCTGGAGCTCCTCGAGCCGCGCGCGCTTGCGATCGATGTCGAGGTACTCGCGGATGTGGTCCACGCGGCGGCGCAGCTCGGCGAGAGCGTCTGCGTGGTTGTCGGGCATGTGGGGACTTCCTGGTCGTCGGCCCACGATGCTACCGACGCACGGGAACCACCCCCTGACACCGACCAGCTGGGTGGGACCGCCGCAGCAGAACAACGGGCGGGCGTCCTCCCCTCCGAAGACGCCCGCCCGGTTCTCCCCCGTCGGGTCGTAGCCCGTCGGCGGCAGCAGAGGTGTTCGCCGTCGCGGGGACGTTCTCCTGCTGCGCCGATCGCCTCCGCGCGGTTCGCGCACCCGGTGCCGGTGCCGCCGCAACGTGGACGGGTGCAACCACGGCGCGGTGCGGGGCGTCTCCTCCCCTGACGGGCCGGTCGGCCGCGGTACGAGCGGCCCGATGTCGTGGCCGGTCGGCCGCTGCGGTGGCGGGGTGCCGCTCCGTACGGTCGCTCGGCGATCGGAACGGACGAACCGGGAAGCCGGACCGCGAGACGGACCAGCAGGACCAGGAGAGGACGAGACCATGGAGCACATGTTGACGGTGCTGCTCACCATCGCGGTCGTCGCGGCGGTCACCGGGGTGCTGATCCCGATGCTGTCGGCGGCGGGCACGCCCGAGCGCAAGGCGGAGCGCGACGCGCTGCTGGAGGACCAGGTCGGCGTCCTGCGCTGATCCGGCTCGTCGGTCAGCGCAATAGCGGCGGCGCCGGCGAGTCGCTCGGTCGACGCCCCCGCCGCGAGCGGTACGCCGGGACGCCGACCGACGTGACGCAGACCGGCTCGGCGGGGGCGCCGAGGAAGCGCGTGACGTCCTCGTCGTAGAACGTGAGGCCGGTCGCGCCGAGCCCGAGGGTGAACGCGGCGAGCTGCGCACGCCCGAGCGCGATGCCGCCCTCGAGCTGGACGGCCCGGTAGGCACGCTCGCCGCCCTTGTCGAGGATCCGCTGCAGGTCGGCGGTGTGCAGGATCGTGTAGGCGCTCTCCCCGCCGAGCGGCTGCTCGAGACACAGCTGCGTCGCCTCGCCGCGGAAGCTCCCGGGTCGTTCCAGGTCGAGCCCGTCCGGTAGCCAGCGGTAGGCCCCCGACGGGACGTGCTCCACGGCGTGCACGATCACGTGGTGCGCCAGCAGGCTGTCCCCCGGCAGCACGAAGTCGGCCGCGATGTCCTGGGCGAGCACGCTCAGCGGCCACGTCAGCGCCGGCGCGGGGACGCGTGCCCGGGCGTAGCGACGGGTGGCGCCGCGCCGCAGGATGACCTCCTCGACGGTGTCGTAGGCGGCGACGAGCGGCGGTGGCCGGCGCGGCGTCGCCGGCTCCATCCGGAGGTCCTGCATGGTGGCTCGCCACCGCTCCACGGCCCCGCCGTCGGGCAGGTCGCCGACGCGGTGGGTCGCGAAGACCTCGGGGACGTGGGTCCGACGGGGCGCGACCGGCACCGTCCGGTGCGGGAGGTCGTCCGGCGGTGGGATCGCGCGTGCGGGCTGCGCGTCACCGACGCCGACCGGGACGAGCGCGAGCGGCACCTCCTCGTCCTCGTCGAGGCCGAGCAGGTGGGTGACGCGGGCGTCGACGAAGCCGGTGAGCACGCGGGCCGGCTCGCCCATGCCGGTCGTGACCGCGAGCACGTTCGCGAGCATCGCGCCGGCGTCCCAGAACAGGTGCCGGTACCCGCGGAGCCGGTACTTCCACATCGAGCGCCAGGGGATGCCCGTGAACACGACGGTCACCGGCGCGTGCGCGACGCCGCCGTCGGCCGCGGCGGCGGCGAGGTCGGCGCGGTGGTCGCCCTCCCGGAGCCGGCGGAGGGCGAACTCGATCGGTTCGAAGTGGTAGACGCCGGCGGGGAGCCCCTCGCCGAGGTCGCGCACCACGACGTAGGTCTCGATCGGGTAGAGCGCACCGGCGGAGGACGCCGCCCGGAAGTTCAGCTCCCGGTCCCCGCGACCCCAGCGGCGCGTCACGCCGGCGGTGTAGAAGAGCAGCGCCGCGAGCCGTGACCGGTCGAAGGCCCGCCGGTTCGGCGGTGGCTCCCCCGAGAGCGCGTCGATCGCCGGCCAGTCGGTCTCGCCGAGGTCGACCGGGAGCGGCAGGGCGGGCAGGTCGGGGTAGAGCTTGAACGGCAGCGGCTGGTTGGTCCAGTCGAGCTGGTGACCGCTCGAGCGGACGCTCCGCCACGTGTGGGTCGTGCGGTCGTGGTAGCTCCGCGCGAGGTCGCCGCTCATGCGGCGGACGGTAGCCGGCGGGCCGTACGCCGGCGGGCCACCGGGGCACGGGCACGTCGTCGCTACGCTCCCGGGCCCCTTCCCGAGAACCCGATCGCGAGCGCGCCGTGACCCTCTCCGCCGACTCCCTCGCCTCGCTCCCCAAGGTCGAGCTGCACGTCCACCTCGAGGGATCGATCCGTGCCGGGACCGCGATCGAGCTCGCCGAGCGTCACGGTGAGGATCCGCAGGCGGTGCTCGTGCTGGAGGACGGGCGCTACCCCCGCCGGTTCCGGAGCTTCCTCCACTTCGTCGACACGTACCTCGCCACGTCGCGTCAGCTGCGCGACCCCGCCGACCTGCGCACCGCCGCCGCGGACTTCGCCCGTGCCCAGGCGGCTCAGCACGTCCGCTACACCGAGGCGACGTTCACCGCGGTGACGCACGTCCGCAACGGCATGGAGCCACGGGCGATGTGGGAGGCCGTGAGCGAGGGCTTCGCGTCCGTGGCCGAGACCGAGGTGCGGCTCATCGTCGACGCGGTGCGCAACCTCGGCCGGGAGCACGCCGAGGAGACCGTCGCCCTCGTCGAGGACGCGCTCGCCGACGGGGCCCCGATCGCCGGACTGGGGCTCGCCGGCATCGAGGGCTCGGCGCCCGAGACCGAGCTGACCGTCCTCCGCTCGGCGGCCGACCGCCTCGGTCTCGGCCTCGCGGTGCACGCCGGCGAGACGGGGTCGGCCGACGACGTCCGGCGCGCGCTCGACGTGCTCGGGGCCGACCGGATCGGGCACGGCATCGCGGTCGTGGGCGACCCCGCTCTGGTGGAGCGGCTCGTGCGTGAGGGTGTCCCCCTGGAGGTGTGTCCCTCGTCGAACGTGTCGCTGGGGATCGTCGAGGACCTCGAGGAGCACCCGTTCGCGAGGATGTGGCACGCGGGGCTCGCGGTGACCGTCAACTCCGACGACCCCCCGTTCTTCTCGACGACGTTGACGGACGAGCTCGGCCACGCTGCCCGCCTCGCCGGCCTCGGCCGTCCCGACGTCGCGGAGCTGCAGCGGAGGGCGGCGCGGGCGGCGTTCCTGTCCCCGGACCGCCGGGACGCGCTGCTCGGCGAGATCGACGCCTGGGAGCAGGACGGGTCGCAGGCGGGCTAGCTAGCGCTCGGGCGCGCCGTCCGACGTGGCGGAGAGCGCCGCGATCCGGGCCGCGAGGTCGTTGGGGTTGAACGGCTTGGTGACGTAGCCGTCCGCCCCCGCGTCGAGCCCCGCCTGCACGTCCGCCTCGGCGACCCTGGCGCTGATCATGAGGATGCGCGGACGGTCGGGACGCGCCGCGAGCTCGCGGCACAGCGCGAAGCCGTCGGCACCCGGCATCATGACGTCGAGCAGGACGATGTCGTAGGTGTGCTCGGCGAGGAGCCGGCGCGCGTCACCGCCGTCGAGGACGCACGTGACGTGGTGGCCGTCCTCCGAGAGCCGGAACTCGACCATCGCGGAGATGGCCGGATCGTCCTCGGCGTAGAGGATCCGCGCCACCTACTCGGCCTCGGACCGGAGGACGACGTCGAAGGCCAGCAGCTCGTTGCCGGTGGCGGCCGGTCGCTGCCCCTCCGGCTGCTGGGCGTGGCCCTGCTGGAACTGGCGGCTCTCCATCCAGGCGTCGAACGACGCCTCGTCCGTCCACCGCGTGTAGACGAAGTAGCGGTTGCTGCCGTCGGTCGGACGCAGGAGCTCGAACGCCTCGAAGCCCGGGGTCCGGTCCACCTCGCCGGCGCGCTTCGAGAAGCGCTCCTCGAGCACCTCGGCCATCCCCTCGGGGACCTCGAGGACGTTGATGCGGACGACGCTCACGGGGTTCCCTGCTGCGGACGATGGCTGACCGGCCGCGAGCCTAACCCGTCCGGGGGATGACCCGACGTCGTCGGGCACCAGGCCAGGCCGTCTACCCTCGCCGACGCCCGGCGGAGGAGCGCGGACGCGCCCCGCCTCGCAGTCACCGTGGTCAGGATCCCCGACGAAGCCGAGCACCGCCGGCGCTGGGCGGCCATCCCCGTCTCGGAGCGGCGCGAGGTCATGAAGGCCGTCAACCGGGGGGTGGCGCTCGACGACCGCCAGCGGTCGATCCTCGCCGTGGGGGTGGCCCGCAAGCAGCAGCGCTTCTGGTCCCGCGCCTGGCTCCTCGGTCCCGTCGCGTCGCTGCTGTTCCTGTCGCAGGGGCTGGTCCCCTTCCTCGCCAACGCGGCGCTGGCGACCGTCGTGCTCGGCGGCATGTCCTACTTCTGGCACCGGCGCGCCGCGCAGGCCGAACGCGCCAACCTGTCGGCGCTGGGCCTGTCCCCCGACGAGCCGTCCGCGTCCGGACCGGAGCCGCGCGAGGACGTCCAGGACCGCGCCGGCACGCCACACGCCGCCAACCCGCCCAAGCGCCCGCGTCGCAAGCGCCGCTGAGTGGGGCTCAGCGGCCGAGCAGGTCGCGGGCCGTGGCCGCGACGTTCGCGGACGTGAAGCCGAACTTCTCGAACAGCTCCGGTGCGGGACCGGACGCGCCGAAGCGCTCCATGCCGACGACCCGGCCGGCGAGTCCGACGTAGCGCTCCCAGCCGAACGGAGCGGCCGCCTCGACGGCGACGCGTGCGGTGACCTCCGGGGGCAGGACGGCCGCGCGGTACGCCTCGTCCTGCGCGTCGAAGAGCTCCCAGGACGGCAGCGACACGACCCGGGCGGCGACACCCTCGCCGGCGAGGAGCTCGGCCGCCTCGACGCACAGCTGGACCTCGGAGCCGGTCCCGAGCAGGAGCACGTCGGGCGTGCCGTCGGTGTCGCGCAGCACGTACGCCCCGCGACCCACGGCCGCGACCGCGCCGTCGGGCTTGTCGCCGAGGTGCGGCACGCCCTGGCGGGTGAGGGCGATCAGGCTGGGGCCGTCCGACTCGAGCGCCGCCGCCCAGGCGCCCACGGTCTCGTCGGCGTCGGCGGGCCGCAGCACCGTGAAGCCGGGGATCGCGCGCAGCGACGGGAGGTGCTCGATCGGCTGGTGGGTCGGCCCGTCCTCACCGAGCCCGATCGAGTCGTGGGTCATCACCCACACGACCCTGCACCCCATGAGCGCCGACAGACGCAGCGCCGGCCGGCAGTAGTCGGTGAAGATGAGGAACGTCGCGGCGTACGGGAGGATGCCGCCGTGCAGCGCCATGCCGTTGCAGATCGACGCCATCGCGTGCTCACGCACGCCGAAGCGGAGGTTGCGGCCGCCCCGGTCGTCGGCGGAGAAGTCCCCGCCGTCGTCGACGTCGGTGTTGTTGGACCCCGCGAGGTCGGCCGAGCCACCGAAGAG
This sequence comes from Actinomycetota bacterium, assembly GCA_019348135.1. GTDB lineage: Bacteria > Actinomycetota > Nitriliruptoria > Nitriliruptorales > Nitriliruptoraceae > JAHWJY01. The sequence continues at coordinate 10,606 of JAHWJY010000034.1, forward strand.
CTCGGGCAGCGTGTCGGCCAGCGCGTTGATCACCGCGCCCGACGCCTGTCGGGTGGCGGTCTTCTCGCTCAGGCTCGGCAGGGCGTCGCGCCAGCCGTCGGGGAGCTCGCCGGCCATCCGACGCTCGAGCTCGGCCGCGAGGTCGGGGAACTCGTCGCGGTAGGCCGCGAAGCGACGGTCCCAGGCCCGACGCGCCTCGGCGCCGCGCTCGCGCTGGTCGAGGTGGGCGACGACCTCGTCCGGGACGGTGAACGGCTCGGTGTGGGGCCAGCCGAGCTGCTCCTTGGTGGCGGCGATCTCGTCGGGACCGAGCGGTGAGCCGTGCGAGCTCGCCGTGCCGGCCTTGTTCGGCGAGCCGTAGCCGATGACGGTCCGCACCGCGATCAGCGACGGCCGGTCGTGCCGGCGGGCGCCGTCGACGGCCTTCCGGATGGCGTCGAGATCGGTGCCGTCCTCGATGCGGTCCGTGTGCCAGCCGTACGCCTCGAAGCGGGCGAGGACGTCCTCGCTGAAGGCGAGGTCGGTCCCGCCGTCGATCGTGATGTGGTTGTCGTCGTAGAGGTAGACGAGCTTGCCGAGCCGGAGGTGCCCCGCGAGCGACGCGGCCTCGGCGGCGACGCCCTCCATGAGGTCGCCGTCCGAGACGATCCCGTAGACCGTGTGGTCGACGACGTCGTGGCCCGGACGGTTGAACTCGGCCGCGAGCCGGGCTCCGGCGATCGCCATGCCGACACCGTTCGCGAACCCCTGCCCGAGCGGTCCGGTCGTGGTCTCGACCGCGTCGAGGAGGAAGTTCTCCGGGTGTCCGGCGGTGGGGTGGCCGAGCTGGCGGAAGTTGCGGATGTCGTCCAGCGTCGGACGCTCGTACCCGGCGAGGTGCAGCGCCGCGTACAGCAGCATCGAGCCGTGACCCGCGGAGAGCACGAAGCGGTCGCGGTCCCACCAGCCGGGGTGGCCCGGGTCGTGCGACATGACCTCCGAGAACAGCACGTACGCGAGCGGCGCCGTGCCCATCGGCATCCCCGGGTGCCCCGAGTTCGCCGCCTGGACCGCGTCCATCGCGAGCGTCCGGATCGTGTTGATGGACAGCAGCTCGAGGTCGGTCGACATGGGTGGGGACCTTCACGGGCGAGGAGGACGGGCGACGGGCCCGGGTGGGCCGCCAGGCGGTGGGAGGGTAGTCCGGAGGGACAGGGAGGACGACACGGCGCCCTATCCTCGGCGACGGCCACCGACCTGCCCCGACCCGTCCCCTCCCGAGGACCCCGCATGTCCGCTCTCACGGAACGCGTGACGCTGCGCGTCGCGCTCGAGAACGCGCCCGGGATGCTCGGCCGGGTCTCCACGGCGATCGACGACTGCGGAGCCGAGATCATCGCCACGGAACGGGTCGAGGGCCAGCGCCACGTCATCTTCCGCGATCTCACGGTCGACGTCCGCGACGAGCACCACGCCGAAGCGGTGGCGGCGGCCGTCCACGCCGTGCCGGGGGCGGAGCTCCTCGCGATGACCGACGACGTCATCGAGGCCCACATCGGCGGGAAGATCGAGGTCCACAACAAGCTCGAGGTCAACGACGCCCGCGACCTCGCGCTCGTCTACACCCCCGGGGTGGCGAAGATCTGCCGCGCCATCGCCGAGGACCCCGTCGCGGCCTACCGGATGACGATCAAGTCGAACTCGGTCGCCGTGATCACCGACGGCTCCGCCGTGCTCGGACTGGGCGACATCGGACCCCTGGCCTCCCTGCCGGTGATGGAGGGCAAGGCGATGCTGCTGAAGTCCTTCGGCGGCGTCGACGCCTACCCGATCCTCATCGAGGAGCGTGACCCCGACACCTTCGTCGACACCGTCGCACGCATCGCGCTCGGCTTCGGCGGGGTGAACCTCGAGGACATCGCCGCCCCCCGGTGCTTCGAGATCGAGGGCAAGCTGCGCCAACGGCTCGACATCCCGGTGTTCCACGACGATCAGCACGGCACGGCCGTGGTCGTGCTGGCGGCGCTCGTGAACGCCGCCCGGTTGCTCGGCCGGGAGCTCCCGACGCTGCGGGTGGTCGTGCAGGGCATCGGCGCCGCCGGCGTGGCGATCGTGAACCTCCTGCACGCCGCCGGGGTGAAGGACATCGTCCCGGTCGACATCGACGGCATCCTCGAGCCGAAGCGCGGCGGCATGGACCCCATCCGCCGGCGCGTCGCCAAGCAGTCGAACCCGCGGGGCGTCACCGGCGGCGCGGCCGAGGCGCTCGCCGGCGCCGACGTGTTCGTCGGCGTCTCGGGTCCCGACACCCTCCCGATCGAGCTCGTGCACACGATGAGCGAGGACCGGATGGTGTTCGCGCTCGCCAACCCCACGCCCGAGATCATGCCCGAGGTGGCGGGACCGCACGTGCGCGTCATGGCGACGGGGCGCTCGGACTTCCCCAACCAGATCAACAACGTGCTGTGCTTCCCCGGGCTCTTCCGGGGCCTGCTCGACGCGGCCGCCACCAAGGTCACCGACGAGATGAAGATCGCCGCCGCCGAGGCCATCGCCGCGGTCGTCGGCGACGCCCTCGCGGCCGACTACATCATCCCGTCGCCCTTCGACCGGTCGGTCGGGCCGGCCGTCGCGGAGGCGGTCGCGATGATGGCGCGGGAGCAGGGCCACGTCCGCCCCGGCTCACGCGGCTCGCTCGAGCGCGAGACCGAGGCCCAGGCGCACGAGGCCGCCCGCCGTGCCGTCCAGCGGGCCGTCGCGCGCCGCTTCGACGCCGAGTCCTGACTCCGACCGGTCTCTGTGGCGGATCGGTCCCAGCATGCTGGGACGGAACGACCACAGAGACGGGGCCCTCAGGGGCGCGAGGCGGCGAGCAGGTCGCGGATCTCCCGGAGCAGGGTCACGTCGTCGGGCTCGGCCGGCGTGTCCGACGGCGACGGCTCGGCGTGGCGGGCCGTGAACCGGTTGTAGGACCGGACGACCAGGAACATCACGAACGCCACGATGACGAAGTCGATCCCGGCGGCGACGAACGCACCCACCGACCCGGCCCGCAGGCCGGTCTCCGGATCGACGGACCCGAAGGTCATCGTGTCGGACAGGTCCGGGACGGTGAACACCATCGCGATGAGCGGGCTGACGACGCGGTCGGTGAACGTCGTGACGACCCGGCCGAAGGCGGCGCCGACGACGAACGCCACCGCGATGTCGACGAAGTTGCCCTTGTTGACGAAGTCGCGGAACTCCTGGATCACGGTGGCCTCCTGGGACCGGCCGGCACGGACACGTCCAGGACGCTAGCTGTCCCCGCCTACCGCTCGGCGAGATCGTCGATCCACCGGCTGACGACCGGGCCGAGGTCCGCGACGACCTGTTCGGCCTTCCTGGGGCGGCCGTCGGGAGCCGCCTTGCCGGTGACGTGGAGGGAGTGGTCGCCACCCTCGACGACGTGGACCGTGCTGCGTCGCGGGAGCAGGCGCCGGTGCTCCTCCAGCAGCTGGACCGATCCGAACGTGTCCCGGGTGCCCTGCAGGAACAGGCAGGGGGCGTCGACCTCGGGCCAGTGCCCGACGCGCAGGCGGTCCGGCTTGCCCGGCGCGTGCATCGGGTAGCCGTAGAGGATCAGGCCGGCGACCTCCATCCCCTCCGCCACCGCCATCGTCGCGACGCGTCCGCCGTAGGACTTCCCCCCGGAGATCCAGCGTCCGTGGGGGTCGAGCTCGGCGCGGGCCGCCTCCAGGATGGCGCGGTAGCCGGGCACCGAGCGCTCCGCGCGGGGCGCGCCGGCGCGGCCGGCCTCGCGGTACGGCAGGTTCACGCGGACGACCCGGTGCCCCTCGGCCGCCAGGGCTCCCGCCAGTGCCACCATCGGCGCGCCGTCGAGGTCGCCTCCGGCACCCGGCGCCAGCAGGACGTTCGTGACGGCCGGCCCGTCCGGGTCGTGGACGGCCGCGGTCACGGCCGGCACGGCATCGTCCGGGATGGCGAGGTGGAGTCGACGCACGCTCATGCCCCGCCCTCCATCCGCTCGACCGCGAGGTCGGTCGCGGCGCGCCGGTCGAGCTTGCCGTTGTTGCCGCGGGGCAGCCCGTCCACCACGAACGCCGCCTGCGGTCGCCGGTAGCCGGCGACCGCGGAGCTCGCCCACTGCAGGTACGCGTCGGTGTCGACGTCGCCGTCGGCGGGCACGAGCAGGGCCACCGGCCGCTCCCCCAGCCGGTCGTCCGGCACGCCGACGAGCGCGACGTCGGACACGTCCGGGTGCTCGCGGAGGTCGGTCTCGACCTCGGCGGGGAAGACCGAGAACCCGCCGACCTTGATGCGGTCGCGGCTGCGGCCGGCGAACTGGAACACCCCGCCGGGGTACAGCCGGGCGTGGTCGCCCGTGGCGAACCACCCGGCCTCGTCCGGCCCGGCGTCCTCGCGACCCTCGTAGCCGGACAGGACGGACTCGCCGCGGAACTGCAGCTCGCCCTCCCGGCCACGCCCGACGGGCTCGCCGTCCTCGTCGACGACGCGCGCCTCGATCCCGGGCAGGACGACCGCCAGCGCCGGCAGGTCGATCCGGTCGCTCGGCGACGGTGGCAGCACCCGGACGGCGGCCGCGCCGGAAAGCTCGACCATCCCGTAGATGTCGATGAACACGGCCGTGCCCAGCGGACGTCCGCCGACGCGCACGGCTCCGCCGTACCGCTGGAACCGTCGCGCCCGGTCGGTCGGCATGGCGTCGGCGGCCGAGCCCCAGAGCTGGATCGAGCCGAGGTCGCGGTCGGCGGCACCGGCGCTCTCGAGGTCGGCGTACATCGTCGGGACACCGATGAAGACGTTGGGGCGTCGGCGCTCGATCAACGTCAGCGCGTCGTCGGCGTCGAAGGAGCTGCGGTGCAGCAGCGGCACGCCGGCACTGAGGGCGCCCAGCGCGACCGAGAAGCCCATGATGTGGGTGAGTGGGAGGGCGGCGAGGACCAGGTCACGGCCGCCGCGAGGCCCGACGGACCGTCCGACCGGCGCCGCGACCAGGCGTCCGAGCGCGGACAGCAGGCCACGGCTCGACAGGGCTGCGGCCTTGGGGGTGCCCGTCGTCCCGGAGGTCGTGAGCAGGAGCGCCGTCGCGGACGGGTCGCGCGCGACCGGACCCATGCGTTCCTCCGGGTGGTCGCGCAACCAGCCCGCCAGGCCGGCGGCGTCGTCCTGCGATCCGGTCACCGACCACTCGTGGGCGGCCAGGGCCGCCTCGCCGGCGAGCGCCTCCGCGACCTCGTCGTCGGCGACGACCGCCCGCGCGCCGGACGACCTGGCGATGGCCGCGATCTCGTTGGCCCGCAGCCGCGGGTTCACGGGCACCGGGACGGCGCCGACCCTGGCGAGCGCGAGCGCGTGCAGGACGATGTCGAAGCGGTTCCCGATGAGGACCAGGACGCGCTCGTCCTCACGCCGTCCCGCGGCGGCGTGCGCGGCCGCCAGGCGTGCCACGGCCTCCTCGATACGGGCCGCCGAGCGGGTGCCGTCACCCCCGAGGCCCGGGGTGGCGTGGTCGTCCTCGACCAGGATGCGGTCGCCGTAGCGCTCGGCCAGGATGCTCGGGAACACCCCGAGGTGCACCCCCCGACCGGCCACGAGGTCGCTGACCGCTGTGCCGTCCCCGAACACGCTGACTCCTCCGTCGCTCGCCCTCGCCCGGCGACGCTAACAGCCGCGCGACGGCACCTCCGCCGTGGTCACGAGCAGCCGGACGTGGTCGCGGCGCGCGGTCAGGGGAGCAGCGGGGGCCGCCCCACCGCGGGGTCCGGACGCAGGAACCGGTGCTCGCGGAACCGATGACGGAACCGGCTCACGTCGCCGGCGACGGCGGCGGGCTCGGACGCGAGCGCGCGGGCGATCAGCGACGCGAGCTCCGGTGCGTCCTCCGGGCCGACGCCCCACCGGACGAGCTCGGGCGTGCCGATCCGGAGCCCGTTCATGTCGCCCTCGACGTCGGCGATCGGCAGCCCGATACCGGACGCCAGCAGGTTCGCCTCCCGCAGCCGGCGGGCGGTCGACTGTCCGCCGCCCCACCGGCCGGCCTCGAGCGCGAAGGCGTGCGACGTCGTGGCCGTCCCGCCCGGGGCGTACACCGGGAGACCCTCCGCCGCGCACGCGGCGGCGAGGGCCGCGGCCGTGCCCACCATGGCCGCGGCGTGGTCGTCGCCGACGGCGAGCCAGTCGAGCAGCGTGATCGCCAGCGCAGCCGTCCTCCCGGCGTCGGCGTTGGCCGTCAGCCCCGGGTAGGCGATGGCATCGAGGCGGCGGGCAAGCTCCTGGTCCGTCGTCGCGATGAGCCCGGCGGGTGGGCCGGCCAGGCTCTTGTAGGTGCTCATGGACAGCAGGTGGGCACCCTCGTCCAGCGGGTTGGGCCACGCCCCGCCGGCGATGGGGCCCGCCAGGTGTGCCGCGTCGAACAGGACGTAGGCGCCGACCTCGTCCGCGACGGCCCGGATGGCGGCGACGGGATGCGGCCGGAGGTTGAGGCTGCCCCCGATGGTGATCAGCTTGGGCCGGATGCGGTCGGCGAGCTCGGCGAGCGCGGGGACGTCCACGGTGTAGGCCGTCGCATCCACCGGCGCCTCGGTGATGGCGACGCCGTAGAGCCCCGCGGCACCCGGCGTCTGGTGTGTGACGTGGCCGGCGATGGACGGCGGCGGGACGATCGCGGCCTCGCCCGGCCGGCAGGTCGCCATGAACGCGTAGAGGTTCGCGAGCGCGCCCGAGCCCACGCGCAGCTCGACGTAGGGCGCCCGGAACACCCGTCGCGCCAGCTCGGCGGCGAGCACCTCGATCTCCTCGATCGCCTCGAGGCCCATCTCGTACTTGTCCCCCGGGTGACCGAGCGAGGGTCGCGTCCCGAGACCCGATGCCAGGGCGGCCTCGGCGTCCGGGTTCATCACGTTCGTCGCGGGGTTGAGGTTGACGCACTCGAGCTCGTGGATGGTGCGGTTGCGCACGACGGCGGCGTCGATCCGCCGGCCCAGCTCGTCCAGGCTCGCCAGGTCGACGCGCGCGAGGATCTCCGCCTCGCGGGCGTGGGCGGCCGGCGACAGCCAGGGTCGGGGACCGGGCACGTGGCCTCCGTCGGTCGGTCGGCGACGGCAGCCTGCCGCGCGTCCACGGAACCTAGCGTCGGCCGGAGGCCGCAGCCGAGGACCCGGCCGGAGGCCCGAGGGTCAGCGGGAGCT
>JAHWJY010000034.1:17895-19856 GCA_019348135.1 Actinomycetota bacterium
CGGCCGGAGGCCGCAGCCGAGGACCCGGCCGGAGGCCCGAGGGTCAGCGGGAGCTCGCGCCGACGCTGACGAGCGCGGGATCGTCGAGCGCCGCCGTGAGCTCGGAGGTCCGCCGGACCACGGCCTGGACCTCGTCGAGCCGGACGTCGAACCCGAGCCCGCGCAGGCGCTCGATGCGGGCGGTGTTGCGTCGGGCCTCGGCACGGGCCTCGGTGCGGCACGCCACCGAACAGAGGGCCACGATCGTCGGACTGCCGCAGATCACGCAGCGGAGGTCGTCCGCCGCCGGACGGGCATCGGGGTGCTCCACGCCGGCCTCCCCGGTCGCGACGGTGCTGGTGGGCTCCGGGATCCGGGGAGCTGGGAGGAACGTACGCCGCGCGGCGGCGCGGCGGAACTGTCCGTTCCGCCAGTCTCGTACCGTTCACGGACGGTCAGCAGACCTCGGAGATGCGTCCGGTGGCGACGTCGTAGCGCCAGCCGGCGACGGTCACCTCGTCGCGGACGAGGGGGCACGAGCGGACGGCTTCGACGTCGGCCCGGAGGTCGGCGTCGGGATCCCCGATCGCCTGGAAGTCCCGGTCCGGCGGGGCGGTGCCGAGCCGCTCTCCGACGCGCGCCGCCAGCGCCTCCTGGGAGGAGGCACCGGCGCAGTCGGTGTGGTGCATCACGGCCACCCGGTCCACGTCGAGCAGGTTCGTGGCGAGGATGAGCGACCGCAGCACGTCGTCGTTGACGCGCCCGCCGGCGTTGCGGAGCACCTTCGCGTCGCCGACCTCGAGCGCGAGCATCGCCATCGGCTCGATGCGGCTGTCGATGCACGTCACGAGGGCGAAGCGCTTGCGGGCGGGCGCCGTCAGGTGCCCCAGGTCGAACGTGGCGGCGTAGCGCTCGTTGGCGGCCAACAGGTCCTCGAACACGCGGTCCTCCGGGGCGACGTCGACATCGGGGTGGGGTGGAGTCTAGGAAGCCGGCCCCGGGGCGGCCGCCCCCGGGGGCCCGTCCAGGGGGCCGCGGTGGGAACCGCACACGTCGGCAGGCGGAGGCCCGGCCGAGGAGGGCGTCACCCGGCCGCGGCGGCGACCTCGCCCGCCTCGCGGCGCTCACGGCGCTTGCGCTCCGCGGCACGGGACGCGGCGAGCGGGATCTCCTTGCCGTTCATCCGGTCGTGGTCGAGCGGGGCGTCGGTGGCGTGCGTGTCGACGCCGCCGAACTCGTCCGGACCGCCCTTGCCGTCGGGCTTGCGGAGGTTCCAGATCTTGCGCACGACCGACCCGAACTGCTCCCGGAGGTTGCCGACGTTGTAGGGCAGCCCGTAGCGGTCACAGATGTCCTTGACCTCGCTCGACAGCGCCGCGTACCGGCGGGACGGCAGGTCGGGGTAGAGGTGGTGCTCGATCTGGTGCCCGAGGTTGCCGCTGATGACGTGGAACAACCGGCTCCCGCGGACGTTCGCGGCGCCGATCATCTGGCGGACGTACCAGCCGCCGCGGGACTCCTTCTCGACCTCCTCCTCGGAGAACATCGCCGTCCCGTCCGGGAAGTGGCCGCAGAAGATGATCGTGAAGGCCCACACGTTCCGGATGAGGTTGGCGACCAGGTTGCCGGCGGCGACCGCCGGCGCGTAGGGGCCGGCGAGGAGCGGGAACAGCACGTAGTCCTTGCCGTCCTGCTTCGCCGTCTTCATGGCGATGACGCGGGCGACGTCCTGCACCTCCTCCCACTCGTTCTCGTTCTGCTTGAGCTTCTCGATCTCGAGATCGTGGGCGGCGACGCCGTACTGGAAGAGCAGCGCGAGGAGGGTGGCGTAGACGGGGTTGTACCTGTCGCGCGGACGCCAGGCCTGGTCCTCGGTCATCCGCAGCAGGCCGTAGCCGACGTCCCGGTCCTTGCCGATGATGTTGGCGTAGGTGTGGTGCATGAAGTTGTGCGACAGCTTCCAGTTCTCCGACGGTGCCGCC
>JAHWJY010000035.1:0-19544 GCA_019348135.1 Actinomycetota bacterium
GCGAGGGTACGCCCGTGCGCGCGGGCACGACACCGTGGGCGTGCACCTGCACGACGACGTGGGCGTGCACCTGCACGACGACGTGGCAGGCTGCCGGTGTGCGACGCCTCCTCCCCGCCCTCCTCGCCACGGCCCTGGCCGTGGCCGCGGCCTGCACCCCCGGGGGACCCGGCGAGCCCGCGCCGAGCCCCACGGGGCCGACCATCGCGGTCGGGACGGGGCCGGACGCCGAGTCGCGCCTGCTCGCGGCCGTGATGGCCGAGCTGCTGGTGGCGGCCGGGATCCCCGCCGAGGTGGTCGACTTCGCCGACAGCGGCGACGCCCGACAGGCGATCGAGTTGGGCGCCATCGACGTCCGGGCGGCCTACACGGGCGAGGCCTGGCTGGAGGTGCTCGAGCGGGCCGACCCGCCGGCCGACCCGCGGACCTCGTTCACCCGGGTGCAGGAGTTCGACGAGCGCAACGGCCTGGTGTGGATGCGGCCCCGCTTCGTCCCGGACGGGGGGATCTCGACGCCGCCGGCGAACGCCACGTTCGCCTTCGTGGTCCGGGGCCCGCCGAGCATCGACGCCGACGTCCGGACGATGTCACAGCTCGCGACCCGGCTCGCCGAGCGCCCCGACGAGGAGCTGTGCGTCGACGAGGAGTTCGCGGCGCGCTCCGACGGGCTGCCGGCCGTGTTCGAGACGTACCGGATCCGGCTGGACTACAACGTCCTCGCGACACCGCCGCAGGAGGCGGCCCGGCTCGTGGCCGCCGGTCGCTGCATCGCCGGGCTGTCGACGGCGACCGATCCGCAGGCGTGGCTGCTGAACCTCCGACCGCTCGTCGACGACCTCCAGGTCTTCCCGGCGTTCGTCGTCGTGCCGCAGTACCGCGAGGAGGTACGTCGCGAGGAGCCCGGGATCGTGCCGGCGCTCGCACCGCTGGCGTCGAACCTCACGACGGAGCTCCTCGGGCGGTGGAACGCCCGCCTCGCGGCCGGTGAGCCACGCGCCCTGGTGGCGACGGAGGCGGCCCGGGAGCTCCTGGATCTCGCCGGTCGCCTCCCCGCGGCCCCCGTGGGTGACCCGACCGCCTGAGCCGGCGGCGCGGGTACCGTCGTCAGCCGTCCCGAGACGTCCGTCCCCGTGAGGCTGCCCGTGGACCACCCGCCCGTCCGTGCCCGCACCGTCGCCGTGGCCGTCGCCGTCACGCTGCTGGCGCTCGTCGCCGCGCCGGCGTCCGTCGCCACGGCCTCCGGACTCCCGTCCGCGTGTCCCGGGGGCGACGTCTCGGAGGACGGCTTCCCCGACGTCGCAGAGGGGACCGTGCACGAGCACGCGGTCGACTGCGTCGTCTGGTGGGAGGTCGCCGCCGGCGTCCGCGTCGACCGCTACGGGCCCGCGTGGCAGCTGCACCGGGCCCAGATGGCCAGCTTCATGGCGCGCGTCCTGGCCGTGACGGGTGGCCCGCTCCCGGCCGCCGAGCAGGACCACTTCGACGACGACGACGGGTCCGTCCACGAGCCGGCGATCGACGCGCTGGCGGAGGCGGGGCTGGTGCGGGGCGTCGCCGACCGCCGCTTCGCCCCGCGGGCGATCGTGACCCGCGGGCAGATGGCGTCGTTCCTCGTCCGGGTGTACGAGCACCGGACGGGGGAGACCCTCCCGCGGGGAGGGGACCACTTCGCCGACGACGACGGCCACGCCCACGAGGCGAACATCGACGCCGCCGTGGCCGCCGGGTTCGCGAACGGCTACGACGACGGCACGTTCCGTCCCGACCAGCCGGTCCGCCGCGACGAGATGGCGTCGTTCATCGCCCGGGTGCTCGATGCCGTGGTCGAGGGGGGCTACGCGACCCCGCCGGCGCCGGACCCGGTCCTCGTGGCCGTGGGCGACATCGGCGTGTGCGGCTACGACCGCGACGAGGCGACCGCGCGGCTCGCCGCCGCGCAGCGCGGCACGATCGTGACGCTCGGGGACCACGCGTACCACTCGGGCACCACCGAGGAGTTCGAGCGGTGCTGGGAGCCCTCGTGGGGCCCGCTCGAGGACCGCGTCCGACCGTCCGCCGGCAACCACGACTACCTCACCGAGGACGCCGGCCCGTACTTCGACCGCTTCGGCGCCGCGGCCGGGACCCGCGGCGAGGGCTGGTACAGCTTCGACGTGGGCGAGGACTGGCACGTCGTGTCGCTCAACTCCAACTGCTCGCTCGTGGGTGGGTGCCACGCGGGCTCGCCCCAGGAGCGGTGGCTGCGGTCCGACCTCGCGGCCGCGGGGGACCGCCGGATCGTGGCGTACTGGCACCACGCACGGTTCTCGTCCGGCCGGCACGGCTCCGACGCCCGCACCGACGCGCTGTGGCGGGCGCTCGAGGAGCACGGCGCGGACCTCGTCCTGGCCGCGCACGAGCACAGCTACGAACGGCTCGTGCCGGTCGACCCGGACGGTCGTGCGACCGCCGACGGCATCACGAGCTTCGTGGTGGGCACCGGCGGCGCGTGGCTGCGCTCGTTCGACCGCGGACCGCTCGCGACCACGGCCACCCGCAGCGCGGCGTCGCACGGGATCCTCGTCGTGACGCTCGGCGACGACCACTACAGCTGGGACTTCGTGCCCGTCCCGGGCGATCGCGCGCTCGACCGCGGGCGCTCCGCGACCCGCTGACGCCGGACGCACACGGTCCGGCCGGAACGTTCACTGAACCCTCTGGCCGGGATACCGGTGGGAGCGTGCAACGTCGCGACGTTGCACGTTCCGGCCGGCGCAACGATGAACCGCGGGACCGGGATACCGGTCGTGGGGTTCAGTGAACCGATCGGCCGGTCGGGCGCTCCGCGACCCGCTGACCCGTCCCGGACGGCACCGGTTGCCCGCGTCGCACCCGCGACGTACGGTCGCTCCCTGGTCGAACAGGTGTTCGACACAGGAGGCGGGGCCGGAGGCAGACCGGCGTTCGAGGACGGAAGGGTGATGACGAAGCGGTACCGGGAGACGTTGGAGGAGGTCGCGGAGGCCGAGGGGGCACCGACCGTGTTCGCGTGGCGTGGCAAGCGCTACCGCGTGCTCGAGGTGCTGGGGCACTGGCGCGAGGATCCGGGGTGGTGGCGACGCCCCGACGGCCAGCCGATCCGCATCGAGCAGACCGACATGTGGCGCGTGACGGCGGTGAACGGCTCGGCCGAGAGCCGGGGCGTCTACGAGCTGGTGCAGCGCGGCGGCGAGTGGCGGCTCGACCGGATCTGGGACTGACGCCGGGTGCCCTCCTCCCGATCGTGGGGCCCCGTCGAGCGGTGGAGCGAGCCCTCTGACGAGGCCGCCGCCACCGCTGAGCGACTCAGACGTGAGGTCGCCTACGGCGCTGCTCAACGCGCCTTCGAGGTCCGGAGCGCCGCCGAGGCGGCCGAGGCGGTCGTCCGCCGCGCGCGCGGTCGTACCGGCGACGGGTCGGTCCCGCCGTACGCGCACCTGGCGGCGCGGACCTGCTTCTCGCTGCGCGACGGGGCGATCCGGCCGCGCGAGCTGGCGGCGGCGGCCGCCGCGGCGGGGATGACCCACGTGGCGGCGACCGACCGCGACGGGCTCTACGGGGCGGTGCGGTTCGCGCAGGCGGCGGCGGCCGAGGGCGTGACGCCGGTGTTCGGCACCGACCTCGCGCTCGTCCCGGACCAGGAGCGGCCGGGCTGGGGGATCACCCGTGCGGGGCGGGAGCGACTGGCGCCGGCGAAGGGCCCGGCCCGGGTGCGCCGCGGGGCGGGGGGGAGCGGATCGGTCGATCCCCGCGCCCGACGCCCGGGTCGTGGACCGGCGTGGCTCGAGGACGACGCCGCCCGGGTGATCCTCCTCGCCAGGGACACGCGCGGCTACGGCGGGCTGTGCCGGGCGGTCACCGCCGCGCACGCCCCCGACGACACCACCGATCCCGCCCGCCCCGGTGGCGGTCGCGGGTCGCCGCACCTGTCGTGGGACCACGTCGGGGAGACGGTGGGCGCCGGCGGGGCCTACGTCCTCCTCGGGACCGACTCACCGGTCGCGCGGCTGATCGGCGCCGGCCGGCTCGACGCGGCCGAGGCCGAGCTCCGCCGCTGGCTCGACGTGGTCGGTCGCGACGCGGTCCTCCTGGGCGTCCGCAACCACCTCGTGCCGCCCGGCGGGCGCGGTCGCGCCCGCGACGACGAGCCCGGCGACGACGTCCGCATCCGGCACACGCTCGCGCTCGCGGACCGGCTCGGCGTCGGGGCGGTCGCGGTGAACGACGTGCGCTACCTCGCCGAGGAGGACGCCTTCCTCGCCGACGTGCTCGCGTGCGTGCGCGCCCAGGTCCCGCTCGGCACGCGCCACATCGGCCGCGACACCGCCGAGGGCTGGTTCAAGACCGCGACCGACCTCGCCCCGCTGTTCCGCGAGCGCCCCGACCTGCTCCAGCGCGCGCACGAGGTCGCGACCTCCTGCGAGGTCGACCTCGGCATCGGCCAGCTCCACGTCCCGCGGCTGACGGGCATGTCCGACGAGGTCGCCGCCGGCGAGCTCCACCGCCGTGCCTGGGCCGGCGCGGCCGACCGCTACCCGCGCATCACGCCGGCGGTGCGCGAGCGGCTCGAGCGCGAGCTCGCGATGGTCGACAAGCTGGGCCTGCACGACTACTTCCTCACCGTCGCGCGGATCGTCGCCGACATCCGCGAGCTCGGGATCCTCGCCGCCTGCCGGGGCTCCGCCGCCGGGAGCCTCATCTGCTACGCGCTGCGGATCAGCGACGTCGACCCGGTCGAGCACCGGCTCGCGTTCGAGCGGTTCATGAACCCGTACCGCGACGAGCTCCCCGACATCGACGTGGACGTCGAGTCGGCCCGGCGCGAGGACGTCTACGACCTCGTGATGGCGCGCTACGGCGAGGACCGCACCGCCTGCGTCGCGATGGTCGAGACGTTCCAGGCGCGCATGGCGATCCGCGAGGTCGGCAAGGTCCTCGGCCTGCCCCCGGACGAGATCGACCTCGTCGCGAAGAGCTTCGTCCACGCCCGTGCCCGCGACGTCCGCACCGTGATGGCAGAGCTCCCCGAGCTCCAGGGCGCGCGCATCGACGCCGGCCAGCTCGAGACGCTGTTCGCGATCGTCGAGCGCATCGACGGCTTCCCGCGCCACCTGGCGCTGCACCCGTGCGGGATCCTCCTCGCCGACCGCACCCTCACCGAGCGCACCCCGCTGGAGCGGTCCGCGCCCCGCGAGGGCGGCCACCCCGGCTACGCGATGAGCCAGTTCGACAAGGACGACGTCGCGGCGCTGGGCCTGCTGAAGCTCGACGTCCTGTCGGTGCGGATGCTGTCGGCGATGCGGCACGCGCTCGACCTCATCCCGGACACCCGCGGCGAGCCGTTCGAGGTCGACGACATCCCCGACGGCGATCCGGCCACCTACGAGCTCATCCGCTCGGCGCGCTCGATCGGCATCTTCCAGATCGAGTCGCCGGGCCAGCAGGAGCTCCTCGGCCGGCTCCAGCCGGACCACCTCGGCGACCTCATCGCCGAGATCTCGCTGTTCCGCCCCGGCCCGGTGAAGGCCGACATGGTCACGCCGTTCGTCGCCCGCCGTCACGGGGCCGAGGAGACGACCTACCTCCACCCGACGCTCGAGCCGATCCTCGGCGAGACCCACGGCGTCGTCGTCTACCACGAGCAGGTGATGGGGGTCCTGTGCGCGCTGACCGGCTGCGACATGTCCTACGCCGACCTCCTCCGCCGCCAGCTCGGCGACGACCGGAAGGCGCCGGGCATGAAGGCGTGGGCGCTCGCGCGCGCGGTCGAGCGCGGCTTCCGCCGCGAGGACGCCGAGGCCATCTGGAAGCAGGTCGCGTCGTTCGCCTCGTTCGGGTTCTGCAAGGCCCACGCGGCCGCGTTCGCCGTGCCCACCTACCGCTCCGCCTACCTCAAGACCCACTTCCTCCCCGAGTTCATGGCGGGCCTCCTGACCCACGACCCGGGGATGTACCCGCGCCGGCTGATCCTCGACGAGTGCCGCACCTTCGGGGTCGCGGTGCTGCCGCCGGACGTCAACCGCTCCGAGCCGCACTACACCGTCGAGGTCGTCGACCGCGGCCTCGCCGACCACCTCCTCGGCATCCACGGCAAGTCGCCCGGCGACCCGCTGCCGCCCGGCTGGGCGTGGTCCGACGAGCGGCGCGTGATCCGCCTCGGCCGCGGCCTCGCGAACCTCCAGACCGCGAGATCGTCTGCGACGCTGCTCGACCCGGGCGAGGCGGCGCCCGGCCCCGGCTCCACGCCCGTCCCGCCGAGTGGGTTCGACGCCGGCGAGGCGGGCAACGGCTACCGCTTCGCCGTGCGGGTGGGGCTGCAGGACGTCAAGGGCGTGACGCCCGCCGAGCTGGCATCGCTGCAGGAGGCGCGGCCGTTCACCTCGCTCGCCGACGTCCGGCACCGGGCACGGCTGTCCCGGCCCACCGCCGAGCGGCTGGCGCAGGTCGGGGCGTTCGACCACATCGGTGGGATCGGTCGGCGCGACGGTCCCGCGTCGCGGCCGGCGCTGCGCCTGGTCGTCGAGGAGCTGTGGCGGCGGGCACCCGGGAAGGGCCGTGCCGGCTCCGACCGCCCCGAGCAGGTCGAGCTCGACCTCCACGCCGACCACGAGCTGCAGCTCCCCGAGGTGTCCGAGGCCGACCAGGTCCGCTCCGAGCTCGCCGTCAGCGGGATGGACGTGAGCCGGCACGTCGTGTCGTTCTACGAGCCGCTCCTCACCGCGCTCGGCGTGGTCCGGGCGACCGAGCTGCAGCACCTGCCGGTGCAGAAGGTCGTGCGCGTCGCCGGCGTGAAGGTCGCGCTGCAGTCGCCCCAGCAGCGGTCGGGCCAGCGGGTGCTGTTCCTGTCGCTCGACGACCGCACGGGCACGACCCAGGCGACGTTCTTCGAGCGGAGCCTCGGCGACAACGCGTGGACGGTGCTGCACGCGTGGCTGCTGGTGGTCGAGGGGCGGGTGAGCCGGCGCGGGGACATGGGCGCGACCGTCAGCGGCACCCGCGCGTGGGACCTGTCGCGGCTGTGGCGGGCGTGGCAGGAGGGCTGGCTCCCCGATGCGCTCGCCGAGCGCGGCACGCCGGCGCCGCACCAGCGCACCACCACCCGGCCCGCTGGGCTCCGGGCCGCCGAGTTCGGCCGCGGGTCGGCGTAGCCCTGCCGGAGGGCGCTCGGGCTCAAGTCAGCGGCTGGCCAGCCGACGAGACGGGTGTCCCTCCGGATCAGGATGACCGTGACCGCCCCGTCCGTCCCGTCTGCCGTCGCGCCCGTCGACGGTCCGGCACCCGTGCGGCCGGAACCGTCCCCGTCCGACCGCATCCTGGCAGCGGTGGCCTACGCCGCCCAGGAGCTGCTGCAGACCGACGAGCACGCCCAGGCGCTGGACGACGTCCTCGAGCGGCTCGGCCGCGCGACGGGCGTCAGCCGGGCCTACGTCTTCGCCGTGGTCGCCGACGGGGACGAGATGGTCGGACGGCAGATCTACGAGTGGGCCGCCGAGGGCGTCACGCCACAGATCGACAACCCGCAGATGCGCCGCCTGCCCATGCGCGCGAGCGGGTTCGGCACCTGGATCGACGAGCTCCTCGCCGGCCGCTCGATCGCCGGCCACACGCCGTCGTTCCCGCCGGCGATCGCCGAGGTGCTGGCCGGCCAGGACATCCGCTCGATCCTGCTCGTCCCGATCCGCGTCGACCGCCGGCTGTGGGGCTTCATGGGCTTCGACGAGTGCGCCCGGGTCCGCACGTGGACCGATCCCGAGGTGGCGGCGCTGACGACCGCCGCCGGCGTCATCGCGGGCTCGATCCAGCAGGAGGCCGCGCGCGAGGTGCTCCACGCGAGCGAGCGCGCGTACGCCGCGGCCTACGAGCGCGAGCGCCAGGCGGCAGAGCGCCGGTCCGCCCTCGACGCCATGAAGGACGCCTTCCTCGAGACCGTCTCGCACGAGCTCCGCACCCCGCTCACGGCGGTCCTCGGCTTCGCCGAGACGCTCCGTCGCGGCGACGTGGCCGGCGACGGGCACGCGCGCGGGACGTTGCTCGACCGTCTGCACGAGAACGCCACCCGGCTCGGCCGCATCCTCGACGACCTCGCCGATCTCGAGCACCTGACCCGGGGAGCGATGGCCCCGACGAGGCGGACCGTGGCCGTGCGGGATGCGGTCGGCGGCATCCTCGACGATCTCGCGGACGTCCTCCAGGGGCGCTCGCTCGAGCGCGAGCTCACCGCGGCCGTGGTCGAGGTCGACCCCGCCGCCCTCGAGCGCATCCTCGCCAACCTCATCCGCAACGCCGTCCGCCACACGCCGTCGGCGACGCCCGTCACCGTGCGCGCCTGGTGCGGTGCCGACGGCCTGGAGCTCGCGGTCGAGGACCGCGGGCCGGGGATCCCCGACGAGCACAAGCGGCGGGTGTTCGAGCCGTTCGAACAGGGGCCCCTCGTGTCGCGGCACTCCCCGGGCACCGGCGTGGGGTTGTCCGTGGTCGCCCGCTACGCCCTGGCGCACGGGGGCCGCGCCTGGATCGAGGATCGGCCCGGCGGTGGCACGATCGTGCGGGTGACGCTCGCGGAGCGCGGCGCCGCGACGGGCACCTAGGTGTGGGGGATCACGGCCGCGCCGAGCTCCGGGTCGCCGGGGCGGGCCTCGGCCCCCTCGAACACGAGACCGACGGGACGGGCGGCGCGGCCCGGACGGATGCGGACCTCGAGCGGCGCCCCGTCCCACGAGGCGACGACCCCGTCGCCGTCCGGCTCGACGTCGGCCCCGAGGGTCGCCCACACCTCGGCGGCGAGCTCGAGGTCGGGGTGCTCCAGGAGCGGGCCACGCAGCACCGCGCCGTCGGCCGGGGGCTCCTCCGGGACGTACCCGTGGGAGGCGGCCCACTCGGCGTCGGAGCGTGCCGACCACGCCACCTGCACGATGATGCCGCCGACCTGGGAGGGCCGCAGGAAGGACTCCTTCCAGTCCGCACCGGAGTCGTCCACGTCGACGACGTCGTAGCCGGCGTCCTCGAGCGTGGCGATCGCCTCGTGCAGGTCCGGGACCTTGAGGGTGACGTGGTGGACCCCGGCGCCGAACCGGTCGAGGTAGCGGCGGAGGAAGCCGTCGGGGGAGGGGTCGGCGTCGGACGGCATCAGGAGCTCGAGCTTGGCGCCGCCGCGGAACCGGGACTGGCGGCTGCGGAACGCGCCGCGCGCGTGGTACCAGGCGACCCAGCGTCCGCCGAGCTCGTCGCGCCACCGGCGATCCGCGACGTCGAAGTCCGGAACGGCGACGGCGACGTGGTCGGGGACGGCATCGATGGGCACGCGCGCTCCTCGTGGCGGGGAGCGGCACGGTAGTCGCGCACGTCCGGCGTCCCGCCGGAGGGGACGGGTACGCTGGGGGGAACTGGTGTTCGCTCCGGTTCCGTCCCGTCCCCGAGGAGGCCGACGTGACCCAGGTCGTGGAGGTCGGTGAACCCATCCTCCACGCCGACATGGACGCCTTCTACGCCTCCGTGGAGCAGCGCGACGATCCCGAGCTGCGTGGACGCCCGGTCGTGGTGGGTGGGGCCGGCAGCCGCGGGGTCGTCGCCGCGGCGTCGTACGAGGCCCGCACCTTCGGCATCCACTCCGCGATGCCGTCGGTCCGCGCGCGGCGGCTGTGTCCCGACCTCGTCGTCGTCGCGCCCCGCTTCGACGTCTACCGCGAGGTGTCCGCCGAGGTCATGTCGGTCTTCCGCTCCTTCACCCCGTTGGTGGAGCCGCTGTCGCTCGACGAGGCCTTCCTGGACGTCCGCGGGGCCGTGCGTCTGTTCGGTCCACCGGTCACGATCGCCGAGGGCATCCGGGCCCGGGTCAGGGAGACCACCGGCCTGCCCTGCTCGATCGGGGTGGGACCGAACAAGTTCGTGGCCAAGCTCCTGTCCGGCAAGGCCAAGCCCGACGGCGTGCGTGTCCTGCGGGTCGACGAGGTGGCCGCCGCCCTACGGCCACTGCCCGTCTCGGACCTGTGGGGTGCCGGGCCGCGCACCGTCGAGCGCCTCACCGACTACGGCTTCCGCACGATCGGGCAGATCGCGGACGCCGACCGGCGCACCCTCACCCGCATCGTGGGCGACGCGCTCGGTGGCCAGCTGCACCGGCTCGCGACCGGTGTCGACGACCGTGGGGTGACACCGCACGAGCCGGCGAAGTCGGTCTCCGCCGAGGAGACCTTCGCCGAGGACCTCGACGACCCCGACGTGCTCGACCGTCACCTGCTGCGCCTCGCCGAGAAGGTCGGGCGCCGCCTGCGCGCCAGCGGCCACGCGGGACGGACGATCTCCTGCAAGGTCCGCTTCGCCTCCTTCGAGACCGTCACCCGGTCGGCCACCCTCGCGCAGCCGACCGACCGGACCCACGACCTGGTGGACGTCGTCCGCGACCTGTACGCGAGCCTGCGGCTCGAGCGCGCCCGCGTGCGGCTGCTGGGCGTCGGCGTGTCGAACCTCACCGAAGGCGACGCCGCCCGCCAGCTCGCGCTCGACGTCGATCAGCGCTGGGAGGACGTCGAGCGCGTCGCCGACCGCGTGGCCGAGCGCTTCGACGGGGTCGGTGTCTCGTACGCGGCGCTGTTGGACGTCAGCGACCAGACGAGCTGGTACTCCGGCGACGACGTCCGTCGCCTCGCGCAGGACTGACCACGCCCTGCGTCGTGCTCACACGGTCGGCAGGAACCGGAGCGTCCCGCCGCGGGCCTGGCGACCGTCGAGGTAGGCGGCGAGCTCCTCGTAGACCGGATCGCCCACCATCTCGCGCAGCTCGTGCTCCATCGAGCGGTAGACCGGACGGTCGGCCACGAACGCGGTGTCGTCGTCCATGCAGTACCAGCCGAAGTCGGAGCCGCCCTCGCCCCAGTGGCCGCGTTCGAACGCGGCGATCGTGTGGACCTCGAGCTCGGCACCGTCGTTGGCCGTGCGCTCCTCGATCGTCCGGTGCAGCGGCAGCTGCCAGCACACCACGGGCTTGTGGGTCATGTGGTGCTCGCCCCGCCGGTCGGCGAGGTGGTGCAGCGCGCACCCGGTGCCCGCCTCGAAGCCGGCACGGTTCTGGAAGATGCAGGCGCCCTCGTGGACGCGCGTGTGGACCTCGCCCTCCTCGTCCTCGGTCAGGGGACCGTCGGCGAGCGCCTCGGCGTGGAACTGCATCGTGTCCGGACCGAGGTCCTCGGCGACGATGCGCGCGAGCTCGTCGGGGTCGTCGTCCTCGTTGAGGTAGGCGCCGTGGAGGCAGCAGCCGACCACCTCGTCGACCACGTCCGCGCGCACGCCCTGGCAGCCGGCGCCGTAGATGCAGGTGTAGTCGGACAGCAGGAACGACACGTCGAACGTGTAGTGGAGGTGGTCGTCGTCGGGGGAGACGAGCGTGACCCACTCGCGTTGCAACACCACGGGGACCTCGCGGGAGGGGACCGGCCCGGGACGGACGGTCGAGGGGCGAGCGTAACGAGCCGCTCGCTAGCCTCCCTCCCCGGCCCGGTCCCGAGACGAGGAGCGCGTGTGGACGCCGTCAGCTACGAGGTCGTCGACCGGGTCGCCGTGATCACGATCGAGCGTCCCGAGCGCAGGAACGCGATGGACGTCGACGTCTTCGGCCAGCTCCGCGAGCGCGCGCTCCAGGCGGCCGGCGACCGCGACGTCGGTGCGGTCCTGGTCGGTGGCCGCGACGGCGTGTTCTCGAGCGGCATCGACACGAGCGTGTTCGGTGGTCAGGCCGAGGGAGGGATCACGCTCGACTTCATCGACCGTCTCCAGTCCGCGTTCACCGCCTACGAGGACCTCGACAAGCCGACGGTCGCGCTGGTCGAGGGGCACTGCTACGGCGCGGGCTTCCAGCTGGCGATCGCGTGCCACGTCCGTCTGGCGGCACCGACCGCACGGATGTCGCTGATGGAGGCCTCCTGGGGCCTCGTCCCGGACCTCGGGGGCACGTACCGGCTGCCGCGGCTGGTCGGTCTCGGCCGGGCCACGGAGCTGGCGCTGACGGCCCGGGTGGTCGAGATCGACGAGATCGTCGCCATCGGGCTCGCCGAGCGCCGCCTCGGGAGCGACGATCCCCGCGCCGAGGCGCTCGAGCTCGCCCGCCGGCTGGCGAACGGCCCCCACGCCCTGCGCGAGATCCCCCGGCTCATGCGTGAGAACGCCGGACGCGACCGCCCGGCCGGGCTCCAGGCCGAGGCGCTGGCGCAGGTGCGATGCATCCAGCACCCGGACTTCGCGGAGGCCGTGACGGCGAGGTTCGAGGGTCGTGACCCCCGGTTCAGCGGCGCGTAGGCGCCGGGAGCTCAGGCCGAGATGGCCGGGGACACGAGCGGCTGGTCCGCGGCGTCGAGGCGGTCGCGCCAGGTGCTGCTGCCCTCGACGTCCTCGAGGAAGGCCACGCGGTTGCGGCGCCCCGGCGCGTCCTCGTCGATCGCCGGCACGCCGTCGAAGGCCTGACCGAAGTAGGCGCGGAGGGCGGTGAGCCCCTCGGAGCGGATCTGGGAGGCGCGCGCCTCGGTGACGCCGAGCGAGTCGGCGATGTCGCGGAGGTACTCGCCGGCGAAGTAGTACCGCGTCACGACCTCGCGCTGGACCTCGGGGAGGTGACGGACGGCGAGACGGAGCGTGCCGGTCAGCTCCCGGTTCTCGAGCGCCTGCAGGGGCAGTGCCGCCTCGTCGTCCTCCTCGATGAGGTCGCCGAGCGTGGTGTCGTCGGTCTCGATGGCCCCGACGCGTTGGTCGAGGTGCAGGAGGTTGGCGTGGGCGGTGGAGGAGCGGATCTCGCCCAGACGGCCGACCTCGACGTCGAGGCGTTCGGCGATCTCGGACTCGCTCGGGGCGCGGCCGTGCTCCGCGATGAGGGCGTCGGTCGCCTCGGCGATCTCGCGCAGGCCGCGGCGGGCCGCGCGGGTCGCCCAGTCGCGGGACCTGGTCGAGTCGATGATGGCGCCGCGGATGCGGATCATCGCGTAGCGGGGGAACGGGATCCCCTGGGTCTCGTCGAACCGGCGGGACGCATCGACGAGGCCGTAGGCGCCGGCGTTCCAGAGCTCCTGGCGGTCGACGTGCCGGGGGTAGCGGACCGCCACCTGGTTCACGACGTGCTGGACGAGGCCGAGGTTGTCGGTCACGAGACGGTCCGCGGTCTCGCGGGCTTCCGGTGACAGGCGCTGGGTCGTCATGGCGACGTTCCGTTTCTCTGGGGGAGGCGGCGAGCGACTCCGCGTAGTGCGGATGTCACATCTCGTGCCCGGTCCAGGTATCGCCCCGTCGCGTCCCGATATCAAGCCATATGAAGAGAACCGTGGACAAACCCCCCTTGCGTACTAGTCAGGAGAGGGGGCGGACACGTTGACACGGACCCGCGGCCCGACGCCGGTTCCCGCACGCAGGGCCCTCGAGCCGCCCGGGAACGGCCGTTCCGCCCCGGATGCCGGGCGGTACCAGGGAACGCCGGGGGTGTGGTCCGAAGGGTTGACACCCGTGCACGCTCGTTCAGGCGAGGAACCCACGGAGGGCGACGGGCAGGACCCGACCCATCGCCTGGGAGGCAGCCGTGTAGGTGATCCGCTGCAGCTGCAGCTCACCCACGGCTTCGGGCAGCGCGAGGTCCTCGAGGAGGGCGAGCTCCCCGCGGAGCTGGTCGGCCCGGGCGGTGTGCCCCGAGCTCCTGGCGGCATCGAGCTCGAGCCGCAGCTCGGCGGCGAGCGCGGCCAGCCGGGGCAGCGCGGGACCGGGTGTGGTGGTCACGTGCGGGCGCCCGCGTCGGAGGACACGGACGGGAGCAGGCGCAGCGGCGTGCGTGCCACGGGTGCCGCGCCCGCGAGGGCGCGCTGCCCCGCGACGCCGGCCGCCGACAGGTCGTCCGCGAGCTCGGTGAGGGTCGCGCCGCACAGCCGTGCGTTCTCCGCCGTCGTGTGGTCGATCTCGGTGACCAGCGCGCGGAGGTGGTCGTGGTGGTCGGCGAAGACCGTCGACCAGGGCTCGGGTGCCGCGAGGGCGAGCGCCCCGAGGGTGAGGACGTCGGGGCGGTAGCCACACGCCACCGCCAGTGCCTCCTGGGCTGCCGCCCGGCGCTCCTCGATCCGCTCGAGACGGTCGGCGGCCGCGTCGACCTCGTCGACACAGCGACCGACGTAGCGGCGGAGGTCCGCGGTCAGGACGAGCTTCAGCGCCACGAGTCGGAACGCGAGCTGTTCCAGGGCGGTCCGCTGCGTCCAGATGACGTCGGCCAGCACGGCCAGCTCGGCGTCGGCGGTGGAAGGGATGTCGTCCATGGTCCCCCGGTCGGCGCCCCGCCCGGCCGGTTAAGCACCGCGGCCCCCGTCGGTCGGGCGCGTCGGGGGAGGGAGCCGGGGCGGCGCCGGCCTGGCCGTCCAGCCGCCGGCGCCGACCCTCCCACGTATACTGGCTCCGCCAGAGCTGCCCCCGGAGCCCCCGATGCCGCTGTCCGAGCACGAGGAGCGCATCCTCGCCGAGATCGAGCGTCGTCTCAACGAGGACGACCCGCGGTTCGTCCGTCGGACGCGTCGGGCGACGGGGCGGGACCCCCTCGGCACGCGGCTGCAGCTGGCGATCGCCGCCTTCGCCGTCGGGCTGATCTGCCTCTTCTTCCTGACGTTCCACCTGGCGTTCGGCGTCGCGGGTGCCCTGCTCATGTTCGTCGGCCTCGTGACCGGCGCCAGCGCGCTGCGGGGAGGCGCCGAGGACGGCCCCATCGGGGACCGGGTCCGGCGCGTCTTCGGGAGCAGCCGCCAGGACAGCTGACGCCGCCCACCGTCGGCTCAGTTCCGCAGCTCGTCCCTGAGGCGCTCGACGAGACCCCGGCCCGACGCGGCGACCGTCTCCGCCGGTACGCGGACGGGTGCCAGGACCCGGTCGCGACGCTGGACCGACGAGCGCAGGGAGCCGACGATCCGCTCGGCGATCTCCTCGGCCTCCACCCCCGAGCCCGGGGGGAGCTCCCCGCCGAACGCGGCCGCCTGGACGAGCAGGGTGAACCGGCCGGCCCAGTGGTCGTGGACACGGTCCTCGGCGACCCACCGGTCGAGGACCTCGGCCGTCGTCTCGGACGGCTGCCGGGCGATGCCGTAGCTGCGGGCGGCCGCGTGGAGGTAGCGCTGCGCGGCGAGCACGCGGGCGGGGTCCTCGAGGTCGGGTCGGGTCGAGCGTCGGACGCGGCCGACGAGCACGACCGCCGCCGCGGCGACGAGCACCAGCACCGCGGCCAGCACCGTCCACGGCACGTCGCCGGCGTCGGTCTCGTCGGGGCCGGCCTCGCCGCCGACGCCGGCGGGGACGTCCGGGGTCTCGGCCGCGTCCGGAGGCGTGTCCGGGACCGGGACGTCCTCCTCCTCGCCGTCGAGCTGGTCCGCGAACTCGGCCAGCTGCTGCTCGCGTTCGGTGAGCAACGGGTCGAGGTCCTCGGGCGTCGGCTGGAGGGTGCCGCCGTCGCTGCGGGGGGTGGGCTCGAACCTGATCCAGCCGTACCCCGGGAACAGCACCTCCACCCAGGCGTGCGCGTCGGTGGTCGAGACGGTGTAGGTGTCGAGGTCGCGGCCGGCGTCGGGGTCGGCAGGGGTCGTGAGGGTCCCCGGCAGGAACCCGACCGCGACCCGCGCGGGGATGCCGGTGGCCCGCAGCATGACGGCCATCGCGGTCGCGTAGTACTCGCAGTAGCCGGTCCTGGTCTCGAAGACGAACCGTTCGAGCGCGCCGGCGCCGCGCAGCACGTCCACGTCCGTCGAGTAGACGAAGCGGCTGTCCGGTCCGGCGAACCAGTCCTGGAGTGCGAAGGCGGCGTCGACCATGGTGGTGGCGCCCGCCGCGGCGTAGACCTCCTGGGCCTTCGCGGCGAGTCGGTCGTGGGGACCCGGCAGCTGCAGCCAGGGCGCGATCAGGGCGGGGTCGGGCTGGACGGCGCGGAGCTCGTCGATCCCGGGGGTGGGCACGGCCGCGCGCACGCGGTACTCGAGGCCCTCGACCACGCCCACCCGCAGGTCACCGCCGACCTGGACCTCGCCGAGGTCCCCCGTCGCGACGAAGCCGCCGACGGTCGAGTACACCATGTCGCCGCGGTCCGGTCCGAGGATCTCGACCGGCTGGTACGGGACCGGCACGTAGATGTTGGCGAGGTCGAGCACGCGGACGTTGACGAACACCTCCGTCTGCTCGGCGATGGGCACCTCGGGCGGGAGCGGGTCGTCGGCCCCGAAGAGCTCGGACGCGTCCGGACGGAAGCTCGGCTGCTCGGGCGGGCCCAGCCGCCAGGTGTTGTCGTCGAAGGTGTCGAGGGCCGCCAGCCGCAGGTAGTTGCGCCGGTCCGCCTGCACCTCCAGCACGTCCCGGGCGCTCGGCAGCTTCAGCCGGTCGCCGATGTCCACGATCGGCTGGTAGCCGCGTGGGTCGTCGCGGCCGGACAGGTCCAGCCAGGACCCGGCGCCGTAGCCGGGCAGCACGCCGGGGAGGAGCGCCGCGACCGCCAGTGCCAGTGCGCCGACGGTGACACCGGCACCCGGGACGCGGGGGCCGTCGACGTCGGAGGCGTACCCGGCCACGTCACGGTCCGACTCCAGCAGCAGCACCAGTCCCGCGGCGGCGAGGAACGGCAGCGCCTGTGGCCAGGTCCGGCCGGGCGGGAGCGGCACCGCGAGCGGCACGATCCACAGGACCGCGGGGGCCACGAGCCCGAGCCCGGCGTGGCGCCAGCGCACGAGCAGCTCGTGCGTGGCGTGTGTCACGGCCCACACCGAGGTCGTGATGATGAGCAGCAGGCCGTCGAGGGGCACGGTCGGTGCGGGCTGGTCCCGGAACTGCCGCAGCCCCTCGCCGAAGAGCTCCGCGGCCTGCCCGATCTGCTCCGGGCCCGGGATCAGCGGGCCGGGAGGGAGGTGCACGATGTAGGTGAAGACGAGGAGGCCGACGGCCGAGCCGACGAGGGACGCGAGCGGTCCGAAGCCCACCCGGCGGGCACCGGCGGCGACGGCCAGGGACAGCAGCACCGCCGCCGCGGTGAGCGGTCGCCACGAGCTGTCCGAGAACACCCGCGTCAGGGACACGAGCGCGCCGGCGAGCACCAGCAGCGTCGCTCCCGTCAGCGCCAGGTCGCGTCTCATCGCGATCCCCCGGCGGTCACCACGGCGCCACGGTCCTGGAGCAGGAGCTGACGCCAGCGCTCGTCGAGCCGGTCCCCGGCCGCCACGACGGTCACGCGCCATCCGGCCACGCGCAGGGCGTCGGCGATGGTGCGGCTGTCGTCGCCCACGCTGCGCCGGCCAGCGAAGGTCTCGGCCGCGACGAGCACCGCCAGGCGCGTGTTGAAGGCCCGGCCGGCGCGGACCATACGGCGCAGCTCGGCGGGCCCGGGGACCACCGTCACCGCGATGAGGAGGCCGTCGCCGCCGGCCCCCTGGGCGAGCTGCCCCCACAAGCCGTCGAGGTCGTTGCGGTCGTCGGGCTGGGCGACCGCGAGCTGCTCGAGCGTCAGCTCCCACGGCACGGACCGCGGCGCCGTGGTCATCGGGGCCGTCAGCAGCCGGGTCGAGTAGCCGCGCTCGGACACGTGGTAGGTCGCGGACGCGGCGGCCGACACCGCCACCTCGAAGGACGCGCTCGGGCCCGTTCCCCGGTGGCTCGAGGCGCGGGCGTCGAGCACGACCGTGGCGTGCGGCGTGGCGCGGGACTCGTCCTGGCGCACCATGAGCTTCCCGCGGTGCGCGGTCGACCGCCAGTGCACCTTCCGGAGGTCGTCGCCACGGACGTACTCGCGGATGTTGGCGATCTCGTCGCCGCTCGCGAGCGGACGTGGGCGGCCCTCGCCCCCCGAGCCCTGGCTGCCGCCGAGCGGGACGCCGGGGGGCAGCCGCCACACGGGTGGGTAGACGACCACGTCGTCGGTGACGTCGAAGCGGTGGCCGCGTGCCGCGATGCCGAAGGGGTCGCGCAGGCGCACCGTCAGCGGACCGATCACGTACCGGCCACGGTGGCGGCCGTGGAGCCGGTACCGGACCGTGGTGGTCCCGTCCGGTCCGAGCGGTCGCAGGACGAACCGGGGGCCGTCGGCGATGGCGGTCGGAGCGGCGTCCTCCACCTGGAGGATCGCGGTCGGGACCCGTCCGGTGTTGCGGAGCCGGAGCTCCACGACCCCCTCGGCGTCGTGGAAGAGCCGCGGCGGGTGCACGCCGCGCCGCGCGGTCAGCCGTGCGGACGCGAGCGCCGTGTAGCCCACGGCGAGCACGACGAGCACCAGCACCGCCACGGCCGCCATCTGCAGCTCGGGCACGCCGAAGGCTCTCGACAGGCCCCAGGCGAGACCCGCGGTCACGAGCAGCAGCCGGCCCCGGTCGGTCAGCATGCGGTCACTCGGTGGGGGCGGGGACGCCGTCGACGACGTCGGCGACGACCTCGGCGGCGTCGCGGCCCCCCAGCTGGGCCTCGGGGCGCAGGATCAGGCGGTGCGGCAGCACGTGCGGCGCCAGCGCCTTCACGTCGTCGGGGATGACGTAGTCGCGCTGCTCGTAGGCGGCGAAGGCCCGGGCGGCCCGGAGCATGGCGAGGCTCGCGCGCGGGGACGCGCCGAGCTCGACGTCCTCGTGCTCACGGGTCGCCCGGCACAGCGCCACGATGTAGCGCTCGACGGACTCGGCGACGTGGACCTCACGCACCGCCTCGATCATCGTCGCGACCGTCGCCGCGTCGGTCACCGCACCGAGCGTCGCGAGACGGTCGCCGTGCCCGTGGGTGCGCAGGATCGCCAGCTCGGCGTCGACGTGGGGGTAGCCGATCGCCAGGCGCATGAGGAAGCGGTCGCGCTGCGCCTCGGGCAGGGGGTAGGTGCCCTCGAGCTCGATCGGGTTCTGGGTCGCCATCACCATGAACGGCATGCCGAGCTCGTAGGTCGTCCCGTCGATCGTGACGGTGCGCTCCTCCATGCACTCGAGCAGGGCGGACTGCGTCTTCGGACCGGCGCGGTTGATCTCGTCCCCGAGGACGAGGTTCGAGAACACCGGGCCGGGCCGGAACTCGAAGTCGCCCGTGTCCGGCGAGTAGACGGTGACGCCCGTGACGTCGGACGGCAGCAGGTCGGGCGTGAACTGGATGCGCGAGACCGAGCAGTCGATCGAGCGCGCGAGCGCCTTCGCGAGCAGCGTCTTGCCCACGCCCGGCACGTCCTCGATGAGGAGGTGGCCCTCGGCCAGCAGCGCCACGAGGGCGAGGCGGACGACGTCGGGCTTGCCCTCGACGACGGCCGCGACGTTGGCGTCGATCGCGGCCAGCGTCTCCGTGACCTGGGCGAGGTCGCGCTTGGGGCGCCGCCGGGCGGTGCTGGAGGTCGTGGTCAACGTGGGTCCCACCCGTCGAGAGGAGTGCCGGACGGACGCCGCGCGGACGGGTCCCCGAGCGCACGAGCGTACCGCCGGCGCGTCTCCGGAAGTCGCCCTCTCCGGTCGGCGTCAGCCGATCCGGGAAGTGAATCCGCCCTCTCCGGTCGGCGTCAGCCGATCCGGGAAGTGAATCCGCCCTCTCCGGTC
>JAHWJY010000035.1:19644-19845 GCA_019348135.1 Actinomycetota bacterium
GGCGTCAGCCGATCCGGGAAGTGAATCCGCCCATGTGCTGGCTGGCCGACTCCTCGTCGGGCATGACGAGGGTCTTGAAGTCCTCGTCGGACCACGGTGAGGGCTCGCCGATGCGCTCGAAGAGGTCGTCGGCGCACGGCTGGCACGTCACCCAGCGCTTCGCGACCACGACGTCGACGCCCGACGTGTCGGTCGCCTCGG
>JAHWJY010000127.1 GCA_019348135.1 Actinomycetota bacterium
GGGTAGGCGACGTCGAGGGTCTCGCGCTCCTGGCCCAGGGTCTCGTGGACGTACTTCGCGGCGAGGGCACGGCCGGTCCGCGTGCAGGTCAGCTGCATCCCGCGCTCGAACTCGCCCGAGCAGATGCGCACGAAGGCGATGCGGTCGCGGTGCCGCGGATCCATGTTCGCCTGGATCTTGAACACGAACCCGGAGACCGGCGACTCGAGCGGGCGCGGCTCGCCGGCGACGTCGAGCCGCGGGGACGGCGGGGGCGCGAGGTCGACGATCGCGTCGAGCAGCAGCCGGACGCCGAAGTTCTGCAGCGCCGAGCCGAAGAAGACCGGCGTGGTCTCGCCGGCGAGGAAGCTCTGCTGGTCGTGGTCGGCCTCGAGCGCGGTCATGAGCTCGAGCTCCTCCGCGGTCGCCGGCGCGACGGCGACCGCGTCGTCGACGGTGCCGATGTCCTCGCTGCCCTTGCGCGCCCCGCGCTGCGTCTCGCTGAACCGGCGGAAGCTCCCGTCCCGGCGGTCGACGATGCCCTGGAACCGTCCCTCCACGCGCGCGGGCCAGGTCACCGGGGTGGGCCGGACGCCGATCTGCTGCTCGATGTCGTCGAGGATCTCGAGCGTGTCGGGTGCGGGGCGGTCCATCTTGTTCACGAACGTGATGAGCGGGGTGCCGCGCCGCCGGCAGACCTCGAAGAGCTTCAGCGTCTGCGGCTCCACACCGCGGGACGCGTCGAGCACCATCACGGCGGCGTCGACGCCCGACAGCACGCGGTAGGTGTCCTCGGAGAAGTCACGGTGGCCCGGGGTGTCGAGGAGGTTGAAGACGGCGCCGCCGTGCTCGAAGCGCATCACCGCCGACGCGACCGAGATGCCGCGCTCCTGCTCCATCCCGATCCAGTCGGACGTGGCGGCGCGCCCGGACTTGCGGCTGTCGACGTTGCCGGCCTGCCCGATGGCGCCGGCGTACAGCAGGAACTTCTCGGTCAGGGTCGTCTTGCCGGCGTCCGGGTGCGAGATGATCGCGAACGTCCGTCGGCGGCGGGCTTCTGCGCGCACGTCAGCGGACACGGGGGACCTCCGGAGGGGAAGCGCGGGGACGCGGCGGAGGACCGCCACGGGGCGAGCACGCCAGGGTAGCGCCACCGCCCGCAGCCTCCCCGACGCTCCCGGCGGCGCGAGACAGGTCGTCGGAACGCCGATGCTCAGGCGCGGAGGATCCGACTGAAGCGGCGGCCCGCGACCGCCGCTCCGGCGAGGCCCATGGCCACCAGGAAGGCGACGTGGCCGAACATCGTGACATCGGGCGCTCCCAGCATCAGCCCGCGGATCAGCTCGACCCCGTGGTACAGCGGGGAGAGCCGGACGAACGGCTGGATCGCGTCGGGGTAGACGGTGATCGGGAAGAACGTCGCGGAGAAGAGGAACAGCGGCAGCGAGAACAGCGTCACGAGATCGAAGTCCTGCCACGTCCGCATGAACGTCGACGCGGCCATGCCGACGGCGGCGAAGGCGAAGCCGACGAGCAGGGCGGCGGGGAGCGCGAGGACCGCCAGCGGGGACAGCAGCAGTCCCATCAGGGCGGTGACCGCGAGGAAACCGACGGCGTAGAGCCCGCCGCGCAGGAGCGACCAGCTGACCTCGCCGACGGCGATGTCGGCCGGCTCCATCGGGGTCGCCAGGATGGCGTCGTAGGTCCGCATGTACCGCAGCTTGAAGAAGATGTTGAAGGTCGACTCGAACAACGCGCCGTTCATGGCGGACGAGGCCAGGAGCGCCGGCGCGACGTACTCCGCGTACGTGACCGGCTGACCGTCGGGTCCCCGGACGTCACCCACGAGCGCTCCGAGACCGACGCCCACCGCGAAGAGGTAGAAGACCGGTTCGGCGAAGCCCGACAGCAGGATCCCCCAGCTGTGGCGTGACACCTTGAGGTTGCGCTCCAGCAGGTGCAGCGCCCGACGTCGGGACGTCAGCGCCGGCGGCGCGATGCGCACGAGGAGGGTCGTGGTCACCGCAGCAACCGCCGTTCCAGCCGCCGCACCGCCAGCACGAGACCGACCGTGAGGAACCCGACGAGGACGGCGACGTGTGCCGCGGGGTGCCAGGCGGTCGGGAACCCGACCGCGGCGCCGCGGATGAGCTCGACGCCGTGCCACAGGGGGGTCACGACGGCGAGCGGTTCGAGCGCGTCGGGGAGCTGTTCCACGGGGAAGAACGTGCCCGAGAAGAGGAACAGGGGGACGATCCCGAACCGGAAGAGGTTCGTGAGTCCCTGCTCGCTCTTCAGGGAGGCGGTGAACGCCATGATCGGGGCGCTGAACGCGAGCCCCGCCAGCACCGCCGGCAGGACGGCGAGGAGGCCGCGCGGCAGGGGCGCGATACCGAAGAGACGCAGCACGACGGCGAACCACGTCGCCATCAGCGTGAGCCGGAGCCCCGTGAAGGCGAGGTGGCCCGTGACGATGTCACGCACGGCGACGGGCGTGGCGAGCACGGCGTCGTAGGTCCGGCGCCACTTGATCCCGGCCATGACGGGCCAGGCGGCGTCGCCGGCTCCCACCTGCATCGCCGTCGCGGCGAGGAGCCCCGGGCCGAGGAACTCGAGGTACGGCAACCCCAGCTCGGCGGTGCCGGCGCCGCGATCGACCAGCGTGCCGAGCCCCATCCCCATGGCCAGCAGGTAGAGGATGGGGGTGAGGAAGGTCGACACGACGGACCCGCGCCACGCCCGGCGGTAGTGGAGGGCCTCGGCCTCGAGGACGCGAAGTGCGGCGGTGGCCATCAGTCGACCAAGGTGCGGCCGGTGAGCTTGAGGAAGACGTCCTCGAGCGTGGCGCGGCGGATGACGGTCGCTTCGGGGCGCACACCGGCGGAGGCGATGGCCGCCTCGGTCACGTCGGCGTCCGCGGTGTAGAGCAGGATGCGGTCCGGCAGGACCTCGAGCCGGTCGGCCAGGCCGTCGAGCGTGGCCACGTGGGTGTCCTGCTCGCCCACGGCGAACCGCAGCTCGATGACGTCGCGGGTGACGTGGGAGGTGATGAGCTCCCGCGGCGATCCCTCGGCGGCGATGCGACCGCGGTCCATCACGACGAGGCGGTCGCACAGCTGCTCGGCCTCGTCCATGTAGTGGGTCGTGATGATCAGCGTCGTGCCCTGCTGCTTGAGGCGGTACAGGCGGTCCCACAGCGCGTGCCGGGCCTGGGGGTCCAGGCCGGTCGTCGGCTCGTCGAGCAGCAGCAGCTCCGGGCGGTTGACCAGACCGCGGGCGATGGTGAGCCGGCGCTTCATGCCGCCGGAGAGGGACTCGACCTGCGCGTCGGCGCGGTCGCCCAGCTGCACGAACGCGAGCAGCTCGTCCGCGCGCCGCCGGCACTCCTCCCTGGGGAGCCCGTAGTACCGGCCGTACACGACGAGGTTCTCGTGGACGGTCAGCTCGAGGTCGAGGTTGTCCTCCTGCGGCACCACCCCGAGCCGGGACCGGATGGCCGGCCCCTCCGTCACCGGGTCACGCCTGAGCACCGACAGCGTGCCGTCGCTCGGCGGGGAGACGGCGGCGATCATCCGCATGGTCGACGACTTGCCGGCGCCGTTCGGGCCGAGGAAGCCGAAGGCCTCACCGCGACGGACCTGGAAGTCGATGCCGTCGACCGCGGTGAAGCCGTCGAAGCGCTTGGTCAGCGAGCGCGCGGCCACGAGGGGATCGTCGGTCATGGCCGGGACGCTAGTGCCTCAGGTCAGGAGCGCCGCCCACGCCGGCAGGGTGAGCATCGCGGCCAGGACGCCGACCCCGACGAGGTTCGCCGCGAGTCGCTCGTCGAGGCCGGCATCGATGGCGATCACCGATGCCGTGACCATCGGCGGCATCGCGGCCTCGAGGACCGAGGCCTCCCAGGCGAGGCCGCTGCCGCCGAGCGCCAGCATCACGCCGTACGCGGCCGCCGGGACGGCGCCGAGCCGCAGGACGAGCCCGCTGACGAGCGGTGCGAACGACGCGTCGAGCCTCGGCAGGCCGACGCGCATGCCGACGGCGACCATCGTGAGCGGCGTGACCGTCGCGCCCACCCGGCCGGCGAGGTCGCCCACCACGTCCGGCACCCCCGTCGCGATCATCACGGTGGCGGCGACCAGCGCGAGGAAGGGCGGGAACGTGACCACCCTGCGGATGGTCCCGCCGAGCGACGGGCGGCTCGCGGCGCCGTACCTGCCGGCGACGACGGCGCCGTAGGTCGTCAGTGCCAGGAAGGACCCGAGCTGGTCGTAGACGATCGCGTACGGCAGGTGCTCGACGCCCAGGAGCGCCTCGACCGCCGGGATCCCGAGGAAGCTCGTGTTCCCGAGCGGGACGACGAGGAGCAGCGTGCCCGTCGTCCTCCGGCTCCAGCCGGATGCCCGCGACAGCAGCAGGACCACCACCGCAGACAGCAGGAGGCTCCCCCACGCCACGGCCACGGGTACCACCGCGTCGGCGGTGAGCTCGAGCGTCGGGACGAGCGCGATGACCAGACCCGGGAGCGCGACCCAGATGACGAACACGTCCAGGGCGCGGGCCATGTTCGCCGGCAGGCCCGGGACGCGCGCCAGCACGATCCCGACCGCCAGCAGCAGCACGACCGTCAGCACGCGCTCACCTCACCCCGCGGCCCGGACCGATCCCCGTCCCGAGATCCTCGCCGCGGCGGCGACATCTGGGTGACGGGGACCGGGAGCCGATGTCAGGCCTGGCCGGCGGGTTCCGGGGTGTCGGGCACCGGCGTCTTCACGCCCTGGCTGGCCATCGGCAGGACCCGACCGCGCTGCAGCACCTCGGAGATGTCGAGCACCTCGACCTGGCCGTCCTGGAGCGAGCCCTCCTGGACCTTCTGCGCGATGCCGTCCGACAGCATCGTGGTGCAGAAGGGGCAGGCGGTCGAGACGATGTCGGGGTTCAGCCCCAGAGCCTCGTCGATGCGCTCCATGTTGACGCGCTTGCCGATCGTCTCCTCCATGTACATGCGCGCCCCGCCGGCGCCGCAGCAGAAGCCGTTGGAGCGGCAGCGGCCCATCTCGGTGGGCTTCAGGCCCGGGACGGCGTCCACGACCTGGCGCGGGGCGGAGTAGACCTCGTTGTGGCGGCCGAGGTAGCAGGGGTCGTGGTAGGTGATGTTCTTGTCGAGCTCGGCGGTGGCGACGAGGCGGCCCTCGTCGATGAGCTTGCCGAGCACCTCCGAGTGGTGCAGTACCTCGTAGTGGCCGTCGAAGTCCGGGTACTCGTTCTTCAGGGTGTTGAAGCAGTGCGGGCACCAGGTGACGATCTTGGCCTTGTCGGCACCCACGCTGTTCAGCAGCTCGACGTTGGCCTGCGCCAGCATCTGGAACAGGTACTCCATCCCGAGGCGGCGGGCCGGGTCGCCGTTGCAGGTCTCGTTCTTGCCGAGGATGGCGAAGCTCACGCCGGCGTCGTGGAGCAGCTGGGCCGTGGCCTGGCTGATCTTCTTCGAGCGGTCGTCGACCGAGCCGGCGCAGCCGACCCAGAAGAGGTACTCCACGCCCTCGTCCATCGGCGTGCCGGGGGTGAGGACCGGGATGTCGAAGTCGAGCTTCTCGGTCCACTCCTCGCGCTTGGACTGACCGACGCCCCACGGGTCGCCGGCGTTCTCGACGTTGCGGAGCATCACGCCGGCCTCCTGCGGGAAGCTCGACTCCATCATCGTCTTGTATCGGCGCATGTCCATGATGATGTCGACGTGCTCGATGTCGACCGGGCACTCCTCGACGCACGCCCCGCAGGTGGTGCACGACCACAGGACGTCGAAGTCGATGACCGCGTTCTCCTGGCCCGGGGTGTCGCCCACGAGCTGCATGTTCAGCACGTCGGCGGCGTCCTCCTCGGACTCCTTGCCGAGGAGGTAGTCGCCCTTCGCGAAGAGGTGGTCGCGGAGGTCCATCACGAGCATCTTGGGCGACAGCGGCTTGCCCGTGTTCCACGCCGGGCACTGGGACTGGCAGCGGCCGCACTCGGTGCACGTGTACATGTCGAGGACGTGCTTGAACCCGAACTGCTCGACGGCGCCGACGCCGAGGACCGTGTCCTCGTCCATCGCCTCCATGTCGATCAGCTCGGTGTGCAGCGGCCCGAGTGCCTTGGGCTGGCGGGCGAACAGCTCCTGGAACGGGATCGTGGCGATGTGGAGGTGCTTGGAGTTCAGCGTGAAGACGAGGAACCCGCCGACGATCGCGAGGTGGACGATCAGCATGATCGCCGCGGCGAGCTCGAGCTCGAACTCGCCCATGCCGGCGAACGCCCGCCCGAACTGGCGCGACAGGAAGGCCGCCTCGGTCGGTGCGTGATCGAGCGCGAAGCGGATGCCGTGGGCGATCAGGAGCGTCCACACGACCAGGAACTCGCCGGCGAGCACCCACCAGCCGTGGTTGAGGTTGGAGCCCGCGAAGCGGCTGCGCCGGCCGAGGCGTTTGGGGTCCTGGGCGAACCGCATCGCGGCGAAGGCGACGACGGCGATGATCGACA
>JAHWJY010000320.1 GCA_019348135.1 Actinomycetota bacterium
CCCAGCGTTGTCCGGTCCCGCCATCGAGGTCCGTGGGCTCGTGAAGCGCTACGGCGGCGCGGTCGCCGTCGACGGCCTCGACCTGGAGGTCGCGGCCGGCGAGACGCTGGCGCTCCTCGGCCCCAACGGCGCCGGCAAGACCACGACCGTGGAGTGCTGTGAGGGCTACCGCCGTCCCGACGCGGGCACGGTGCGGGTGCTGGGGCTCGACCCGCACGCCGACGCGCCGGCGCTGCGCGCGCGGGTGGGGCTGATGCTCCAGGAGGGCGGGATCTACCCGATGGCCTACCCGCGCGAGGTGGTGCGGCTGTTCGCACGGTTCTACGCGGACCCGCTCGACCCGGACGAGCTGCTCGGCCACGTCGGGCTCGAGGACGCGTCGCGGACGCGCTTCCGGGACCTGTCCGGCGGGCAGAAGCAGCGCCTCTCACTCGCGCTCGCCCTCGTGGGCCGTCCCGAGGTCGTGTTCCTCGACGAGCCCACCGCGGGGCTCGACGTCGCGGCACGGCGGATGACCTGGGACCACGTCCGGCACCTCCAGGAGCAGGGCGTCGCGATCGTGCTCACGACCCACCTGCTCGACGAGGCCGAGGAGCTGGCGGACCGGGTGGCGATCGTCGACCGCGGCCGGCTCGTCGCGCTGGGCACGCCCGACGAGCTGACGCAGGGCAGCGCCGGCGAGCTGCGCTTCACCGCCGTCCCGGGTCTCGACCTCGTCGCGCTCGGGGGAGCGGTCGCGGCCCCGGTCAGCGAGGAGCGCCCGGGGCGGTACGTGGTCCACGCCCGCAACGACCCCGCGCTCGTGGCGCGCCTGGCGACGTGGTTGGCCGCGCACGACGTGACGCTCGGCGAGCTGCGCGGCGGCAAGCGCAGCCTCGAGGACGTCTTCCTCAAGCTCACCGCCGAGGCCGAGGAGGCGGGGCGATGAGCGGGCCGCACGCGGGCGCGGCGTCGTGGGCCACCACCGTGCTGGCACAGACGGGTATGGAGCTGAAGCTCCTGCTGCGCTCCGGCGAGAGCCTGCTCGTCACCTTCGGCATCCCGCTCGGGATCCTCGTGTTCTTCTCCGTCGTGGACGTGCTCCCGACGGGTGACGGCGACCCGGTCGAGTTCCTCGTCCCCGGGGTGCTCGCGATCTCCGTGATGTCGACCGCGTTCGTGGCGCAGGCGATCCAGACCGCCTTCGAGCGCAAGTACGGCGTGCTGAAGCGCCTCGGCGGGACCCCGTTGACGCGGACGCGGTTCCTGACGGCGAAGGTGCTGGCGGTCCTGGCCCTGGTGGTCGTCCAGACGGTGCTCGTCCTGGCGGTGGCCCGGGTCGGGCTGGACTGGACGCCGGCGGGGGCACCGGACCACCTGGGCGGTACCCCCGGCCCCGACGTCGCGCTCGTCGCCGGGGGGATGCTCCTCGGCACGGCGGCGTTCACGGCCCTCGGCCTGCTCCTCGCCGGCGCGCTCCGGGCCGAGGCGACGCTGGCGCTGACCAACGCGCTGTACCTCGTGCTGCTCCTCGTGAGCGGGCTCACGATCGACCTGGAGTCCCTCCCGCGGCCGCTCGCCGACGCGAGCGTCTTCCTCCCGTCGGGGGCCCTGGGGCTGCTCCTCCGGGAGGGGTTCGCGCCGTCCGACTCCGCCCCGTGGGTGCTCGGCGCGGTGGTCCTCGGGGCGTGGACCGTGGGCGCGGCCGGCCTGGCCGCGCGCACCTTCCGTTGGGAGCCCTGAGACCGGCCGCCCGGATCCTGCCATCGCCCGCGGTGCTGCTCAACTCGCGGCCGTGGGTGATTCCCGGCTCGGACACGGGACGGGGTAGTCTCCCCCGCGCTGCGGGGGGTTCGGTGCCCACCGCGACCTCAACCTTCCCACGCGACGGGCGGTGGCATGTCCCGAGACGGAGAGGACGGCACGTTGCGCAAGGCACGCACGCGACGGGTGTGGAGCCGGCGGTCCACGGTGCTGGCCGTGGCCCTCGGACTGCTGCTCACGGCCTGTTCCCTGGACGCTCCCCAGTCCGCGCTCGACCCGCAGGGCCCCTACGCCCAGGAGCCGCACAACCTCTTCATCGTCGTGTTCTGGATCGCGGTGGTGGTGTTCGTGCTCGTCCAGGGCCTCATCCTGGTCGCGGCCTTCCGGTTCCGCGCCAAGCCGGGTGACGACAGCCTCCCCGTCCAGGTCCACGGCAACACCAAGCTCGAGATCCTGTGGAC
>JAHWJY010000321.1 GCA_019348135.1 Actinomycetota bacterium
GGCACCTCGGAGTTCATCGTCGCGGTGAAGAGACAGGAGACCGACTCGGTCTTCTACATCACCTCCGAGGCCGGCCAGGTGGCACGCGAGGTCACCGCCACGAGCGCCGTGGACGGCATCGACAACGTCGAGCCGTCGTGCGTCGCCGGCACGAACATGTCGACCGGCTGAGGGACACCTCGGCCGTCCGTCTCGCCTGGCTCGCCGCCGATGTGGAAGGCTGCGGCCCCATCGGCCGGCGACCCGGGAGACAGGCGTGGCGGAGGCAGCGGAGGGCATCGACGCGGCAGGTGTGGCCGCCTGGCTCGGCGAGCGGGTCGACGACCTCGACCCGCCGTTGTCCTTCGCGGCGATCGAGGGCGGCCGCTCGAACCTGACCTACCGCGTCACCGACGCGGCCGGTCGTTCCTTCATCCTCCGACGTCCGCCCCTGTCCGGCGTGCTCGAGTCCGCCCACGACATGGGTCGCGAGCACCGCATCATCTCCGCCCTCGAGGGCACGGACGTCCCCGTCCCGCGCACCATCGGGTTCGAGCCCGACGAGACCGTGACGGGCGCCCCGTTCTACGCGATGGAGTTCGTCGAGGGGCCGGTGATCCGGGACGCGGCGGCCGCCCGCGAGCACCTCGACGCCGACGCCCGGCGCGCCGTCGCGTTCGCCCTGGTGGACACGCTCGTGGCGCTCCACGCCGTCGATCCCGACGACGTCGGGCTGGGTGACCTCGCACGCAAGGAGGACTACATCGCCCGGCAGCTGAAGCGTTGGCACGGGCAGTACCACAAGGCACGTTCCCGTGACCTCCCGGCGATCGACGAGGTGCACGGACGGCTCGTGTCGTCCATCCCCGACCAGGGCCGGGCCGCGATCGTCCACGGCGACTACCGACTCGACAACGTCATCGTGTCGCCCCGGGGGGAGCTACGCGCCGTCCTCGACTGGGAGCTGTGCACGCTCGGTGACCCGATGGCGGACCTCGGCCTCCTCATGGTGTACTGGTCCGAGCCCGGGGACGACCTGGTCCCGCTGCAGTCCGCGCCGACCATCGTCGACGGCTTCCCGACACGCCGGGAGCTGGCCGAGCGGTACGCCGAGCGGTCCGGCCGGGACATCGGGGAGCTCGACTACTACGTGGCGTTCGGGCTGTGGAAGCTCGCGGTGATCCTCGAGGGCGTCTACGGCCGGTACCGCTCCGGCGCCTACGGCGACGTCCCCGAGTCGGTGTGGGGACCGTTCGGCGACATCGTGCTGCGTCTCCTCGAGCAGGCGAGCGAGGCGATGTCCGGGACCGGACGGTGACCGACCGCGGGCTCCTCGTCGACTACGGCGGCGTCCTCACGGGGTCGGTGGGACGGTCTTTCCGTGCGTACGAGCGCGCGCACGACATCCCCAAGGGCACGATCCTCGAGCTCCTCCTCGCCGCGTACCGGGCGGACGACACGGGCGACGATCTCGTCGCCAGCATCGAGCTGGGCCGGATCCCCGACGACGAGTTCGACCGGCTGCTGGCCGCCCGGCTCGCCGACGCCGGCTTCGAGGTACCTCCCACCGGCATCGTCGAGCGTCTCTTCGACGGGATGCGACCCGCCGGGCGGGTCTGGGACATCGTCGCGCAGGCGCGGGCACAGGGGACGGCCACGGCCCTCCTGTCG
Source organism: Actinomycetota bacterium (assembly GCA_019348135.1). GTDB lineage: Bacteria > Actinomycetota > Nitriliruptoria > Nitriliruptorales > Nitriliruptoraceae > JAHWJY01. The sequence continues at coordinate 1,651 of JAHWJY010000321.1, forward strand.
AACTCCTGGGGGACCACCACCTACCCCCGGGAGCGGCTCGGCGAGATGTTCGACGTGCTGGTGATCTCCGGGGAGGTCGGGCTGCGCAAGCCGGATCCGGCCATCTTCCAGCTGACGCTCGACGAGCTCGGCCTGGAGGCCGGGGCGTGCGTGTTCGTCGACGACCTCGATCGCAACGTCGAGGTGGCCCGGTCACTCGGGATGACCGGTGTGCTGCACCGCGACGACGCCACCACCGCCGCCGAGGTGGCCGACGCGCTCGGCGTGACGATCGAGCTGTGACCACCGCCCACGCACGGACGGGGGTGCGGCTCAGCTCCCGGGTCCCGTGGGGTCGACGTCGAGCTCCGCGGCGAGCGGCGTGCGCTCCTTGACGACCCACCCGACCAGTGCCGAGACGAGGACGACGATGCCGGCGGCGCGGTAGGCCGCCGAGACCGACGTCCGGTCGGCGAGCCACGCGAAGAGGGGGGTGCCGAGCCCATCGGCGGCGATCATCACGGCGATCATCGTGCCGGTGACCTGCGCCATCCGCTCGGGCGGGG
>JAHWJY010000128.1 GCA_019348135.1 Actinomycetota bacterium
CGCGTCGGGGATACGTCGGGGCGGATCTTGACGACGCCGCCTTCTCGCAGCACCGTCATCCGCCAACCATCACGACCTCCCTCGGCGCCGTCGCCGCCGGAGACCTGCTGAACCGGAAGCCCGGCCCTGGGCGAGGAGGTCGCTGATCTCCTCATCGGTGACGCGGTCGTCGTCGAAGACAGGCGGTTCCACCTGCTGGAGCCTCAACGCGAGGGCTCTGGCCGTCCGGCCAGCCGGTGACGCTTGCCTTGGAGTCGACTCCAACCCTCTACGGTAGGGCCATGACGGACACGCTCGGAACGACGATGACGGTGTCACGCCTGGCCGAACGCGGCGGCGTGAGCGCGGACACAGTGCGCTACTACGAGCGCATCGGGTTGCTGCCGGACGCCGATCGTGACGCCAACGGCTACCGCCGCTACGGGGCAGGCGACGTCGACCGACTGCGCTTCATCCGACACGCACAGCAGTTCGGTCTGTCGCTCGACGACATCCGGCAGCTGCTCGAGGTGCGTGACGGTGGGCTGTGCCCGTGCGGGCACGCCGACAGGCTCCTCGCCGCGAGGCTCGCACAGCTCGACCAGCAGATCGCGACGTTGCAGCAGCTGCGTGGCGACATCGCCGCGCTGCTCGACCGCGACGTCGCCACAGCGTCGGTGTGCCGCTCGACGCTCGTGCCGTTGTCCGCCCGACCCGACGATGAGGAGAACAGTGATGGCTGGATGTAGCTGCGGATGCGGGACGCTTCCGACCGTGACGAACGCCGAGCAGGCGTGCGGCTGCGGCTGCGACTGCTGCGGACCGGGCCAACGGTCGCGCGAGGACGAGATCCGGCAGCTCGAGGAGCTCCGCGACTCGACCGACAAGCGCCTCGCCGAGCTGAAGACCGAGTAGTCACGGGCGCGAGCTCTCGGGAACCGTCGCAGGAACGGACGCCGCGGACCCATCGCCGCGGGGAAGGGCTCCGAACCAGGGTCCAGCGCGGCGATCGGCGCCGCATCCAGCCAGGGGCGACCGTGGAACGCACCTCTCTTCCGTCCGCCGGCGTGACGCTCACGGCGGCGGCGGGTGTGCTTCACGTGGCCGCCGCCGTCGCACACCTTGACCTTTCGTGGGTCCTGTCCCTCGCCTTCCTGGGTGTCGCAGCGGTTCAGCTGAGCGTCGTCGGCACCGCTCGCCGCTGGCCTGCCGTCACGGCCGAGTTGCTGACGTTCACGAACCTCGCGGCGGTCGGCGCGTGGGCGGTCTCACGCACCGTCGGGCTACCGCTGGTCGGCCTCGGCGTCGAGCCGATCGCGGTCGCCGGCGTTGCGACGGTCATGCTGGAGCTGGCCGCCATCGCGGTCGTCACGCTCGGGCCCCGCCTCGCAGCGGCCTCGTCGACGTTAGGAGCGCTCGCCATCGTCGCGAGCCTCGGCACGGTCGCGATCGCGACTCCTGTGGCCGACCACGCAGACACCGGCAGCCACGGCCACGACGAGACGGAGACGGACGTCCGCGCGACGGATGGTCCTGGGATCGTGCAGCTCGGCCCCGGGGACTTCGACGGCGACACCGACCTGACGAAGCCGGACAACGTCGATCGGATGGAGGCGTTGATGACCGGCGCGGTGCAGCCCATCGTCATCACCAGCGACGGCAGGCTCCTGGGGTCACCTGGACACGGCGCTCACGACACGAGCCTGGCGGACGCCGTCGAGGAACGCCGACGCGAGCGCGCGTCGGAGTCCGAGGCTCCGGACGATGAGCACCCCCACGCGGACGACAGTGCCTCGCACGGCCACTGATCCAGCGGCGCGCCCGGCGAGCCCGCGTAGCCGATCGCAAGGTCAGCCCGAACGGCATCACGCACTCAATCGTCCGTTGACGGCCGGTGGACGCCACCCGCGGCCGAGTTCATCCCCTCAGCCAGGGTCGGGTGGATGTGGATGGCGTTGCCGATAGCGGAGTAGGTCACGCCGGCGACCATCGCGATGACGGCCTCGTGGACGAGGTTCCCGGCGTCGGGTCCGACGATGTGGCAGCCGAGGATCCGGTCGGTCTCGGCGTCGGCGGCGAAGGTGATGTGCCCGGCGGTCCGCCCGATGGCGCGGGCTTTGGCGACCCCGGAGAACTCCTGCCGGCCCACGGCGACCGTGTAGCCGGCGTCGCGGGCCTGCTGTTCGGTCAGTCCGACGGCGGCGACCTCCGGGTCGAGGAACACCGCGTGCGGCACGACCCGGTCGGCGATGGTGCGGTCCTGGTCCTTGAAGACGGTGCGGTAGACGGTGTCGGCGTCGTCGCGTGCGGTGTGGGTGAACATGTCGTAGCCGCGGAGGTCACCGAGCGCCCAGACGTCCTCGGCGTCGGTGTGGAGCCGGTCGTCGACGCCGACGTAGCCGCGCGGGTCGACCGTGACGTCGAGGTGTTCGATGCCGAGGTCGTCGGTGTTGGCGGTGCGGCCGGTCGCGATCAGCAGGTGGCTCGCGACGAGCTCGTCGGTCTCCGCGCCTTCGCAGCCGACGCGGATGCGGTCGCCGTCGGCGGCCACGGAGACACATGCGGTGCCGAGGAGCACGTCGATGCCCTCGCCGGTGAACGCCTCTTCGACGACGGCGGAGATGTCGGGATCCTCGGCCGGGAGGAGCCGATCGGCACGCTGGACGAGGGTGACCTTTGCGCCGAACCGGGCGAACATCTGCGCGAACTCGGTGCCGATGAACCCGCCACCGACGACGACGAGGTGGTCGGGGATCTCGCGGAGGTCGAGGATGGTGCGGGAGGTGAGGTAGCCGACGTGGTCGAGCCCGTCGATCGCCGGGATGGTGTCCCGGGTGCCGGTGTTGAGGAAAATCCGGTCGGCCTCGATGGTGCGTTCGCCGACCTGCAGGCGCCGTTCGGCGACGAAGCGGCCGTGGTCGGTGAGGAAGTCGAGGTCGCCGGACTTTCCGACGGCGCGGTAGGAGCCGGACCGGATCGACTCGACGACGTCGTCCTTGCGGTCGACGATGCCCGCGAGGTCCACGGTGGGCTCGCCGGTGTGGACGCCGAGGTCGGCGGCGCGGCGGACGTCGTGGGCGCGCTGCGCCGACGCGATCATCGTCTTGGTCGGGATGCACCCGCGGTTCAGGCACGTCCCGCCCAGGAGTTCACGCTCGACGAACGCGGTCCGGCCGTGACGTGCCGCCCGCAGTGCCAGCGGCAGCCCGGACATGCCACCACCGATGACCAGGTTGTCGTAGCGCTCCACCATCACGCTTCCCTCCCGCCCGCCGCGATCGGAGCCGGACGCAGTGCCGGCGTGGGGCCGTCACCGGCCATCGAGGACCTCGCGGAGCTGCTCGACCGTGGGTGCGCCGGCCTGCCCGTCGGGGGTCTGGTAGAGACGGCACGACAGTCCGACCGGCTCATCGCCTCGCGCGAACGCATCGCGACCGTCGATCACGACCGTCGGCGAACCCCGGAACGACAGCGCCTCGGCCTCCTCGGGCGTGTCGACCTTGCGGTAGGCGAGCTGGAAGCCGTACTCGTCGGTGAGTGTCTCGAGTCGTTCGGCCGTCGCCTGCCAGCCGGGGCAGCCGTCGAAGTACAGCAACGTCACGTCCATGGAGGTCTCCTTGCGTTCGTGGCTCCGACGGTAGACCCTTCACCATGGTGCAAGGTCAAGCGGCGAGGAGGACACCGTGCGCATCGGGGAGCTGGCCGTCGCGACGGACACGCCGACGTCGACGCTGCGCTACTACGAACGCGCAGGTCTTCTGCCGCCGCCAGCTCGAACCGGCACCGGCTACCGCGACTACTCCCGGGAGGCCGCCGACCGGGTGGCGTTCATCCGGAGGGCACAGGCTGCCGGCCTGACGCTCGCGCAGATCGGCGAGGTGCTCGCGATCCGCGACGATGGCCGGACGCCGTGTGCCCACGTCGCCGGCCTCGTGGACGAACGGCTCGAGGACATCGATCGGCGTCTCGACGATCTCCGTCGGGCGCGCGACGAGCTCCGGCGCGTCCGTCGTCGACTCGATGTCCTCGAGCCCAGCGACTGCGCGACGTCGGACATCTGCTCAGCCATCGGAGCGGCCGACTGATCTCCGACGCTTGACCGGATAAGGACGCGGGCGGCGGCCGACGCCACCCACGCCGTGCGCAGCAATCAGCCGGCAGCATCGAGGAGCTTGCGGCAGGCGTCCTCGCACCGGCGGCACGACTCCACACAGTGTCGGATGGCCCTCTGGTCCTCCCTGGTCGTTGGTCGCTGTCAGCGAGCGTGGCCGAGCCGAGACGAGGACGACCTCGTGGATGCGCGGCCGGAAGGCCACGGCATGACCCGGAACACCCGTACTACGGTCGGGTAGTCCCCGGTCGAGATGAGGAGAACGAACGCCATGGTCACCGACCCCGTCTGCAACATGACGATCGACCCGAACGACGCCGTCGACACGGCAGACCACGACGGCACGACGTACTACTTCTGCAGCCAGGACTGCGCCGATTCGTTCCGGGAGGATCCCGAGGACTACGTCTGACCATGCTCGCGACGTTCGGCGCAGCGCTCACGATCCTGCTCGGCGCGGCGTCGGCGATGCTGGTGCTGCGGTGGACGAGCGTCGCCATCGCGGCCGAGCCGCTGACGGCCCCCGAGCGGATGCCCTTCTCCGGCGGCGGTGAGCCGGAGTTCCACGCCTGGAACCGGTACCACGCCCGCTACTACGCCATGGCGCTGCTGTTCGTGGCCTTCGACATGGAGATGGTCTACATGTACCCGTGGGCGGTCGTGTTCGCCCGGGAGGGCCTCGTCGCCTTCGTTGAGATGGGCATGTTCATCGCCATCCTGCTGCTCGGGATCCTCTACGCCTGGCGCGAGCGGGGCCTCGAGTGGGCGTGACGCGCTGGCTGCGGAACGTTGCCACCCGTGCGCCGGTCCCCGTGTTCGCCGTCGCGGGGGCCGAGACCCGCGAGGCCGTGCAGACGCTCCGGCTCGACGGCCGTGTGCGACTGGTGTCGGCACCCCGGCAGGCGAGCGTCCTGCTGATCGCCGGCAGGTTGCCGGAGACGCTCCTCGATGCGGCGGTCGCTGCCCACGACGTCATGCCGACGCCGCGCGCGACGGTCCTGTGGCTCGACGATCCTCTCGCCCCTCCCCCACACCCCTTCGCGGACGCCCCGGTCCACCGAGGCGGGGATGTGGCGAGCGCCCTCGTCGACGTGCAACACGCCCTGCTCCGCGGCAGCCAGCCGTCCGAGCCGCCGGTGCGGCCGGACATCGAACCGGCACCGTGGCGGGGCGAAGGCCCCTACGGCCAGGGTGGCGCGGGCATGACGGGTGGCGTGCCCTACGGCCGGCCGATGGCGACCCGTGAGGACGACCGTGATGGGCTGACGCTCGACGTCCTGCCCGTGCCGGTCGGCCCGTTGTTCTCCGGCTTCCCGGACGGCCTGACCGCCCGGGTGACCTTCGCAGGCGACCTGGTGCACCGGTTCGAGCTCGGCACGAACCCGTACGGAGACGGCGAGGCGCGGGCACTCGATGACCCGTTCTGGCGTGCGCTCCACGAGCCGGTCCCCATCGCCGAGCTCGAGGTCGCCCGCGCCCGGTCGTTGCTGCGGTGGGCGTCCGAGGCCGCGCGGGTTGCCGGGCTCGACGCGCTGTCGCTGCGCACGCTGGCGTTGGCGGAACGTGCCGAGCCAGGCGACGCGGCCGCGGTGCGGGCGCTCGGCCGGTGGCTGACCCACCCGCTCGTCACCGGTCGGCAGCACCACGGGGTCGCGGCGCTCGATGCCTCGGAGCTGGGCGGACTCGGACTCGGCCCCGTCAGCCGGGCATCGGGCATCCCCGACGACCTCCGGTCGAGCGATCCGGCGTACGTGGAGCTGGGGTTCGAGACCATCTGCCACGATGACGGCGACGCGGCCGCGCGCTGGCGACAGCGGCTCGCCGAGGCGGAGCAGGCGCTGGAGCTCGCCGCGCGCGCCGGCAGCCGTCGCACGGGAGGATCGGGCGCCGTCGAGTCGCCACGGGGCCGGCTCGAGCCTGACAGCAGTCCGACGTCCCGGTCGCTGCCGCTCCTGCCGGACCTCGTCACCGGGATGGAGTGGGGCGACGCCGTCACCACGATCGTCAGCCTCGATCTCGACCTGCCTGAGGCCGCGGCCATCGCGTCGGTCGCCGGGGCCCCGGCGTGACCGCGACGAGCATGCACCCACTCGCGGCGGTCGCGCTCGTCGGCGCGTTCCTGACGGTCGGCGTGTACGTCGTGGCCGTGCTCGACCACGCGGTGTGGGCGGTGGCCGCCGGGCGGAGACCGGCCGTGCGCCAGCTGGTGGCCGGGCCGGTCCACCGCGCCGCACTCCTCCTCGTCTCCGCGCCGGGCGACACCGAACGCACCGACGCGCAAGGGTGGGCGCTCGCGCCGGCGTTGCTCGCGGGCCTCGCCGCGCTCGCGCTGGCGA
>JAHWJY010000322.1 GCA_019348135.1 Actinomycetota bacterium
GCGTCGGCGACCCGCAGGATCTGCACGAACACGATGTAGGCGAGCGCGATGCCGAGGAGGCCGAGGCCGGCGACCGTGAAGCCCATGACGGCGCCGCCGCGGAACGCGAGGGGGAGCGCCTGGGCGGCGCCCTGCCGGGCCGCGTTCGCGGTCCGGACGTTGGCGGCGGTCGCGATGCGCATGCCGATGAAGCCGGCGAAGGCGGAGAAGACCGCGCCCATGATGTAGGCGATGGACCCCCACGGCCGACCGTAGGGCAGCACGACGAAGATCACGACCGTCATGACGGCGACGAACACCGCCACCCAGCGGTACTCGCGTCGGAGGAAGGCCATGGCCCCCTCCCGGATGGCCGCCGCGATCTCCTTCATGAGGTCGGTGCCCTCGTCGGCCGCCATGACGACCTTCGAGAAGTAGGCCGCGAGCGCGAGACCGGTGATGGCGGCCGCGACGGCGATGTACGGGATGGCGGACACGGTGGTAGCCCTTCGCAAGGTGTGGGGGCGCGCGAGGAGGTCGGGCCGTGAGGAGCCGGCCACTGCGCGCGGAGGCTAGCGCGGGTGCCTGGACCGGCCAAGGTCGGGGCCACGGTCGGACCCGCTCCGTTGCCGGGGCGGTGCGCGGGAGGTGCACGATCCGTCCGCGCCCCACCGGGGTCCCTACGGGACCCCGGGCCACCTCCCGGGCCCCGGCACCGTCGCCGCGTAGTTGACGTGGCGGTCCCGTACCCGCACCTTCCCGGCACGGACGGCCCGTTCCGGACGACCACCGCCGGTCCGTCCCCCTAGGTAAGGAGTGGCCCGCGTGGCCGAGAACCTCGTCATCGTCGAGTCCCCGGCGAAGGCCAAGACCATCGAGCGGTACCTCGGCGACCGCTTCCAGGTGCTGGCGTCGTACGGGCACATCCGCGACCTCCCGAAGTCGAACTTCGCGATCGAGGTCGAGGACGGCGGTGGCTGCCACCTCGTCTACGAGGTGCCGGGCAACTCCGCGAAGCACGTCGCCGCTCTCCGCAAGGCGGCCAAGGACGCGACCACCGTCTGGCTCGCGCCGGACCTCGACCGCGAGGGCGAGGCGATCGCCTGGCACGTCGCCGAGGTGCTGGACCTCGACCTCGACACGACGAACCGGGTGACGTTCGACGAGATCACCAAGGACGCCATCCTCGCGGCGTTCCAGAACCCCCGCCGGCTCAACACCGCGCTGGTCGACGCCCAGCAGGCGCGCCGCGCCGTGGACCGCATCGTCGGCTACCGGCTGTCGCCGGTGCTGTGGCGCACCGTGGCCTCCGGCATCTCGGCGGGCCGCGTGCAGTCGGTGGCGCTGCGGATCATCGTCGACCGCGAGGACGAGATCCGGGCGTTCGTGCCACAGGAGTACTGGGACTTCGCCGGCGCGTTCGCCCGCGAGGACGACCGGGACCCCACGATCGACGCGAAGCTGCACGATGTCGGGGGCAAGCGGCTCGCGACGCCGAAGGACCTCGACAAGAAGGAGGCCGACCCGGCGGCGCTCGAGAAGCTGCTGCTGGTCGACTCCGAGGCGGCCGCGACGGAGCTGAAGGGTCGGGCGGAGGCGCTCGACTACCGCGTCGCCGAGGTCCGACGGTCGGAGACCAAGCGCAACCCGAAGCCACCGTTCACGACGTCCACGCTGCAGCAGGACGCCGCCAACAAGCTCGGGTTCTCGGCGCGCCAGACGATGGCCGTCGCGCAGCAGCTCTACGAGGGCGTGCGTCTCGGCTCGGGTGAGCAGGAGGGCCTGATCACCTACATGCGTACCGACTCGGTGAACCTCTCGGGCACGGCGCTCCGCGACATCAACGCGCTCGTCGCCGAGAAGTACGGCGAGCGGTTCACGATCGGCTCGCCCCGCGCCTACACCTCCAAGGCGAAGGGGGCACAGGAGGCCCACGAGGCCATCCGCCCGACCGTGGTCGCCCGCACCCCGCAGTCGGTGCGCACGCACCTCAAGGACGACCAGTTCAAGCTCTACGACCTCATCTGGAAGCGCACGGTCGCGACCCAGATGGCGCAGGCGATCTTCGACCGCGTGTCCGCCGACGTCGTGGGGACGGAGCCCGACGGGACCGATCTGACCTTCCGGGTGACGGGGCAGGTGCTGAAGTTCGAGGGCTACCTCAAGGTCTACCGCGAGTGGCGCGACGAGGACGAGG
>JAHWJY010000323.1 GCA_019348135.1 Actinomycetota bacterium
CGGTGCCCGCCCACGTGCGAGCTCTCCCACACCTGCCGTGGCCGTCGCTCCTCGAGGGCGGTGACCACGGGACGGCCCCACAACGCACAGCACTGGTCCCGCTTCGCGTGGGTGCAGACGAGGTAGAGGGGCTCCGGCTCGGGCTCGCCGACCTCCGGCTCGACCGGCGAGAGCAGCGAGGCGACGTCGATGTCCAGGAGCTGGCGTGTGTCGGCCAGGGCGATGCGTCGCATCCAGGTCCGGTCCGGGCCGGCGTGCGCGAGGAACACGGCACGCTGGACGGACCTCCGGTGGTTCGGTCGCCGGACGATCTGGATCCGGACCGGCAGGTCGGCGACCCGCTCCGCGAGCACCTCCGCGATGGCCGGGTCGAGGTCGCTCTCGACCACGGCGTCGTGTCCCCACGCGCCCGGCTGCTCGATCACGAGCCACCCGATCGCCTCGGGCCCCGTGCCGGGCAGCGGCTCGTCGAGGAGCCGCGACTGCGCGGCGCAGGCGGGCGGCATCGGGGCGGCTGTGGTCGACACGGCCGGCAGGGTAGGGGAGCCGCGCCGGTTGACCGTTCCCGCGGGCAGCCGGTACGCTCCCCCCTCGCGGTGCCCTGTGCAGGGCACCGTTCGACGTCCCACCTCACATCCCCCGCCACGGTGCTGCGCGTTCTCGTGCTGCGCGCCGGCTGGCGACGACGAGCAGGAGGCCACCGTGTACGCGGTCATCGCGACGGGCGGCAAGCAGTACCGGGTCGAGCCCGGCCAGACGCTCACGGTCGAGAAGCTGGCCGGCGAGGTCGACGACACCGTCGAGCTCCGCCCGGTCATGATCGTCGACGACGAGGGTGCGGTCACCGCCGGCACCGACATCGGTGAGCGCGCCGTCACCGCGACGATCACCGGACACGGCAAGGGCGAGAAGATCCGGGTCTTCACCTACAAGAACAAGTCGCGGCAGCACAAGCGTCGTGGCCACCGCCAGCACCAGACCACCATCAAGATCGACTCCATCTGAACCACGGGGTCGGTCCCGGCGCCCAGGGCGCGGCGACCGAAGGGGTAGACGACATGGCACACAAGAAGGGCGGCGGCTCCTCCAACAACGGCCGCGACTCCAACGCCAAGCGTCTCGGCGTCAAGAAGTACGGCGGCGAGGTCGTGCGCGCGGGCAACATCCTGGTCCGCCAGCGCGGCACCAAGATCCACCCGGGCGAGAACGTCGGCCGCGGCGGTGACGACACGCTGTTCGCGCTCGTCGACGGGTCGGTCCGCTTCCGCAAGAGCGGCGCGCGGACGTTCGCCAACGTGGACCCGGTCGACGCCTGACCGACAGCCGCGACACACATCACATCGACGAGGGCGGCCACGTGGCCGCCCTCGTCGCGTCAGCCCCCCGAGGAGCATCCGGTGTCGGTCGAGTTCGTCGACGAGGTGACCGTCCACGCCCGTGGTGGCGACGGTGGCAACGGCGCGGCCTCGACCCGACGTGAGAAGCACGTCCCGCGTGGCGGCCCCGACGGTGGTGACGGTGGTGACGGCGGCGACGTCGTCTTCGTGGGCGCCGAGGACGTGACCTCGCTGCTGGACCTCCACCGGGCCCCGCACCAGCGCGGGCCCGACGGCCGGCACGGCGAGGGCGGCAACCGCACCGGGGCCGACGGCGACGACCTGCTCATCCCGGTGCCGCTCGGGACCGTGATCCGCGACCGCGACTCCGGGGCCGTGCTCGCCGACCTCGTCCGTCCTGGGCAGCGCTACGTCGCCGCGCGCGGCGGACGCGGCGGACGCGGCAACGCGGCTTTCGCCAACCGCTACCGGCGCGTGCCGCGGTTCGCCGAGTTCGGCGAGAAGGCGGCGGAGCGCTCGCTCCGGCTGGAGCTGAAGGTCATCGCCGACGTCGGGCTCGTCGGGTACCCCAGCGCCGGCAAGTCCTCGCTCATCTCGCGGGTGTCCGCGGCCAAGCCGCGCGTCGAGGCGTGGCCGTTCACGACGCTCACCCCGCACCTCGGGGTGATGCGCGCCGGCGACCGCGGTGACGGCCACCCCATCGACGTCGTCCTCGCCGACGTCCCGGGCCTCATCGAGGGCGCCAGCGAGGGCAAGGGGCTGGGGCACCGGTTCCTGCGACACATCGAGCGCTGCCTGGTCCTGCTGCACGTGCTCGACGGCTTCCCGTTCGAGC
>JAHWJY010000010.1 GCA_019348135.1 Actinomycetota bacterium
ACGACTTCAACATCCTGTCCGAGCAGCACGACGGCACCTTCGCCGAGAAGGTCGCCGTGCCCGCGCGGAACCTCCTCCCGAAGCCGCCCGGGCTGTCGTTCGAGGAGGCCGCCTGTCTGCCGACCGCCTACCTCACGGCCTACCGGATGCTGTTCACCAAGGGGGAGCTGCGCCCGGGGCACCGCGTCCTCATCCAGGGCGCCGGCGGGGGCGTGGCCACCGCGGCCCTGCTCCTCGCGCGCGCGGCCGGTCTCCACGTGACCGTCACGAGCCGCGACGAGGACAAGCTCGCCCGCGCCCTCGAGCTCGGCGCCCACGAGGGGGTGGCCTCCGGCGAGCGTCTGTCGCAGCGCGTCGACGCGGTGCTCGAGACGGTCGGCGAGGCGACGTGGAAGCACTCGGTCCGGTCGCTCGTGAGCGGCGGGGTCATCGTCGTCGCCGGCGCCACGAGCGGGCCGAACCCGCCGGCGGAGCTGACCCACGTCTTCTACCGTCAGCTCCGGGTCGTCGGCTCCACGATGGGGACCAAGGACGAGCTGCAGCGGCTCGTGTCGTTCTGCGACGCGACCGGCGTGCGGCCGCTGATCGACGACACCTACGCCATGGAGGACGGGCGCCGGGCGTTCGAGCGGATGGACGGGGGCGAGCTCTTCGGCAAGCTGGTCCTCACCCGGTGACCGCGCAGCGCACCGTCCCGCCGGAGTCAGCGCGGGGGTAGCGCCCCCACCGTGAGCAGCACCGCGACCGTGAGCAGTTCCGCCCCGCATCCGGGGACGGGCTGCTCACGGTCACTGGCGTGCTCACGGTCGGGCCGGATCCGCACGCCGCGTGCGCCGGCGGGGTCACGCGACGCGGAGGATGTCGACGCCGCGGTGGATGTCGGTGACGTAGAGGTAGCCGTCGCCGAGCCAGCGCGGCGCGGTCGAGACCCCGCCGACCGGCACGAACCCGCCCCGCTCGGTGATGTCGCCGTGCTGGTCGACGTCCAGGACCCGGATGCCGTGCTCGAAGAACGCGACGGCGGTGGTCCCGCCGGTCGGTCCGAAGTCCGGGTGCACCTGCATCCCGTAGGCGGAGCAGCCCCAGACGTTGTGCGGCGGAGCTCCGTCGGTGTAGGTGCCGTTGGTGTCGAGGACGAAGCGGTCGGCCGGCACGAACCGCGGCTCCTCCCCGGCCTCCCCCCAACCCACGGCACGGAACGTCTGCACGTCGCCGGCGCGCTCGGTGCAGTTGCCGACGAGCGGGGTCTCCATCGAGACGACCGCGAGCCGGCCCTCGAGCCCGCCGGGCCACGACGAGCGCGCCGGCAGCGTCTCCGGGTTCCCGCGGTAGAACGTGAACGGGTCCTCGATGACGGGGTCGGCCATCGTCGTGGCCGGTGCGAACGTCGCGAGGACCACGGGGTCCGCCGGGTCGACGCTGGCGTCGAGGACGTACATCGGCAGCCCGCCGGTCAGCACGATGCCCGGCGCGACCTCGCCGACGTGGTGGATCGAGTTGGCGTCCTTGTGCGGCGCCACGTCCGTCCAGCGCCCCACGTGCTCGGGTGCGGACGGGTCGCTGAGGTCGAGGATCGTGCCGCCGGCGCTGTACGCGAAGGTGCAGTCGAGCACGCAGGTCCAGAGGTGGTCGCGTTCGGTGCGCTGGAACGGCAGGGGCGGGATCGCCTCGCCGGTCATCCGCGCGTGGTAGGTGGCGAGGTGCTCCGGCGAGGTCGGATCGCTGACGTCGTAGATGTCGAGCGCGGCACCGCGACGGGCGTGCTCGCTCGGCGGCACGGGCTGGACGTCGCGGCTGATGAGGAGGATCTCGCCGTTCGTCTGCGGCTGCTCGTTGTAGAGCCCGCCGATCACGGGCTCGGTCGCGAGACGCTCGGGGTCGCCGGGGTCGCTCACGTCGTAGATGGAGAACGACCGGAACGACGTCACGTAGAGGAGGTCGTCGTGGAGGACGGCGTCCACGGCGCCACCGGCCTCCTCGGCGATGGTCTCGACGTACGCCACGTCACCGGAGACCCAGCCCCCCGCCGACGCGGACCACTCCTCGGCCGCCGGCGTGGCCGAGATGCCCGCCGCCGCCACGACCATCGCCAACCACGACGCCCGCCGGTGTCCCACCGTGTCCTCCTCGTCGAGGAGGAGGTTCGACGCCCGGGCGAGCAGGCCCTCTTCGGACATCCGGGACACGACACCGGAGGCGGGCGGGGCGGGGGGAGCGGGGCTCCGAGGGCGAGACTCGAACTCGCAACCTACCGGTTAACAGCCGGTTGCTCTGCCAATTGAGCTACCTCGGAAGAAGCGCCCGACGAGGCGGGCGCGGGCCGGAGTGTAGCCCCGGCCGGAGGGACCGTCGAACGTGCCGGGCGGCCCCGGCGCCGCCCGACCGGGGCTCCGTCGGCGCCGCTAGCCTGCCCCTCCGGAGAGCCACCCGGGAGCCACCTCGAAGGAGACCGACGATGCGCAAGGACCTCGTGATCATCCCCGACGACGAGCCCGGAGTCCTGGCCCGACTCGGCGAGACCGCCGGCGCCGCCGGCATCAACATCGAGGCGCTGTCCGCCTTCACCGGGCAGGGCAAGGGCATCGTGCACCTGCTCGTCGACGACGACCGCTTGGCCCTCGAGGCGTTCACCGAGGCCGGCTTCGACGTCAAGGCGGCACGCGACGTCTGCATCGCCGACCTGCCCGACGAGCCCGGCGCCCTCGGCCAGGCCTGCCGTCAGCTCGCCGACGCGGACATCAACGTCGAGCAGGCCTACATCGCGTCGGGCTCGCGACTCGTCGTCATCTGCGACGACATCGACCGCGCCCGCGAGCTCCTCGGGGCCAGCTGACACACCGGACGCAGGTGACGAGGGCGCCCCCCGTGGCGCCCTCGTCGGGTCCGAACTCCGCCGGCGGTCCGGCGACGGGAGGCACGTCCCCGCCGGCCGCGACGGGCTCAGGTGCCGGCCAGCCAGGCTCCGCAGTGGGCGTCGCGGATCTCGGAGCTGTCCTGCGTGAACAGGTGGCGGATCGCGAGGGCGGACGCGGCGGCCTCGTTCTCGATCCAGGCGGCGATGCGGTCGCGCTCCTCGGGGGTGGAGGCGTTCAGCAGCATCTCGGCCTTGCGCCACGCCTCCTCGCGCCACTCCACGATCGCGTGGATCGATGCGGTCTGGTCGACGGTCGTGTAGGGCACGTCGATCCCGTCGTCGATCGACGGGTCGTGGTGGGCGGCGGCCTCGTCCATGACGTAGGTGCTGACGTGGTTGAGGAACTCGTTCACCCGGTCGTGGTCGGCCTTGCGGGTGGTGCCGTCCTCGTTGGTGAGCCCGATGGCCTCGAGCACGAACGGGAGGTCGCGACGGATGTGGCCGTTCATGCCGAGGAAGATGTTGCCCATCCCCGTGACCTCACGCGTGTCCGCCGCGTGGAACGCGATGCGCCACGCCGGCGGGGTCGCCGCCCCGTCCTTGCCGTACCAGTCGTCGTAGGCGTCGAAGTAGAACTGGCCGAAGACGGCGTCGTAGTGGTTGAGCCACGTCGGGTCGTCGAAGGCGCCGGTCTCCCAGTAGCGCTTGTACTCCTCGGTGGTGCGGAGGTAGACGAGCGCGAAGACGGCGTTGTGGTCGCACCCGAGCCGTTCGTAGCGCTTGGTCATCTCGCGGATGACGTTGTCCACGCACTGGATGTTGCCGGGGGTGCACTCGTTCTCGGTCGACGGGGTGTAGTCCGTCATCGGGTAGGCGGGGAGGAAGGTCGCCCAGTTGAGGAAGAACGGGTCGTCGTAGCGACCGGCCTCGTCGGACCCGTCGAACGGGGCGGTGACGTGGGCGGCCCAGGCGTCGCCCCAGTCGACGGCGTCGGCGACGGCCGCGTCGGCCTCGGCCTCGATCGTCGAGACGAGCGAGTCGAGCGTGCCGGTGAGCGACAGCCCCAGCGCCGGGGAGGCGAGGGTCGAGAGCGCCAGGGCGGCGGCCGCGGTCGCGGCGAGGGTGGCGCGGAACCGTCTCATCAG
Source organism: Actinomycetota bacterium (assembly GCA_019348135.1). Classification (GTDB taxonomy): domain Bacteria; phylum Actinomycetota; class Nitriliruptoria; order Nitriliruptorales; family Nitriliruptoraceae; genus JAHWJY01. Next base: position 4,000 of record JAHWJY010000010.1, read on the forward strand.
GGGGAGCATCCTCCGGGGGGTCACTCGCAGGATGCTCCCGGACACGGCGCGTCACCTGACCTGCCGTGGGGGTTCCGAGGTGACGAGACCGGACTAGTCCTGGATCGGCCGTCCCGACCGACGCCCGGGATGTCCGGTCCGGGTGCCGGGTGTCCGGGTCAGACGGGCAGGTCCGTCTGCTTGAACTCGTGGAGGTCGGGGACGTCCGCGACGAGCTCGACGATGCGTTCGATGCGCTCGATCGCGGCCGCGCCGTCGCCGGCGGGACGGTCCAGGAGGCGGATGAACACGGCGCGATCGCCGGCGATGAACGTCGGGACGCCCCAGACGTCGTGGTCCGAGACGTTGCGCTCGTGCTCCTTGCGCAGGGTGTCGAACGGCTCGCCGTTGACGACGGCCGCCAGGACGACCTCCGGATCGAGCCCGACCGACGCGAGGACGTCGCGCAGGACGTCGGCGTCCTTGAGATCCCTGCCCGCGTCGTGGCGGGCGGCGAAGAGCGCCTCGTGGACGTCGAGGAAGTGGTCGGGGAAGGCGTCCCGGACCGCGAGTCCCACCAGCAGGGCGTGGATGCCGGAGACGGTCGTGGGGTCGTCGGCGTCCCAGACGTCGGGCTGACCCTCCGCGACGTGGCCCTGGGCGAGGCTGTAGGGCGTGAACGTCACGTCCCAGTCGGCGCCGGCGCGCAGGCCCTCGAGGACGAACTCGTTGGCGTTGCGCGCGAACGGGCACAGGTAGTCGAACGTGAGGGCGAAGCGCGTGGGCACGGGGATCCTGTCGGGGGGGTCAGGGACAACCCTACGGACGCTCTGGAGCTTCCCATCCCGGGCATCCCGGTCGGCGGGCCGTGGCACGCCGACCGGGACGGCGCCGGGTCAGGAGGGCCACTTGACAACGGAATGACCGGCGGTCAGTATGGTGACTGACCGTCAGTCATAACCTGCACCCCCGGAGGACCCCGTGTACGCGACCGCCACCACGCACCTGCCCCACCCCATCGCCACCGTCGTGGAGCACGTCTTCGCGGACGTCGATCCGTCGACCTGGCTGCCCGAGCTGCACCGTCTCGACGCGGGACGGTGGGACGAACCCGGCGCCCGTGCCGTGCTCCGCCTCGGCGTGCCCCGCTGGTCCGAGCCGGTGGTGGTCACCACCACCCGGGTCGTCCGGACGACCGTCACCGCGACCGGCGTCGGCCCCGACGGGGCAACGGTCGAGGTGTGCCTGTCGCTCAGCCCGTGGGACGGCGGCACCGCCGTGCTCCTGTCGGTGGACGCCGAGGGCCGCGACCGACCGTTGCTGTCCTGGTCGCTCACGCGCCGGCTCGAGGCCGCGCTCGTCCGCCTCGCCGGCGAGCTCGCCGGGTTGCTGACCGGCACCGGGTCCGCGGCCGGTCGTGCGCGGCCGTAGGCTCCCGTCCGGGCGACCGGACGGGAGCGTGGTGGCGCGAGGTGACAGACGCGAGGAGCTGCTCGACGCCGCCGAGGGCGTGGTCGAGGACGAGGGCGTGGCCGGGCTGACGATCGATCGCGTGGCGGCGCGTGCCGGCGTCGCCAAGGGCACCGTCTACCTGTACTTCGCCTCCAAGGAGCAGCTCGTCGGGGCGCTGAAGGCGCGCTGCCTCGAGGAGATGACGGCCATGGTCGTGGCCGGCCTCGCGGACCTCGAGTCGGGGGACTGGTGGGGCACCGCCGACGCCGTCGTGGAGGCCGTGATCGACTACGACCTCAGCCACCGCTGGGTCATCGCCGTGATGGCGACCGAGACGGGTGACGAGGAGTCCAAGCAGGTCTACCGCGAGGCCACGGGCCAGATGCTGGACCTGCTCATCGCGGCGATCCGCCAGGGCGCGGCCGAGGGGGTGTTCGAGGTCGACGACCCCGAGACCACCGCGACGTTGCTGTACTTCGCGCTGGAGGGGACGCTGCACCACACGATCCTCTACGAGGCCGACGTCGACCGGGACCGGCTCGTCTCCTCCGCCCGCGCCCTCATCCACCGCGCGCTCGGCGACGACTAGATGCCGATCCCGAGACCCGTCATGAGCGCGCGCGAGGTGAGACCGAACGCGAAGAACGCGCCCCAGGCGATGCCGACGTACTCGCGCTCCTCGCGGCGCAGCCCCGCGATGCGTCCGCCGACGATCGCGATCAGGGGGAACAGGGAGCCGTAGAGGTAGTGCAGCCACACCAGCGGCCCGCCGACGACCCGCCGCCCCAGGAAGAGCAGGATCAGGCCGGTGACGACCTGGACCACGAGCACGTTCTCCGTGTAGTGCTGCAGCCCCCAGAACAGCTTCGGTGCCTCGCGACGCCCCGCGATCCGCAGCAGCAGCCCGGACAGCGCGATCAGCGCCAGGGCGACGACGATCGCGATCCCGAGCCAGCGGTGGAAGGTCCCCACGGGTCGCCCGGCTACCGCGGCGGACCCGACGCCGGCTCCGTCCGGGTCGGGTCGGCCGCCGTCACGGCGAGCTCGTTCTCCTTCAGGCCGCGCGCCATCCGGTAGGCGATCCAGCCGATCAGGAACGGGACGGCGATCGTCGCGACGCGCAGGATCGCCGTGATCGTCTGGAGCCCCGTCGAGGTGTTCGACGCGAGCACGTCGTTGCCGCCGGCGATGAAGATCGACAGCAGGAACACCAACCCACCGACGCCGATGCCGGTGCGGAGCGGCACGTCGCGCGGCCGCTGCAGGAGGTGGTGCTCGTCGTGGTCCTTCGTGATCCAGCGGGCGTCGATCCAGGGCCACGCGCCGACGACGGTGAAGATCAGGCCGGGCAGGATCACCCCCGGGAGGAACGTCGACGGGATCGTGAGGCCGAGGACGGTGAACTCCCAGTTGGGCCACAGCCGCAGCATCCCCTCGAGCCAGCCCATGTACCAGTCGGGCTGGGCCGGGGCGAACACCTGGAAGGGCTCGTAGGGGCCGTAGAGCCACACCGGGTTGATCTCGAACAGGCCCCCGAGGAGCGCGAGCACCGCGATCGTGAAGGCGAACAGCGCGAGCGAGGTCAGGGTCTGGTGCGGGAAGAGCGGCTCGCCCACCACGTTGTCGTTGGTCGCCTTCCGCGACGGCTTCTGGGTGTGCTTCTGCCGGACGAGGATCACGAGGTGCGCGGTGACGAGGCCGATGAGGCCGGCGGGCAGCAGCATCACGTGGAGGATGTGCAGGCGGCCCAGCACGTCGGTGCCGGGGTACTCGCCACCGAGGCCGATGAAGCCGATGAGCGGCCCGACGAACGGGATGCCGAGCAGCACCGAGTAGCCGATGCGCAGGCCCGTGCCGGAGAGCAGGTCGTCGGGGAGCGAGTAGCCCGTGAAGCCGGCGCCGAAGGCCAGCAGGAGGAGCAGGACACCGATCACCCAGTTGAGCTCACGGGGGCGGCGGAAGGCTCCCGTGAAGAAGACCCGGAGCATGTGCACGGTGATCGCGGCCACGAACACGAGCGCCGCCCAGTGATGGATCTGGCGCATCACCAACCCGCCCCGGACCTCGAACGACAGCCGCAGGGTCGAGTCGAAGGCGGCCGAGATCTCCTGGCCCTGCAGGGGTACGTACGGGCCGTCGTACACGACCAGCCGGGTGTCGGGCACGTAGAAGAACGCGAGGAAGGTGCCGGTGAACAGCAGCACGACCAGCGAGAAGAGCGCGACCTCACCGATCAGGAACGACCAGTGGGCGGGGAACGCCTTGCGCCAGTACCGGCGCGATCCCTCGGCCAGGCGGAGCCGGTCGTCGAGCCAGCGCGCGACGTCGTCGAGCGCGGACCGGTGGCGGGGCTCGTCGGTCGTCGTCACGACCCACCTCCTCGCGTCATGTTCCAGAACGACGGTCCGACGGGCTCGACGAAGTCGCCGAGGGCGACGAGGTAGCCGTCGTCGTCGAGCGCGATCGGGAGCTGGGGGAGCGGGCGGCCGGCGGGACCCGAGAGGACCACGGCCCCGTTGTAGACGCCGAACGTCGACTGGTGGCAGGGACACAGCAGCTCGCCGACGGCGGCGCGGTAGAGCCCCACCGGGCAGCCGGCGTGGGTGCAGATCTTGGAGTAGACGACGATGCCATCGACCGTCGGCTGACGGAGGTCGGTCTCGACGTCCGTCCGGAGCCCGACGAGGATCGCCTGCGAGTCGGCCGACCCCGTCGCGCCTTCGGGGAAGACCGTCACGACCTGGTCCGGCGAGATGTCCTCGGCCCGCAGTGGCTCGCCCTCGGCGTCGACGACGCGCGCGCCCGCGTCCCACTCGGTACGGAAGAGGTCGTTCTCGGGCCCCGGGCCGAGCGAGCGGATCGGGATGAGCAGCGCGAGCCCCAGCGACGCCCCCGCGCCGGTCAGCAGCCGCACGAGGAAGCGTCGGCGGCCGCCCACACCGGCCTCGCCCAACGTCGCCTCGTAGAGCTCCTCGAAGGCCTCGCGTTCGGCGTCGTCGGAGCGCATGGGGTAGCGCTCCTCGATGACCTCCTCGTGGCCGACGATGACGCGCACCCAGATGGCGATGCCGAGGCCCACCCCCGCGAAGGCGACGAACAGCGCGAGCCCCTCGAGCTGCACCTGGCCGCCGGAGACGTAGACGGCGAACAGCGACAGGGCGGCCACGATGGCGACGAGGAAGCAGACGGCGGCCCAGCGCGCGGCGCGGTCCTCGCGCTCGCGCTGCCGCCGCCACCGGTCGGCCTTGGTCTGCCCACCCGCCGGCGTGGCCGGAGGGAAGCGGTCAGGCTCGGCCATGGTCGTCTCCGTCCTCGTCGGCCTTCTCGCCGAGCAGGTACATCACGATCATCAGCAGGCCGAGCCCCAGCGCCCACGCGATGAAGCCCTCCGAGACCGGGCCGCTGCGCCCGAGCGCGAGCCCGCCGGGCGAGTCGCGCTCGCGCAGATCACGCACCCACGCGACGATCGCCTCGACGTCGTCCTCCGGCAGGATCTCGTCGTTGAACGCCGGCATCACCCCGGGGCCGCTGCGGATGGCCTCCGCGATCTCGAGCGGGGTGGCGATGTCGAGGTTGGACGAGATGTCGCGCTGGCCGACCGCGATGCCGGCGGCCGTCGGGCCGTGGCACGCGGCGCAGTGGGTCGTGAACAGCTCGAGCCCACGCGACAGGTCGGCCTCCTCCCAGCCGTCGATGTCGGGGATGCCCGGGCCTTCGCCGGGCGCGAGGCTCGTCACGTACGCCACGACGGCGCGGCGGTCCTGGTCGCTCATCTGCTGCTCGCGGTGCCGCATGCGCTCGTTGGCGTTGTCGAGCGGCATGCGCCCCGTGCGGATCATGAAATCGACCGAGGCGGGTCCCACGCCGATGAGCGGCGGTCCGCCGTCCGGCCCGTCGACGGGCAGCCCGCGACCGTTCTCCCCGTGGCACAGGGCGCACTGGGCCCCGAAGATCTGCGCGCCGCGCTGGAGGAGGCCATCGTCGGCGGCCTCGCCCGTGTCCTCCTGGGCGGTGGCGAGACCGCCCCCGAACAGCACGTTGACGAGCGCGACGGCGAGCACCAGGCCGGTCGCGATGGCCAGCGCTCGACGCGTCCTCCGGCGGCCCGGCGTGGGGCGGGGGGCGGCCGCGGTCACCTGCGGGGACCTCTCATACGTCGGGGGCGAGGAGCCTACCGGAGCTCTCCTGGCCGCCCGGCCGCTCGGAGGTGCGCCCGCGCGCCCTCACGCGTCGGTGGCGCGGGCGTCCATCGCCGAGGTCGCGGCGTCGAGGAAGCGCAGCAGCTCCATCGGGACCGGGAAGACCAGCGTCGAGTTGTTGTCGCCGGCGACCTCGGTCATCGTCGACAGCAGCCGCAGCTGCATGGCTCCCGGCGCCGTCGCCATCTCGGTCGCCGCCTCGGCGAGCTGCTTCGCCGCCTCGAACTCGCCCATCGCGTGGATGACCTTGGCGCGCCGGTCGCGCTCCGCCTCGGCCTGCCGGGCCATCGCGCGCCGCATCGCCTCGGGGAGCTCGACGTCCTTGACCTCGACCAGGGTCACCTTCACGCCCCAGGGGTTGGTGAGCTCGTCGATGACCTGCTGGAGCTTGTCGTTGATCTCGTCGCGGTTGACGAGGAGCTCGTCGAGGTCGACCTGACCGACGATCGACCGGAGCGTCGTCTGTGCCACCTGGCTCGTGGCGAACAGGTAGTTCTGGACGTTCACCACCGCCTTCACCGGGTCCGTGACGTTGAAGTACGTCACGGCGTTGACCTTGACGGTGACGTTGTCCTTGGTGATGACGTCCTGCGGCGGGATGTCCATCGTGACGGTCTGCAGGTTGGTCTTCACCATCTTGTCGACGATGGGGACGATGAAGAACAGGCCGGGCCCCTTGGCGCCGGTGACCCGTCCGAGGCGGAAGATCACCCCGCGCTCGTACTCGTTCACGATCCGGATCGAGGACACGGCGATCGCGGCGAGCAGGCCGAGCGCGAGGACGAGGCCGATGGTCACTGGGCTCACTGGGGTTCCTCCGGTGCGGGGGTGGTGCTGGGCATGTCGGTCGGGGTGACGACGAGGTCGAGGTTGTCGCGGTCGACGACCCGGACCCGGTCGCCGGCGAGCACGGTCGTGCCGGCGGCGGGGCGGACGCGCCACGAGGTGCCGTCGATCCGCACCCGCAGCTCGTCGCCGGCGGCGGCGACCACGGCGGTGCGGTCGAGCAGCTCGTCGGAGGTGTAGTGGCTGGGCCGGTCGCGCGTGCGGCGGACGAGCACCCCCGCGAGGATCGTCGACCCGAGCACGACGAGCACGGTCGGGAGCAGGACCGGCAGGCCGACCCGGAGCCCGCTCGGCTCGTCGAACAGGAACAGCCCGCCCAGGACGAGGAGCAGGCTGCCTCCGCCGGCGCCGATGCCGATGCCCGGGGCGAACAGCTCCGCGACGAGGAAGATGCCCGCGAGGACCAGCAGCGACGCGCCGGCGAAGGTGACCGGCAGGACGGACAGCGCGAACATCGCGAGGATCAGCATCGCGCCTCCGACGATGCCGCCGGCCCCGAGCCCGGGGTTGGCGAGCTCGTAGATGATCGCGAGCGTGCCGATCGAGATGAAGATGAACGCGAGGTTGGGGTCGGCGAGCCGCTGCAGCAGCCGCCGCGCCCCGGTCATCTCGAGCTCGACGGTGCTCGCGCCGGCGGTCGCGAGCGTCACCCGGTCGCCGTCGGTGAGCTCGACCTCGGTGCCGTCGACGTCCTCGAGGAGGGTCTCGGTCGTGGGGCTGACGAGGTCGATGGCGCCGATCTCGAGCGCCTCCTCCGCGGTGATCGAGCGGCCGTCCCGGACGGACTGGACCGCGAACTCGACGTCGCGGTCGCGGGCCTCGGCGATCGCCTCGGCGTAGGCCGCCGCGTTGTTCACGATCTTGTCGCCGACCTCGCCACCCTCGAGGTCGACCGGGGTGGCCGCACCGATGGTCGTCGCCGGCGCCATCGCGGCGACGTGTGCCGAGAGGGTGATGAACGTCCCGGCCGAGCCGGCGTCGGCGCCGCTGGGGGCCACGTGCACGATGACCGGCAGGGGGGCGTTGAGGAACGACTGGACGATGACGCGCATCGACGTCACGAGTCCACCGGGGGTGTCGAGCGTCACGACCAGGGCCTCGTGGCCCTGCGCGGCGGCGTCCCGGAGGGTGTCGGTGAGGTGGTCGGCCACGACCGGGGTGATGGCGCCGGCGATCGTCGTCGTGGCGACGGTGCGGGTGGCGGTCCCCGCGGGGTCGTCCCCGTCGTCGGCCGCCGTCGCCGCCCCGCCCGCGGCCGCCGCGGACAGCCCGGCCAGCAGCCCGGCGAGCAGGAGCACGGCCGACCACCGGGGTGGACGGCGTCGAGCCTCCCGTCGCGTTTGCACGGCTCCCACGGTAGTGGCCCCGGTCGTCTCAGGGGCGGCTCAGGGACGTCCCGGGTACCCCCGTCTCAGGGGGTCGTGCAGGATGATGTGCGTCCCCTCCCGCCGAGACCGAGCGAGCACCCCGTGTCCAGCACGTCGAGCCCCACGTCCACCACCACCGCCGTCCGCACCCGCTCTGCGACCCGCGTCTACGGCGAGGGCGACACCGCCGTCCTCGCCCTCGACGCCGTCGACCTCGAGGTCCCGACCGGGCAGTTCCTCGCGGTCATGGGACCGTCGGGCTCGGGGAAGTCGACGCTGCTGCACTGCCTCGCCGGCCTCGACCGGTTGAGCCAGGGGTCGGTGGAGCTGGCCGGTACGGCCCTCGAGCCTCTGTCGGACAAGGACCTCACCCACCTCCGCCGCAGCGGCGTCGGGTTCATCTTCCAGAGCTACAACCTCGTCCCCACGCTCGACGCGCGCGAGAACATCACGTTGCCGCTCGACCTCGCCGGCCGCGACGTCGACGGGGCGTGGTTCGACCGCATCGTCGCGACGCTCGGCCTCGCGGACCGGCTCGACCACCGCCCCGCCCAGCTCTCGGGCGGCCAGCAGCAGCGGGTGGCGGCGGCGCGGGCGCTCGTGTCCCGTCCGACCGTGGTCTTCGCCGACGAGCCGACCGGCGCGCTCGACACGGCCAGCGGCGCCGAGCTCCTCGGCTTCCTGCGTCAGGCCGCGACGGAGTTCGGACAGACGATCGTCATGGTCACGCACGACCCGGCGGCGGCGAGCTACGCCGACCGCATCGTGTTCCTCGCCGACGGCCGCATCGTGAGCGAGATGCTCGAACCGGACGCCGACGCCGTGCTCGACCGGATGAAGTCGCTCGAGACCGACGTCCAGCACGCGACGGGGGCCTGAGGTGCTGCGCGTCGCCCTGAAGGGCCTGCTCGGCCACAAGCTCCGGTTCCTGCTGACCGCCTTCGCGGTGGTCGTCGGGATCACGTTCCTCGCCGGGTCGTTCGTCCTCACCGATTCGATCCAGGGCGCCTTCGACGACCTCTTCGACGAGGCGCTGACCGCAGCGGACGTCTACGTCGACGCCCCGCGGACGATCGACGACATCACGACCGAGCAGCCGGGCCTGGTGCCCACCGTGCCGGCGTCGGTCCTCGAGGAGGTCCGCGACGTCGACGGCGTCGCCGAGGTGCTCGGTCACGTCGAGGGCACCGCCCAGTTCATCGACGACGACGGCGATCCGGTCGGCACGGAGGGCCCGCCCCGGATCGGTGCGTCCTACTCGGAGCTCAGCCCGGTCGCCATCGCCGAGGGCCGTCCGCCGGAGGGTCCGACCGAGGTCGCGATGGACCGGGGGACGGCGGAGCTGATGGGACGTGGGGTCGGCGACCGGGTCGACGTGCTCGTCGCCGGCGAGGTGCGCACCTACGACGTCGTGGGCCTGACCTCGTTCGGCGAGTCCGACAACCTCCTCGGCGCGACGATGGCCACGTTCGACCTCGCCACGGCCCAGGCGCTGTTCGACATGGAGGGCGAGTACACGAGCGTCGGGGCGATCGCGGTCGACGGTCTCGACCAGGACGAGCTGCGCGACCGGGTGGCGGCCGCCGTCGGCGACGACCTCGAGGTCAGGACCGCGGCCGAGGCCGCCGAGTCCGGCAAGGAGCAGGTCGCCAACGCGCTCGGGTTCCTCACCACGGGCCTGCTCGCGTTCGCCGGCGTGGCGGTGTTCGTCGGCGCGTTCATCATCGCCAACACGTTCTCGATCGTCGTCGCCCAACGGTCGCGCGAGTTCGCGCTGTTGCGGGCGCTCGGGGCCAGCGCCGCGCAGGTCCGTCTGGCCGTCCTCCTCGAGGCGCTGGCGGTCGGCGTCGTCGCCTCGACCCTGGGCATCCTCCTCGGCATCGGCTTCGCGGTGGGGGTCCAGAGCCTCCTCGACGCCATCGGCTTCGCGCTCCCGTCGAGCGGCACGGTGGTGCTGCCACGGACGATCCTCGTGGCCTACGCCGTCGGCGTGACCGTCACGCTGCTGTCGTCGCTCGTCTCCGCGCGTCGCGCCTCCCGGGTCGCGCCGATCGAGGCGATGCGCGGGGAGTCCAGCGGGGCGGAGCAGCGACTGGGCCGGCGCGTCACCGTGGGTGCCGTGGTCACGGTCATCGGGGCGCTCGTCCTCCTGGCCGGTCTCCTGCTCGTGGACGAGGACGCCAACATCCTGGCCATCGTCGGGACCGGCGCGATGGTGACGCTCCTCGGCGTCGCCCTCGCCGCCCCGCTGTTCGCGGGACCCGTCGCCGCGGCGCTCGGCACCGTGGCCGCACGCCTCGGCTTCTCCGGCCGGCTGGCCCAGCGCAACGCCCGGCGTGATCGCCGGCGCACCGCCGCCACGGCCTCGGCCCTGATGATCGGCGTCGCGCTGGTCGCGTTCGTGACCATCTTCACCGCGTCGATCCAGGGCGCCGTGACGGGCACGCTCGACGAGCAGTTCCGCGCCGACTTCGTCCTGCAGTCGACGAGCTTCACGACGTTCAACCTGAGCGACCGCCTGATCGAGGACCTCCGCGACGAGGACGAGCTCGCGGTCGTGTCCACGGTCGGGCTCGCCCCGTGGGCCGACGCCGACGACGAGGTCCACTCGCTGGGGGTGGTCGACCCCGACACCATCACCGAGGTGGTCGGCGTCGACTGGCAGGACGGGCAGACCGCGGCGCTCGCCGCCGGCGGCATGCTCGTCATCCAGGACCACCTCGACGACGGCGTCGTCGCCCTCGGCGACGAGGTGACGGTGCGGTTCCCCGACGGCACCTCCCTGGAGACGCGCGTCGCCGGGAGCGCCGGCGGGAGCACCCAGCTGCTCGGCGCCGGCTACGTCATGGGAGCCGCGGCCGTCTCGGCCGCGGGCTTCGACGCGCCGGCGATCGCGGTGTACGCCAACGCCGCCGGCGACCCGGAGGCCGCCCGGGCGGCGGTCGACGCGGTCGTCGAGCGCCACCCGGGGGTGCGGGTCCAGGACCAGGCGGAGTTCCGGCAGGCCCAGCAGGACTCCATCGCCACGGTCCTGAACCTCTTCCTCGTCCTGCTCGGGCTGGCGCTGTTCATCGCCCTGCTCGGGATCGCGAACACGCTCGCTCTGGCGGTGTTCGAGCGCACGCGCGAGATCGGCCTGCTCCGGGCCGTCGGGATGGACCGGGGGCAGGCGGGGCGGATGATCCTCGGCGAGGCGGTGATCGTGTCCGTGTTCGGGGCGCTGCTCGGGCTCGTGGTCGGGAGCTTCTTCGGCTGGGCGGTCGTCCGCTCGCTCGCCGAGGACGGGCTCGACCGGGTCGTCTTCCCCGTCGCCCGGCTCGGGCTCTACGTGGTGCTGGCGGGCTTCGCCGGCGCGGTCGCGGCCCTGTTCCCGGCGTGGCGGGCGTCGCGCCTCGACGTCCTCGAAGCGGTCACGGCCGAGTGAGGGTCTAGCCTCGGTGCCCCGCGACCGTCAGGACCCCCCGTGATCGCCGCCTTCTCCGTCACCCCGCTCGGCGCCGGCGAGGGCGTCGGCGACCTCGTCTCGGACTGCATCCGCATCGTCCGCGCCAGCGGGCTCCGCAACGAGACGAACGCGATGTTCACCAACGTCGAGGGGGAGTGGGACGAGGTGATGACCGTGATCAAGGCGTGCATCGACCACGTCGCCGAGGCCGCGCCCCGCGTCAGCGTCGTCGTCAAGCTCGACCACCGGCCCGGCATGCCGGACGCGCTGGAGCACAAGAACGCCCGCATCGCCGCCCTCGACTGACCACCGGGCCGCACCGCAGCGTGCGTTCGCGCTCGGACCGTGAGCACGCGAACCACCGTGAGCAGCTGGTCCCTGCATGCGGGGATGCACTGCTCACGGTCGTGGCACTGCTCACGGTCGCGGCGCTCGCGCGCACCCGTGCGCGGAGGTCAGGTCTCGCGGCGGGAGGTGATCCACGCGCCGGCGAGCACGAGCACGGTGCCGGCGATCGCGAGCGGGTGCAACGGCTCGTCGCGCAGCACGACGCCGAGGACGATCGCGACGATCGGCACGAAGTAGATCGCGACCGAGCCGCGGGGGCCGCCGACGCGCCCGACGAGGGTCGCCATCAGCACGAACGCCAGACCGGTCCCGAGCACGCCGAGCGGGATCATCGCGAGCGCCGGCCCCCACGCCCACTCCGACCCGGGGAGGCTCCAGAGGCCGAACGGGACGATGATCACCAGGGCCGCGAGCTGGACCCGCAGGAGGACGGGCAGTGCCCCGTAGCGCTGCTGGAGCGGCACGGCGAGGTTGGCCGACAGCCCGTACATCACGATCGCGAGCACGACCAGACCGACGCCGAGCGCCGTGGCCGACGAGTCGCTCACCTCCGGCCACGAGATGGCGACGATCCCGGTGAAGCCGATGGCGATCCCGACGAGCTGCCGGCGCCCCGGGAGCCGTCCCAGGAGGGCCGCGGACCACGCGGCGGTGGTGAGCGGCATGGCGCCGTTGATCATCCCGGCGACCGACGAGTCGATCCACTGCTGCGCGACGGGGAACAGGATCAGCGGGATGCCCATCCAGATGACGCCGAGCAGGGCGATGGTGGGCAGGTCCTCGCGCTCCACCGACCGGCGCGCCCGGGGCACGAGCGCGAGGGCCGCGGCGCCGAGCCCGACGCGGGCCATCGAGATGACGCCGGGACGGAACGCCTCGAGCCCGATGGCCATGAACAGGAACGACGAGCCCCAGATGACGGCGATGACGCCGAGGAGACCCCACTCGGGGGCGCCGAACGCGTCGGTGAGCGTCCCGGAGGAGGTCGTCAGCACCCGCGGTCGGCGGACCGCGGTCGCGAGGTGCTCGTCGGCGCTCGTCACGTTCTCTCCGTGTGGGTCCGCACCCCCTCGGGTGGCGGAGTGGAAGTTCTAGCGCCGGCGGCGCCGGCCGGCACGCAGCCGGCTGGCGCCGGCGACAGCCGGGACCGTGCTCAGGCGCAGTCGGCCGTCGCACCGGCGCCGACCGCGACGGGGACGTCGGCGGCGGGGTGGTGGACGCGGGGCACGTCGGCGAGCTGGCCCGTGACCATCACGGCGATGCTGCCGCACTGGCACGTGACGTAGCTCACGACGCCCTCCGAGCTGTTGTGCATGGAGAGGATGGCGCGCGGACCCCGGAGCACCTCGGCGTCGAGGACGGGGCAGTACAGGCTGAACATGGCGGATCCTGGTTCTCGGTGGACCCCAGCGTGACCCGCACGTATGCTTCACGTCCAGCGAACGTTCATGGGGATTCAGGTTAGGAACGCTTCATGGTTGTCGACCTCCACCGCCTCCGGTTCCTGCGCGAGGTCGCCGCACGCGGGACCATGGCCGCCGCGGCCGAGGCGCTGAGCTACACGCCGTCCGCGGTGTCGCAGCAGCTCGCGATCCTCGAGAAGGAGTTCGGCACGGCACTGCTCGAGCGCCGGGGACGCAACGTGGCGTTGACGCCGGCGGGCCAGGCGCTGGTCGACGGCTCCGACGAGGTGTTCGCCGCCGCCGAGCGCGTGACGGTCGCGGTCGAGGCCGTGTCGGGTCGCGTCGCCGGACCCGTCACGATCGGGGCGTTCCAGAGCGCCGGCCTGCGGCTCGTGCCGACGGCCCTCGTGTCCCTGCGCGAGGAGCACCCGGAGCTCGAGGTCCACCTCCGACAGGGGCTGAACGTCGACCTGCGCGACCTGCAGCTCGGCCACGTCGACATCTGCATCGACCAGGAGTACGACATGCTGCCCCACAAGCGCCACCTCGGGCTGGACGCCCGGGTGCTGCTGGAGGAGCCGGTGTTCCTGGCGGTGCCCACCGGCCGGGACGCGGGCCCCGACCTGGCGGCGTACGAGACCTACACCTGGGCTGCGTCCGACGACTTCGACGAGTGCGGCGAGCTGCTGCGCATGACCTGCCGCGTCTCCGGGTACCAGCCCGACGTCCGCTTCCACACCGACGACGTCGAGGTCACGCTCCGGCTCGTGGCCGCCGGGCTCGCCGTGTCGATCCTGCCCCGGCTCGCCGCCCACGACGTCCCCGACGGCGTCACCCTCCACGCCGTCCCCGGGACCCAGCGACGCGTCAAGGCCCTGACGCGTCCGGGCACGACCTCGCGGCCGGCGATCGCGCTGGTCCTCGACCACCTGTGCCGGTCCGGTGGCGCCGCCAGCGGCTGAGCCGCGCCCGGTCCCCGAGGTGACGGCCTTGCCCGACCTCGGCCACCCTGCAGCGGTTACAGCACGTGGCCGACGTGCCGATACCGAGGGAGCCGTTCCGTCGATCGGGGATCGCCGCCGTGCCCGTCACGCCCGTGCTGCTCGCTGCCGTCGTGCTGCTCGTCGCCGTCGTCATGGCGCTGGCCGTGGGCCTGCGCCGGTCCCGGCAGCAGCTCGCGACCGAACGCAGCGAGCGCGCCACGGTCGAGCAGCGCCTCCTGCAGCGCGACGCCTCCCTCGCCCACCTCGTCGACGAGCTGCCGGTCAGCCTGTGGGCGACCGACGCGGCGCTGCGCCTGACGGCCACGCGTGGCCGCGGCTTCGCGGTCGCCGGCCTCGATCCGGCCGGGCTCCTGGGCGGTGACCTCCGCGAGATCCTCGCGGCGTCCGTCTCGGTGCCCGAGGAGCGGGAGGCGGCTCTGCACGCCCACCGGCAGGCGCTCGCCGGCGTCGCCACGAGCTACCCCGTGCGCATCGCCGACCGGGCCTTCGACGTGCGGGTGGTCCCGCTCCACGACGGCACGGGACGTGTCGACGGGACCCTCGGCGTGGCCATCGACGCGACGGACAAGGCGGAGGTCGAGGCGGTGCTCGCCGGCGCCGTCGAGCGCGAGCGTGAGCTCGTCGAGCGGCTCCGCACGGTCGACGAGATGAAGGACAGCTTCATCCAGGCGGTGTCGCACGAGCTCCGGACGCCGCTGACCGTCCTGCGCGGGTTCGCCGTGACGCTGCGACGCGGCGCCGACGTGCTGACGGAAGAGCAGCGCGCGATGCTGCTCGACCGCATCGCCGTCAACGCCGACCGCCTGCACGCGCTCGTCAGCGACCTCCTCGACGTCGACCGTCTCGCCCGCGGCGTGGTGTCGCTGCGACGACAGCGCACGGACGTCGCCGACCTCGTGCTGCGCGTGCTCGACGAGACCGACCTCGGTGACCGTCCCCTGCGGACGGACGTCACCTCCACCGTCGCGTTCGTGGACGGCGCCAAGATCGAGCGCATCGTGGAGAACCTGATCGGCAACGCGCTCAAGCACACCCCCTCGGGGACCCCGCTGTGGGTCTCGGTCCACCCCGACGAGGGCGGGGTCGCGCTGGCCGTCGGGCAGTCCGGCATCGCCGTGGCCGACGAGCTCAAGGACGACATCTTCGAGCCGTTCCGTCAGGGCCCGCTGCGGCAGGGGCACTCGCCGGGGACCGGCATCGGGCTCGCGCTGGTCGCGCGGTTCGCCGAGCTGCACGGGGGCTCGGCCTGGGTGGAGGACACGCCGGACGGCGGCGCGGCCTTCCGTGTCTACCTGCCGGACGTCCCGCCGGAGCTCGAGGGCGTCGACGTCATCGACGTGACGGGCGCCGCCCTGCGGCGGCACACCGGGCGACGCTGAGGCGGCTCGACCGTCCGGGCGGGGCCCACCCTGGCGTCCGCACGGGCGGTGCGTTCTACTCGGGGGACGGCGCACCCGAGCGAGGAGCACCTGTGCCCAACGCGCGGATCTGGCTGCTGCGGCACCTCGCCCGGCGGTTCTCCATCGGTGAGGACATCCTGGGCCACCTGTCGACGTTCCAGCGCCTCGGGGAGGCGTTCGAGGTCGAGGCGCCCCAGGAGATGCTGCCCGTCGGTGCCCGCACGATCGCGCGAGCCCTCCGGAGCCGGGCCGCGCCGCAGATCCGCCCCGACTGGCTGTGGCCCTTCTGGATGCAGCGGCAGCTCGACCCGCACGACGAGGCCTTCGTCCCGCGCGGGCACCTCGCGGTGATGACGAACCTGACCCACCGCAACTGGACCAGCATCGGCAACCTGTGGTCGCCCTGGGAGGCCATCGTCGACCCGACGGGGCTCGTCACCCCGTGGTACGACGGCTGGTCGATCGACTGGTGGGTCGAGGTCGACGGCACGTGGCACTTCCCCAGCCGGGATGCGCGCGTCACCCAGCGCCTCCTCGAGGGGGACAAGCCGATCGTCGAGACCGTGCTCGGGACCGACGCCGGCGAGGTGGTCCACCGTGCCTACGCGCAGGTCGGACCCGGTCAACCCAGCGGCAACGGTGAGCTCGTCACGATCGAGATCGGGAACCGCACCTCCGGGCCGGTGCGCGTCGCGGTCGCGATCCGTCCGTACAACCCCGAGGGCCTCGCGGTCCTCTCCGACATCGTGGTCCGCGGTCACCAGGTGACGGTGAACGACAACCAGCTCGCCCTCCTGCTGCCCGGCGCCCCGCACGGCGCCGCCCTGTCGACGTTCAAGGGCGAGGACACCGCCAACCTCGTCGCCGGCGGGCTCCAGCGCGGCTCGCACGACGGCCGCGTGCACGATCCGGCCGGCCTCGCGAACGCCGCGTTCGTCTACGACCTCCCCGCCGGCGAACGCCTCCGCGTCGCGAGCCCCATGCTGCCGGGCGAGGAGCAGCGCAAGGGACGTGGGCTCGTGGAGCGGTTCACCCGCTGGCCGGAGATCCACGCCGAGCTGCGACCGGCGGAGGAGGTGGCGCGGGCCTGGGAGGCGCCGCTCGACCGCGGCATGCGGGTCGAGCTCCCCGATGCGCGGCTGCAGGCCGCGGTGGACGCCAACCGCGCGTACCTGCTGCTGTTCCACGACCCGGGCAGCATCACGCCCGGGCCCTTCACCTACCACCGCTTCTGGTTCCGCGACGCGGCCTACATGACGGTGGCGCTCGACCGGTGGGGCTTCCACGAGGAGGCGTTCGACGTCCTGCGGACCTTCCCGGGGCGCCAGCGCGCCGACGGGTTCTTCTACTCGCAGTGGCGCGAGTGGGACGCCAACGGCGCGGCCATCTGGGGCCTCGCCGAGCACCACCGGCTGACCGGCGACGACGAGCTCCTGACCGCGACCGCCGACTCGGTCGCCAAGGGCGCGCGCTGGATCAACCGGAAGCGTCGCGAGCGCGGCCGCGACGCCCCCGAGCTCCACGGCCTGCTCCCGCCCGGGGTCTCCGCCGAGCACCTCGGGCCGTTCGACTACTACTACTGGGACGACTTCTGGTCGCTGCGAGGTCTCCGGGACGCCGCCTACCTCGGCTACCTGGTCGGGGACGTCGACGGCGCCGCGGAGGCCGAGCGGACCCACCGGTCGCTCCTCGCCGACACGATGGCGTCGATCGAGCGCTCCGCCCGCCGGCTCGGCACGCGCGCCATCCCGGCCGGTCCGACGCGGAGCGCGGACCCGGGGATGATCGGCTCGCTCGCGGCCTGCGAGCCCCTGCAGGTCCTGCCGGCCGACGATCCCTGGATCGTGGGCACCGCCGACCTCATCCGCGACCGCTTCTGCATCGGCGACGCGTTCTTCCAGGGCATCTCCCACACCGGCCTCGGCACGTACCTCACGCTCCAGCTCGCGTTCGTCGAGCTCGAGGCCGGCGACGCCCGCGCCTGGGACCGTCTGATGTGGATGCTCGACGCCGCGACCCCGACCTGGACGTGGCCCGAGGCGATCCACCCGCAGTTCGCCGGAGGCTGCATGGGCGACGGTCACCACGGCTGGGCGGCCGCCGACTTCCTGTCGTTCGTGCGCAACCTGCTGGTCCGCGAGGCGCGGGACGGGGCCGTCCTGCTGCTCGGGCTGCTGCCCGACGCGTGGTTCGGCGAGCGCGTGGTCGTCCGCGACGCCCCGACCCACCGCGGGCTCGTGTCCTACGTCCTGGACTGGGAGGACGACCGGGCGGTCCTGACGTGGGAGTGCGCCGAGGCCGGGGTGACGCTGCGGGCGCCGGGCCTCGACCCGGACTGGAGCACGGTGGAGCAGCAGGGGTCGGTCACCTTCAGCGCCCTGGGCCGCTGAAGGCGGGGCGGGCGGCCGGGCCTCAGCCCAGCTTGACCTGGTCGCCCGACGGTTCGAGCTCGATCAGCACGTCGAGCTCCGGTTCGCCCGCCTCGACCCGGTCCTCGCGCCGGGGCGACAGCGGCTTCCTGCCCTCGAGCCGCCGGACCAGCGCGGCGATCAGTTCCTCCTGCGTCGTGTCCACGGTGCCCTCCTCGCGCCGTCGAACCCGTACGCCCATGGTGCCCGGGTTGCGAGGTGCCGGCTCGGCGCGAGCGCCCCCTCCACCGCCGCGGACGTAGGGTGCACGTTCCGGGCCGGACGGGCCGTCACGACGGCCGGACGGACCGCCCCCGCGGCCGATCGGGAGCAGACGTGGAGTTCGAGACGATCCGGTACGAGGTCGACGGGCGCATCGCCCGGATCGAGCTCCACCGCCCCGAGCGCATGAACGCCATCGTCGACCCGATGCCGCGGGAGCTGCGGGCGGCGGTCGAGGCCGCCGACGCCGACGACCGGGTGCACGTCATCGTGCTGTCGGGCGCCGGCAGGGGCTTCTGCAGCGGCTACGACCTGTCGGTCTACGCCGAGGAGCCCGGGCCCAACCCGGGGGTGCAGGAGATGCCCTGGGACCCGACCGTCGACTACCGGATGATGGGTCGCAACACCGAGGACTTCATGAGCCTGTGGCGCTCCATGACGCCCGTGATCGCGAAGGTCCACGGCGCGGCCGTGGCGGGCGGCTCGGACATCGCCCTGTGCGCCGACCTCGTCGTGATGGCCGAGGACGCGGTGATCGGCTACCCGCCGGCGCGCGTGTGGGGCTGCCCGACCACGATGATGTGGGTCTACCGGCTGGGACCCGAGCGGGCCAAGCGGATGCTCCTCACGGGCGATCTCGTGACGGGCACCGAGGCGGCCGCGATGGGACTCGTGCTCGAGGCCGTGCCGGCCGGCGAGCTCGACGACCGTGTGGAGCACTGGGCGGGGCGCATCGCCGGCGTGCCCCGGAACCAGCTCGCGATGCAGAAGATGGTCGTGAACCAGGCCTACACGAACATGGGGATGGCGACGACGCAGATGCTCGCGACGTTCTTCGACGGCGTGACCCGGCACAGCCCCGAGGGGGTGGCGTTCAAGACCCGTGCCGAGGAGGCCGGCTGGAAGCAGGCCATCGCCGAGCGCGACGCCTGACCCCGGTCAGACCGCGGTGTGGTCGCGGTCCGCGTCGGCCACCGTCGTGTCGGAGCGCCGGAACGGCCGGACCACCTGGTAGGCCGCGTAGGACCACACGGCCGTGGCCAGCATCGCGACCTTGCGTGCGGTCCCGATGAGCGGGCCCTGCGCGTCCTTCTCCTCCTTGGTGCGGTGCCACAGCCCCTCGCACACGAACGCGTCGATGGTGAGCTCGAGGTCGTCGGCGCGCGAGTTCAGCGCGGCCTCGACGCGGTAGCCACGGATGTCCTCGAGGTCGAGGCCCTCGAAGAGCTCGCGCCGCATCGCGCGCTGCCCCGTGAGGCGTGGCAGCGCCTTGAGGAAGATCGGGTTGAGCTCGGGGCCGCGGTCGAACAGGCCCAGCGTCATGCCGGCGGCGCCGGTGAGGATCGGCTGCACCAGCTGGTCGACGTGCGCCGGCGTCAGCCCGAGCAGGTCGGCGTCCAGGAAGCAGATGACCTCCGCGTCCGTGCCGGCCACGCCGGCGCGCATCGCCTGGCCCTTGCCCTGCTGCTCGCACACGATCACCCGTGCGCCGGCGGCCTCGGCCACCGCGGCGGTGTCGTCGTCGGAGCGGTTGTCGACGACGATGACCTCGTCGACGAGCTGCGCGGCGCGGGCGACCCCGATCACGTCGGGGACGGTGGCGGCCTCGTTGTAGGCCGGGATGATCGCCGCGGTGCGGGGGTGGGCTGCCATGGCTGGGGCCTCGAGGCGCGGGGGGTGGCGGGGACCCGGTCGTGTCCAACGGTAGGCGGCCGGCGCGCCCGTACCGGCCCTCGTCCTGTCCGCCGGTCCAGCGCGGACGTGGTACCAACGTGCGCCGAACCCCACCACGACAGGGAGCGCGCCGTGCGGATCCGGACGATGATCGCGACCGTGCTCGGCGCCACGGCCGGCGCCGGTGCGATGTACCTCCTCGACCCCGCGCACGGACGATCGCGCCGGCGCGAGCTGGGTCGCGCGGCCGTGACGCGCGGCCGCGCCGAGGTCTCGGGCGCGACCCGCGACCTCGGGGCACGCGCGGGGGAGCGGGCACGGTTCTACGCCGAGCAGGCCCGGACGGGCTTCGCCGAGTCGGTCGCCGGGCCGCCGAGGCACTGACCCCGGGACCACCCCGCGTGACGCGCGCCCTGCGCATCGAGCGGCGGGATCCGCGCGCTCGGGCCTCTGTCCGCTTCGCCGGGCCTGTCACGAGTTCCCGCGCGGGTCCCGCGCGCTGACCCTGGCCGTCGGGCCGAGCCCGCCCGGACGGCGTGCCCGAGCCCTGGCCGTTCGTGCCCGGCGAGCGGGCGGAGCCGCCCGTGGCGGACCCCACGCTCCCGTCCAACGCCACCCGCGGCCGCGCCCGCACCCCGGATCCCCGGTGCTCCGCCTCGCACGACGAGGTGCTCCGACGCGGCCCGCCTCCCCCTGTCAGAGGATCCCCCATGAGCCGCCGCACGCCGCCTCCCGATCCCGCCACGTCCCGGTCCCGCCTCGCCGCCGTCCGGAACGCCGCCACCGCCGTGGCGGTCGTCGTCGGCGGGGGGGCCGTCCTGTCGTTCGACGCCGCAGCCGACAGCGGCCCGCTCGAGCTCCGACCGGCGGCCTCGAGCGTCATCGCCCCGGTGCCCGCGCCGGCGGTCGCGCCGACCACGGACCCCGCCGGCGTCGCGTTCGTCGGGCACTCCGACCCGGGGGCGATGGTGGCGGCGCGGAACGAGGCGGTCGACGAGGCGATGGCGCAGCTCGCCGCCGCGCGCGAGGCCGAGCGGGCCGCGGCGGAGCGGGAGGCCGCGGCGCGCGCGGCCGAACGCGCCGCCGTCTGGGACCGACTGGCGGACTGCGAGTCCGGGGCCTGGGACCGCGACCGCCAGCCGGTGCCCGGCACGGCCACGTGGGACTACGGCCTGCGGCCGTCGGAGGACGGCTTCTTCGAGGGGGGCCTGCAGTTCCACCCCGTCACCTGGGACGAGTTCCGGGACCCGGACATGCCCGACCACGCCGGACGTGCGAGCCGGGCCCAGCAGATCGCCATCGCCGAGCGCGTGCTCGAGGCCCAGGGGTGGGAGGCGTGGCCGGTGTGCTCGAGGAAGCTCGGCTACCGGTAGGCGTCTAGGGTGGGGGACATCACACCGATGTGCCCCATCAGCGACGCCGGAGAGCACGATGGACTTCGCCTACAGCCCCGAGGTCGAGGAGCTGCGAGAGAACCTGCTCGACTTCATGGACACGTGGGTCTACCCCAACGAGGCCACGCACCGGGACCAGATCGAGGCGTCCGGCGACCACCAGCACCACCCGCCGATCATGGAGGAGCTGAAGGCCGAGGCGCGCCGGCGAGGGCTGTGGAACCTCTTCCTGCCGGACGCCGAGCACGGCGCGGGTCTCCGGAACGTCGAGTACGCCCCGCTGGCCGAGATCATGGGCCGCTCGCCGGTGATCGCGCCCGAGGCGACGAACTGCGCGGCCCCCGACACCGGCAACATGGAGGTGCTGCACGACTTCGGCACGCCCGAGCAGCAGGACGAGTGGCTCCGCCCGCTCCTCGGCGGCGAGATCCGGTCGGCGTTCTTCATGACCGAGCCGGACGTCGCGTCCTCCGACGCCCAGAACATCGGCAGCCGCATCGTCCGCGACGGGGACGACTACGTCATCAACGGCCGCAAGTGGTGGTCGTCGGGCGCCGCCTCCGACCGCTGCAAGGTCGGCATCTTCATGGGCGTCACGGATCCCGACGAGTCCCCCTACCGCCGGCAGTCCATGGTGATCGTGCCGATGGACACCCCGGGGGTGAAGGTCGAGCGGGAGCTGCCGGTCTTCGGCCACTACGACGGCCACGGCGGCCACCCCGAGGTGTCGTTCACCGACGTCCGCGTGCCGGCCACGAACATCCTGAAGGGTGAGGGCGAGGGCTTCACGATCGCCCAGGCGCGGCTCGGGCCCGGACGCATCCACCACTGCATGCGCCTCATCGGCATGGCCGAACGTGCCTTCGACCTGATGTGCGAGCGCGCCATGCGGCGTGAGCCGTTCGGCAAGCCCATCGCCGAGCAGGGCGTGTTCCAGGACTGGGTCGCCGAGGCGCGCGTCCGCATCGAGCAGGTGCGGCTGCTGACGCTCAAGACCGCGTGGCTGATGGACACCGTCGGCAACAAGGGTGCCCGCGTCGAGATCAGCGCCATCAAGATCGCCGCTCCCCGGATGGCCGCCTGGGTCATCGACCGGGCCATCCAGGCGCACGGCGCCGCCGGGTTCAGCAACGACTTCCCGCTGGCGATGATGTACGCGCACGCCCGGACCCTGCAGATGGCGGACGGACCCGACGAGGTCCACAAGATGTCGCTCGCCAAGCGTGAGCTGCGCCGGTTCCGCGAGGACGCCTGACCCCCTGCGGACGCCGGTAGCACGTACCCTCCCGCGGGCCACCTCGGGGGTCGTCGCTCATCTTCCGTTCCGTTCTGCTCGTCGCCGTGACGCTCGCCGGCGTTCTGGTCCCGGCCGGCGCCGCGTCGGCCGCGACCGTCGTCGTCGTGGACGCCGACGGCGCCGCCGACCGCAGCAGCTGCGACGGGACCGAGCCGGCGCCGCGCACCGTGACGGCGGCACTCGACCTGGTCGCCGCCGGCGGCAGCATCCGGGTCTGTCCCGGCACCGTCGTGGAACCGGGGCAGGTCGTGATCGACCGCGACCTGACCCTGCGCGGCGTCGATCCCGACCGGCCACCCGTCCTGCGTCCCGGGCGGGACACGGGCACGGTCGGCGACGACCGGGGCTGGCTGCTGGTCCGGCCCGGCGCCACGTTCTCGCTGCGCGACGTCCAGCTCGACGGCGGCGGGCGCCGCATCCACCAGGCGGTCCGCTTCCGCGGCGACGGCGAGGTCCGCGATGTGGCGTTCACGGACGTCGCGTACAACGCGACCGGGCCCGACCGGTCGGGGTTCGCGGTGGTGGCCTTCGGCGACGGCCCCGTGACGGTCCGCGACTCGACGTTCCGGCGCATCGGCCGGGTGGGGGCGCTGTTCTTCGGGCCGTCGGTGTCCGGCTCGACGTTCGTCGGCAACCGCTACTACGGCAAGGGTGCCGGCGACCACCTCGACTACGGGGTGGAGGTGGGCAACGGCGCCGTCGTGCGGGTCGAGGACTCGGCCGTCACGCGCGCCCTCGGCGAGGCGGACGGCGCGGTCAGCGCCGGCGTGCTGGTGTCCACGGCCTTCGGTGGCGGGGCGGGGCTCCACCTGACGGGGTCGATGCTCTCGGGCAACGCCAACGGCCTCTTCCTCGACGACGCCGCCGGCCACGGCCTCGGGACCGTGACGGTGGCGCGGAACCGACTGTCGGGGAACGCGGTGCTGGGTGTCGCCGCGTCCGGGGCCGGCACGGTGGATGCGACCTGCAACTGGTGGGGGGCCAGCGACGGCCCGTCCACGGCTGGCGGCAGCGGCAACGGCGCCGCGCCGGGGGTCGGGACCGTCCCGTTCCTGACCTCGTCCGACACGGGGGGTCGCTGCTCGGCCGATCCGCTGCTCACCACCGAGGTGGCGGAGACGACCGTCACCGAGGGGAGCACGGCGCGGGTCAGCGGCACGTTCGAGGCCGGCAGCAACGCACCGCTGCGCCTGACCTCCTCGACCGGCTCCCTCACCTCCAGCGGCGGCAACGTCGGGACGTGGACGTGGACCGCGACACCGGCCGACGGGCCCGGGGACGGGACCACGATCGTCGTGACCGGTGACAACGGCCGCCCGGGGGCGACCTCGTTCGGTCTGCACGTCCGCAACGTCGCGCCCACCGCCACCTTCGAGGCACCCGGGACCGCCTTCACGGACCGCCCCTTCACCCTCGCGGTGCGCTCGCTCACCGACGTGTCCGGCCCCGACCGCGCCGCCGGACTGACCGCCGCGTTCGACTGCGGGAGCGGGACCTCCTACGCCGCGGCGGGCACCGCGACCGAGATCGAGTGCGCCGTCTCCCGTGGTGGGCGTCGCACCGTCCGCGCCCTGATCGCCGACAAGGACGGCGGGACACGCGAGTTCAGCCGCGTCGTCGAGGTGTACTCGCCCGACGGCGACGGCGCCCCCGACCGTTCCGCGGCCGGGACCGTGGCGGCTGGCGGGACGGTCTCGACCGGCGTCGGCGACGCGACACCGGCCGATCCGATCGTCACCCGGGTACGGGTGCCGTCCGGTGGCGAGGTCACGATCGAGGAGGGGCCGCCGAACGTCGCCGAGCCGGACGAGCACGAGCTGCTCGGATGGGGTGCGACGGTGTCCGCCCCGATCCAGACGGCCGTGGAGCCGCTGGAGGTCCGGTTCCGGCTCGACGCCGACCTGCTGCCCGGGTCGCTGCAGACCGCCGGTGTGCTCGCACTCGATGTGGTGCTCGACGGCGCGATCGTGCCCGCATGCGAGGGCGAGGAGCCGGCCCTGCCCTGCCTCGCCGGTCGCTGGGCGATGGGCGACGACGCGTTCCTCGACGTGCGCTCCCGGGACGCTGGCCCGTTCGGGTTCGTCGTCCCCACGGTCGCGTGCCCGTCCGGAGCGGTGCCCCGGACGTCGTTCGACGACGTGCGGGGCACCGCCCACGAGGACGCCGTCACCTGTGCGGAGCGCTGGGACCTCGTCCGCGGCGTGACCGCGAGCAGCTACGGACCCGGCGGCGCGGTGACGCGCGCCCAGGCGGCGAGCATGGTCGCGCGGTTGCTCGTGCTGGCCGGCGCGGACCTGCCGGACGAGCCGACGGACCACTTCACGGACGACGACGGATCCGTCCACGAGCTGGCGATCGACCAGCTCGCCGAGCTCGGGGTGGTGCGGGGCCGCAGCGACACGCGCTTCGCCCCGGCAGCGTCCCTCAGCCGCGGGCAGTTCGCCTCGACCCTCGCCCGCGCCTACGACGTCGCGCTCGGACGTCCGCTCGCTGCCGGCGAGGACCGCTTCCGCGACGACGACGGCTCGGTGCACGAGGCCAACATCGACGCCGCCGCTGCCGCCGGGCTGGCCAACGGCGTCGCGGCCGACCGGTTCGCCCCGCACGGCCTCGTCCGTCGCGACCAGACCGCGAGCTTCCTGACCCGCCTGCTGGGTGCCTGGTACGCCGACGTCCGCCGCTGACGCCGGGCTCCCCGCGGCGTCAGTCGCCCGCGACCAGGGCGTCGAGCGCCGCGGGGATCGACGTCGGCCCGGCCACCACCTCGAACACGTGGCCGACGGTGCGGTCGTCGTCGAGCACCGCCGCCAGCACCGCCGCGACGTCCTCGCGCGCGATCGCGCCGCGCTCGACGTGCGCCGCCAGCGCGACGTGCCCGCCGCCCGGCTCGTCGGTGAGCCGCCCGGGGCGGACGACCGTCCAGGCGCGGTCGCTCGCCATCAGCTCGCGGTCCGCCTTCGCCTTGGCCCGGAGGTAGACCGCGAAGACGTCGTCGCCCTCCCGTTCGGGTGGTGGGTCGCCGGCACCCATCGAGCTGATCATCACGTAGCGGTCGACGCCGGCGTCCCGGCTCGCCGTGAGGAGCTTCGCCGCGGCGCCGTAGTCCACCGTCTCCTTGCGGGCCGCGCCGCTCCCCGCGCCGGCGCCGGCGGCGAACACCACGGCGTCCGCTCCGGCGATCGCCCCGCGGTACGCGTCGGCGTCCGCGGCCTCGAGGTCGAGCAGCACCGGCTCGACGCCGTCGCGTTCGAGATGGCCGCGTTGCCCCTCGTCGCGGATGAGGCCGCGGACGTGCTCGCCGCGGTCGGCGAGCATCCGCCCGAGGTGCCGTGCGACCGCTCCGTGCCCGCCGGCGATCACCACGTCCACGTCGTCCTCCTGGCTCGTCCCGCCGCCACCCTACGGTGCGACCCCGGCCGGCCCGTAGACTCGCGACCCCTTCCGGGCCCGTAGCTCAACTGGTCAGAGCACCGGACTCATAATCCGTTGGTTGCGGGTTCGAGACCCGCCGGGCCCACCGTCCCGCGAGCGCCCCCCCGCGGCGGCGCTCCACCGCGCCGCGACGGCGGCCGCGTGCGGGTCAGGGGGCGCTGGCGGGGAGCGGGCCGGTCGGGGTCGGGTCGGGGACCGGCGGGGCGTCGTCGCCGAGACGCTCGTGGCTGCGCAGGTAGACCGCGGCCCGGTAGGCGCTGGCGGCGAGCGGGACCGCGATGATGGCGCCGAAGATGCCGAGCAGCACGGCGCCGGCGGTGAGCGCGACCACGACCGCGATGGGGTGGAGCTCGAGCTCGCGACCGAGGATCACCGGGGCGAGCACGTGCCCCTCGAGCTGCTGCACCGCGACGACCAGCACCAGGACCAGCAGCGCCGTGCCGAGCCCCCGGGAGGCGAAGGCGACGGCGACGGCGACGCCACCCGACACGAACGCCCCGACGACCGGGACGAACGCCCCGATGAAGACGAGCACGGCCAGCGAGACGGCCAGCGGGACGTCGAGGAGGACGAGGCCGATGCCGATCGCCACGGCGTCGACGGCGGCGATGACGGCCTGCGCGCGGATGTAGCCCGCCACCGTCTCCCAGGTCCGCTCCACGATCTCGTAGGCGTCCGCGCGGCGGGCGCGGGGGAAGTTGCGGCACAGCCAGCGGGTGATGCGCCGGCGGTCCTTGACGTAGAAGAACGCGATCACGAGGAAGAGCGCGAACTCGGTGGCGATCCGGGCCAGGGAGCCGAGCCCCGCGACGGCCGCCGCGCGCACGCTCTGCTCCTCTCCGGCCTCCTCGGCGCCGGCTTCCCCCGAGCTCGCGACGGCGGCCGTGCCGGTCTCCTCGGCGCTGCCGAACAGGTCGTCGGCGTCGGGCAGGAACGGGATGCGGTCGAAGTCGGGCCGGAGGTCGCGGTAGGTGGCCTCGGCGGCGGCGGCGAGGTCGTCGAACTGCGACTCGATGTTGAACACGATCACGGTGCCGATGGCGGCCAGCAGCACGAGGAAGCCGAGCATCATCGCCCCGGCGGCGACCCCGGGGGGCACCCGGCGAGCCTCGAGCCACCGCGCCCCGGGCGTCAGCACGGCGGCCAGGAACAGCGCGAGGACCAGCGGCACCACGACCACGCGCACGTAGCCGAGGCCGCGCCACAGCACCACGAACGCCAGCGCGAGTCCGAGGAACGCCCACGCGTAGGCGCCCCACCGGATCGTCGGCCGGTCGCTGCGCCAGGCCGGGACGTGGACGTGGGCGTGCTCGGGCTCGTGCTCGGGGGGCACGGGGGACCTTCCTCCGGGACGTGACACAGCGTCCACGTCCGGTCCCTCGCTGTGAAGGTCCCTCCGGACAGCATCCGGGTCGGACCCCGCGGCGTCCGGGCGGTGCCGTCAGGTGTCGAGCAGGAGGTCCAGCCCGCGGGCCAGGAACGTCGCCATCTGGTCGCGGCGGAGCAGTGCCCGGGGCGAGAAGGTGCCGTCGCCGGCGCCGGTGACGACCCCGGCGTCGGCCAGCTGGTTGATCGCCGCCTGGGCCGCGGAGCCCTCGTCGTCGCTGAAGTGGTCCCCGACGGACCGCCCCGGGTCGATGCCACGCCCGTGGGCGAGGGCCGCGGCGGTCCACAGCGCCATGCCCTCGCGGGTGACCGCGATGCCGGGCCCGACCCTGCGGTCCGAGCGGTCGATCACGCCGAACTCCGCGAGCACGTTCAGGCTGTGCTCGTGGAGGTCGCCGTCGTCGTCGTCGAAGTGGTCCGGGACCTGCGCGGGGATGGCCACGCCGCCCGCGGCCAGCATGCGCTTGAGGAAGGTGGCGAGCTGGGCGCGGTTCAGGCGTCCCGCGGGCGAGAACCGTCCGCTGCGGTCCCCCTTGGCGATGCCGTGGGCGGAGATGCAGTCGATGGTCGCGCGGTGCGCCGACCCCGACGGCACGTCCGAGTAGCCGGCGCTCCCGGACCCGTCGCAGGTGTCCGAGATCGTGCGCGCCGACCGGTGGTAGACGACCCCGTCGGGGCGCTGCGCGGGATCGCGGTCACGGAAGTTGACGGTGAGGTACAGGACGTAGCCGGACCCCTCGGCGGTGACCCGCGCCCCGACGCCGAACTCGTCGAACCCGCCCTTCATGATGTTGGCGCGGTGACCCGAGGAGTCCATCCACGCCTGGAACACGGCGCGGGCCGCCGAGGCCACGGAGCGCTCGTCGGCGGACGACAGCGTCCGGTACCCGACGTTCTCGCCGGAGGCCACCGCGCAGCACACCTCCTGCCCCATGTCGCTGTTGTGCGCCAGCTGGCGGCGCTGCCCCATGTCGTCGGACCACTGCCGGGCGACCTCGCGCAGGTCGGTCCAGCCGGTCATCGGGGCCCGGCGGGTCTCGCCGCCGTACCCGAACCGTCCCGGGTCGGTGCGGGCGACGTTGTGCAGGCCCGTCACCACGTCCTCGGCGCGGCGCTCGAGCGAGGAGCGGGCCGCGGCCGCCTCGGCGGACGTCGCGGGGAGGATGGCAGCCGATCCGAGGACGACGAGCAGGACGGCGACGAGCGAGAGCGGGCGTACGGAGATCACGGGCAACTGCTCCGGGGCTTGGGGGGGCCGGGCGCGGCCGTTCGGGCGTGGGCCGTTCGGTGGCGGCCGTTCGGTGGCGGCCGTTCGGGCGGCGGCCGTTCGGGCGGCGGCCGTTCGGGCGTGTCCACGCACAAGTGAGCAGATGGTCAACCAGATAGCCAACATGGTCGACGCACCGCACACCCGGAACCTCTGGCCGCGCTCACGCGTCGCGGAAGGCACGTCGCGCCCCGTGGCGCCGTGACCACGGGACGTGTCCACGGCGCGCGGACTGCGCGCCTCCGTGCGCCCGGGAGGAGTGCGTGGCCCGCGCGGCGAAGTCCCGGGCACGTCCGTCCCGCCCGATCCCCCCGCCCCGGAGGCCCCCGCGTGAAGCGTCACCTCGTCCTCTTCGCCGCCGTCGCCCTCGCCGTCGGCGCGACGCCCGCCCAGGTGCCCGGCGGCGACCCGGTCCACACCGACAACATGCGGCACGTGGGCACGGTCACCTGGGACGACCAGTGGCGTACCGACGACGGCCGCAAGATCGACACCCTCGGCGGGACCGACGTCGAGTTCGCGACCATCGTCGACGAGGCGACGGGCGAGGCCCGCGACTACGCCTTCGCCGGCACCTACCGCAACGGTCTCCAGGTCGTCGACATCACGGACCCCGAGACCGCGACCCGCGTGGCCACCTACGACTGCCAGATCATGCAGGGCGACGTCCAGGTCTTCCGTCACCCCACCGCCGGCTGGCTCGCGAGCTACACCGCGGACAGCGGCTACAACCAGTGGCACAGCACGTGCCACGACGACGCGGGCGTCAGCGGCGGCGACGTCGGCAGCTTCCTCGTCGACGTCAACGACCCGACCGCACCCGTGGCGGTCGCCTTCGTCCCGTTCGAGGGCGGCTCGCACAACCAGACCGTCCACCCCGACGGCACCCACCTCTACAACTCGCGCTCGGACTCCGCCGGTGTCCTCGAGATCGCGGACATCACCGACCTCGACGCGGTGCGGTTCACCACCCTCGACATCGGCCGCGACGACTCCCACGACATCACGTTCAGGGCCGACGGCGAGCGGGCGTACTCGGCCGCGCTGGACCACAGCGTGATCATCGACACCGTCGATCCGAGCAACCCGAGGATCGTCGCCGACATCGTCGACCCTGCGGTGACGCTGCACCACCAGGCCGACCCCGTCAGGATCGGCGACCGCGACTTCCTCGTGATCAACGACGAGCTCGCCGGCGCGGCCGGCAACGAGTTCTGTCCCGGTGGCGGCCTCCACGTCTACGACATCACCGACGAGGCGAACCCCGAGAAGGTCGGCGCCTTCTTCATCCCCGAGGCGACGGTCGCCGAGGGTGCGCGGACCGGGGCCGGCGGCGCCATCACCTGCACCTCGCACGTGTTCCGCATGTACGAGGAGGAGGAGCTCCTCACCATCGCGTGGTTCGGCGCCGGCGTCCGCGTCGTGGACCTGAGCGGCCTCGGTGACACGCCGCCGGTCAGCGCCGGCGTCCTCGGCGAGACCCTCACCCCGGGCATGCGCGAGATCGGCTTCTGGCGCGACCCGGTGGACTCCGACGCGTGGGCCGCCAAGGTGTTCGAGTTCGACGAGGACGGCTCCGCCTACATCTTCTCGAACGACCAGACGCGCGGGCTCGACATCTTCCGCTTCGAGGCGGACGCGCCGGAGGCGTCGTCCTCGAACGGCCAGTGGCTGTCGCCGGCGGCGGCGCTGCAGCGCACGCTCGACCTCCGCGCCGCCGGGTTCGAAGGTCTCGACCGCCCGTACTGCGACCTGCGCGGGCGTCTCTAGGGACGCAGCACGACCTTGACGAGCCCGGCCTCCCGCGCAGCGAACCGCGTGTAGGCGGCCGGGCCGTCCTCCAGCGGCACGTCGGGGTGGGTCACCACGACGTCGGTGGGCACGGCGAGCTCGCCCGATCCGATGCGTGGCAGGAGCCGGGCGAGCAGGGAGCGCACCGGTGCCCGCCCGGTGCGGATGGTGAGGTTGCGGTCGTAGGCGAGCACGGGCGGGACCCCGAAGGCCTCGGCGGTCTGGACCGCGATGATCGACAGCGTCCCGCCCGGTGCCACGAGCGCCGCGGCGAAGCGCTGCGCCGGCGCGGGTCCCGCCGCCTCGATGGTCGCGTCGACCACGAGCCCCCGGTGTCCTCCGGCGTCGTCCGGATCGGCGACCTCGGCTCCCAGGCGTCGCGCGCGCTCCCGGCGGTCCGCCACCGGGTCGAAGCCGTGCACGCGTGCGGCACCGAGCGCGAACGCGGCGCTGACGGCACACAGCCCGACGGCCCCGAGGCCCACCACGGCCACGGTCGTCCCCGGGCCGACGCCCGCGCGCTCCGCCGCGTACCAGCCCGTGGGCAGGTTGTCGCAGAGGAGCACGGCGGTCGCGTCGTCGAGACCGTCGGGCACCGCGACCAGCGTGCCGTCCGCCAGCGGCACGCGGACGAGCTCGGCCTGGGCGCCGTGCAGGATCCCGTCGGCGGTGGCGCCCGGTGGTCCGTAGCCGAGGAGCCGGCCGTGCTCGCACCGGGCCGACAGCCCCCGGCGGCAGGGTCCGCAGTCGCCGCACGAGGTCGTGAACGGCGCCAGCACCCGGTCGCCGGTCCGGACCGACGTCACGTCGGCGCCGACGGCGACGACCTCGCCGACGAGCTCGTGGCCGGGGACGGTGCCCCACGCGACCGGTTCGCGGCCGAGGTAGGGGTGCAGGTCGCTGCCGCACACGCCCGCGGCGGTCACGCGGACGACGGCGTCCGTGGGCGCGAGCACGTCCGGGTCGGGAAGGTCCGCCGCGTACCGGACGTCCTCGACCCCCTCCAGCACGAGTCCGCGCACACCCGCCTCCTCCAGCAGCCGCGTCCGGCCCGGGACGGTAGGCGGTCGCGGCGTCACCGCCGAGCGGTGGCCTAGCATCGGTCGCACCGTGCCGGCGCCGTCGGGGCGGTGAGGAGGGCTGACGACGTGGGCTGGCTGAGCGAGCTGCTCGAGCTGTCCACGATCGAGCTGAAGGTCGCGCAGACGGTCCTGCTCGTCCTCGTGACCCTGCTCGTGCGCTGGGTCGTGCTGCGTGCCACGCGCCGGCGCATCGACGATCCGGACCTGTCCTACCGCATCCGGAAGTCGTCGGCCTACGTGCTCGCCGTCATCTTCCTGGCAGCGACGGTCGTGATCTGGCTGGAGCCGTTGGGCAACCTCGGGACCTTCCTCGGTCTGCTGTCCGCGGGTATCGCGGTCGCGCTCGCCGACCTGCTGAGGAACTTCGCCGGCTGGATGTACGTCGTCACCCGCCGGCCGTTCAAGGTCGACGACCGCATCCAGGTCGGCGAGCGCGCCGGCGACGTCATCGACATCCGCATGTTCCGCACGTCGATGCTCGAGATCCGCGACTGGGTCCAGGCCGACCAGTCCACCGGTCGGATGGTGCACATCCCGAACGGCGTGTTCCTGAACACCCCGGTCGAGAACTTCACCGAGGGCTTCGCCTACCTGTGGCACGAGATCCCGGTGCTCGTGACGTTCGAGTCCGACTGGGAGCTCGCCGAGACGTTGATCCTCGACGTGCTCGCCGAGCTGGGGGAGGAGATCCGCGACGCGGCCACGGCGCAGATCAGGCGCGCCGGCCAGCACTACAAGATCCGCTACTCCCACCTCACCCCGACCGTCTACGTCCGCGCCCGCGACAGCGGCGTCGAGCTCACGGCCCGGTTCCTCGTGCCCGTGCGCCAGCGCCGCGCGTTCGACCAGCGTGCCTGGCGCGGCATCCTCACGGCGTTCTCGTCCGAGGACACGGTCGAGCTCGCGTACCCGACCTACCGCGCCTTCCGGCAGGAGACCGGCGGTCGCTTCGGTGCCGCGGGTCACGCCGAGGGCGCGCACCACGACGACGACATCCCACCCCGCTGAGGTCCCCATGACGTCGAACACGGCTGCTCGCATCCTCCGCGTCAACGGCCGCACGCCGCTCCTGGCCGAGACCGCGTTCGTGGCCGAGGGGGCGACCGTCGCCGGCGACGTCGAGCTCGCCGACGGCGTGAACGTGTGGTTCGGCTGCGTCCTGCGGTCGGAGTACGAGAAGGTCACGGTCGGTGCCGAGACGAACATCCAGGACCTCACGGTCGTCCACGCCGACCCGGGCTTCCCGACCGTGGTCGGGGAGCGCGTCACCGTCGGCCACCGCGTCGTCCTCCACGGCTGCACCGTCGAGGACGACGTGCTCGTCGGCATGGGCGCCGTGATCATGAACGGCGCGCGGATCGGCGCCCGGTCGGTGGTCGGCGCCGGCGCGGTCGTGACGGAGGGCACCGAGGTGCCGCCCGACAGCCTCGTCGTGGGCGTGCCGGCGAAGGTGCTCGAGGGGCGCGAGGTGCCGCCGGCACCCCGGCCCAACGTGGCGGTGTACCGCTACAACGCCGAGCTCTACGGCGAGGCGGAGGAGATGTCGATCACGCGGTCCTGATCCCGGACCGTCCCCTCGGCGTCCGTCAGCGCGACCCGGCGCGTGGGCAGCGCCTCGGGGTGGTGCTCCGCGAGCCAGGCGATGAGGTGCTCGCGGACGTCGCAGCGCAGGTCCCACACCGTGGGTGCGTCCTCCGCGGTGACGAGCGCGCGCACGATCATCGTGGTCTCGGTCGTGTCGATGACCTGGAGGACCCACACGTCGCCGTCCCAGCGCGGGTTGGACTCGAGACAGCGCAGGAGCTCCTGGCGCATCCCGGCGACCGGCGCGCGGTGGTCGAGGTGGAAGGTCACCGCGCCGAGGACCTGCGCGTGCGAGCGGGTCCAGTTCTCGAAGGGGGTCTCCACGAAGTACGTGGTCGGCAGGATGAGCCGGCGCTTGTCCCACAGCCGCACGACCACGTAGGTGAGGGTGATCTCCTCGACGTTGCCCCACTCCTCCTCGACCACGACGACGTCGTCGAGTCGGATGGGCTCGGCGAACGCGATCTGCAGCCCCGCGATCATGTTGCCGAGCGTGCTGCGTGCCGCCAGACCGGCGATCAGCCCCGCCAGCCCGGCGGAGGCCAGCAGGCTCGCCCCGACCGACCGCGCCGACGGGAACGTGAGGAGGATGGCGGCGCCGGCGAACACGGCCACCCCGACGGACGCGAGCCGACGCAGGAGCGTGGTCTGCGTCAGGCGCCGGCGCGCCAGGAGGTTGTCGCGGGTGGTGAGGTCGAGCCGCGCGAGGGTGGACTCGGTGCCCACGCGGATCGCCCGGAGCGCCACCCAGGCCGCCGCCAGGATGACGACGATCAGCGTGAGGTGGACGCCGCGGCCGATGACCTCCGCGGAGAGGTCGAGCACGGGCAGCGTCGCCAGCACGGCGACGGCTGCCGTGAGCAGACGCGCCGGCCACCGCAGCTCGCGCTGGAGCGTGCGGGCCACCTCGCTGCGCCACCCGAACCGGAACACGGCCCGCCAGAACACCACGTGCACGGCGATGGCGCCCGCCGCGACGGCGACGAGCGTGAGCGTGCTGGTGAGGGGGTCGATGGCCACGGGGCCAGGGTGGGGTCCTCGACAGGCCGGCGCCGTGCGAGGATGCGGCCGACCGGTCGGGATGTGGGGAGAGGCGAAACGTGGACGGACCCGTGGTGGCGCTGACGCTCGTGGCGATGGTGCTGGGGCTCATCGGCACGGTGCTGCCGCTGCTCCCGGGCCTGCCGCTGATCTGGGGCGCGGCGCTCGCGAGCTTCCTCACGGTCGGGTGGTCGCGCACGGCGTGGCTCACGATGGGCGTCGTGACCGTCCTGATGGTGGGGGGGATCGCGGCGAAGTACGTCCTGCCGTCCCGGCGCGCCGGTCAGACGGCCTCGCGGCGGTCGCTCCTGTGGGCAGCGGGCGGCGCCGTCGTGGGGTTCTTCGTCGTGCCGGTCGTCGGGTTCGCGATCGGCGGGGTCGCCGCGCTCTACCTCGCCGAGCAGCAGCGGACCGGGGACTCCGAGGCGGCGCGGGCCAACACGATCGTGGCGTTGAAGCGCTTCGGGCTCGGTGTGCTGGTGGAGATCGCCGCGGGTCTGTCGATGATCCTCGTCTGGCTCATGGCCGCGATCCTCGCGTGACGGTCACCGCATGGTGCGCAGCCGCTTGCGGTCGAGCTTCATGACCGGGGTGAGCGGCAGCGCCTCGATGACCCTGACCTCGCGGGGGTAGGACTTCGGCCCGAGCCGTTCGCGCGCCCACGCCCGGACCTCGTCGGCGTCGAGCTCGGCGCCGGGCTGCGGCGTGACGAACGCGACGATCTCCTCGCCGTAGGTGTCGTCGGGCCGGCCGACGACGCCGGCGGTCGCGACCGCCGGGTGCTCGTGGAGCGCGTCCTCGACGTCGCGCGGGTAGATGTTGAACCCGCCGCGGATGATGAGGTCCTTCTTGCGGTCGAGGATCGTGAGGTAGCCGTCGGCGTCGAGCGCCCCGATGTCGCCCGTGCGGCACCACCGGACGCCGGCGCGGCCAGCGGGATCGTCGAAGAAGGTCTCGGCGGTCGCCTCCGGTGCGCGCCAGTAGCCGGGCGAGACCGCGCGCCCGCCGACCAGCACCTCGCCGGGCTCGCCCGCCGGGACGTCGTCGCCGGACTCGTCGAGCAGCGGCGCAGCCGACCTCGCGGTCGTGGCGTCGACGATGCGCAGCTCCACATCCGGGAGCGCCTGGCCGACCGTGCCGGCCCGCCGGCGCGACATGCGGTCGGACGTCGCGGCGCCGGTCGTCTCCGTGAGGCCGTAGCCCTCGCACACGGTGACCGACGGCACGCGCTGCTCGAACGCCTGGCGGGTCTCGGCCGGGAGCGGCGCGGACCCGCACACGATCCGCCGGAGGCTCGACAGGTCGTGGTCCTCGAGCGGCAGGGTGAGCAGGAGCTTCAGCATCGTGGGCACGAGCGTCGCCTGCTCGAGCCGGTGCTCCGCGATGAGCGAGACGACGCCGTCCGGCTCGAACCACCGCATCAGGACGGTCACCTGGTCCGCCTCGTTGTGGAGCCCGATGGCGGTCACCAGCAGACCGAAGGCGTGCGCGAGCGGCAACGGCAGGAGCGTCCGCTTCAGGCCGTCCTCCTGCGTCGCCTCCTGTCCCGCCCGCCCGGCGTGCCACAGGTTCGCGTGGGTCAGCACCACCCCCTTGGACCGACCCGTGGTGCCGCCCGTGTACATCAGCGCGGCGAGGTCGTCGTCGTCGCGATCGACCACCTCGGAGGGGTCGGCGCCGGCGAGGTCGTCGAGGGTCGGGAGCCCGTGGTCGCCGGGCGCGTCGACGACGATCCGGACGTCGAGCCCCTCGGTCGCCACCTGCACGTTGCCGAGGAACTCCGGGCTCACGACGACCAACCGCGCCCCGGCGTCGGTCAGGATGTGCCGGAGCTCGGTCGGCGGGAGCAGGAACATCGCGGGGGTCGCGACGGCGCCGGCGCGCCACAGCGCGGAGTAGAGGACCCCGACGTCGGGCGAGTTGGCCATGACGGCGACCACGCGGTCGCCCGGGGCGACACCCTCCTCGCGGAGCCCGCCGGCGACCCGCGTGACGCGGTCGAACAGCTCCCCGCTCGTGGACCAACGCCGGTCGTAGTGCAGCGACTCGCGGTCGGCACCGACCTCCTCGAGGTGGCGCTCGGCCTGGCGTGCGAGGTGGTGGTCCTGGCCCATCGCTGCCCTCTCCCGTGCTCGTCGCGCGCGGACGCTAGTGCCCCGATGCCGGGCACGGGCTCACATCTGCGCCTCGAGGCTCGCCCGGACGTCGTCGGGGATGGGGCAGGACCGGTGCTCGCCCGGGACCACGGACACGTAGGTGGTCACGACCTCGGCGATGTCCCGGTCGTCGACCCGCATCGTGAAGGTGATGTCGAACGACGAGCTGCCCAGGCGTGTCGGCACGACCTCGATCGCCAGCTCGTCCTCGAAGCCGGCACCGCTGCGCCACTCGACGACGCTCCTCACCAGCATGATGTCGAAGGGGCCCCCCTCGGCGAAGGTCACCTTCGGGTCGTAGCCCAACGCGGCGATGAACCGCGTCATCGCGTCGTCGCAGAAGGTCAGGTAGTGGGCGTTGAACACGACGCCCTGGGCGTCCACCTCGACGTAGCGGACACGGTGGGTGTGGACGAACGGCACGGCCGGGACCTCGGGTCGGGGCCGGCAGCCTGCCACACGGCGTCGCGGCCGGAGCCTGCGCGACGTGGGCGAGGCGGTCGCCCTCAGCCGGGGAGCGCCAGGTCCGGTTCCGGGGTCCAGTCGCCGTCGACCTCGACGTAGCCCAGCCAGGCCGTGTCGACGCCGGCGGCCGCCTTGGCCGCGCGGAGCTGTTCGTTCTGCTCCGAGGTGCGCGGGACGCCGAGCAGCCCACCGCCGGCGGCGCACACCTGGGCGGCGGCGAACAGCCCGGCGGCCGGCCGGAGGGTCCAGCCGTCGCCGGCGGTACGGCAGGCCGCGTGGGTCGCGACCGTCGCGCCGGTGCACCCGGCGGCCCGGAAGCGCGCGTCGGCGCCGTGGACCGCGCAGCCGCCGGCGTCGGCCGCCGGCTCGGCCTCGGCCCAGCTCCAGACGGTGGAGGTGAGGCGCGCGTCCTCGGGCGTGAGGTGGTCGAAGCTCGGCTGGTTCACGCCGCACTTCAGCATCTCCGCCGCCATCGTCGCGTCGATGCGGGGACCCGGGTCGGCGGCCATCGTCGACAGCCAGGTGCCGTCCTCGAACCGGCGGATGTACTTCGCCTCGTGCTCCTCGCGGGTGAACGCGCTGCCGCAGTCGGGGTAGGCGGTGAAGTCGGTCGTGCCGGCCTCGACCCGGTCCCCGTAGGCGTGGACGAGCGCGGGCCATGCGACGCCCTGCCCGCAGTCGCTCACCAGCAGGATGTTCGCCCCGGCGGCGCGGATGTCGTCGCGCGTGAGCTCGAGCGGGAAGTCGCGGCACGGCGCGTCCGCCGGCGGCCGGTACAGGTACGGGCCGAGGACCTCCTCCAGGTCGGCGGCGGCGGTGTCGTGCGCGTCCTCGTCGTCGAGGTGGTTCTCGAGCCGGACGATCAGCACCTCGCCGGCGTTGTCGGGCAGCGCCAGCCAGTCGGCGATCTCGGTGAGGCCCTCGCGGAGGTGACGGTCGGTCGAGCAGCCGAGGTGCGGGCCGGTGGCGTGGCACAGGACCGGGGCGCGGCCACCGTCCTCGGGCGAGACCCACCAGTGCACGTCGAGCTCGAGGACGCGGACGTCCATCCGCAGCTGGTCCGTGATCGTGTACTGCTGGTTCGGGTCGGAGCCGGACAGCGTCGGGCGGTAGGCGGCGGCGTTGTAGGAGTTGTGCGTGGCGAGGAACGTCGTGCGGCGCAGCGGCAGCGGGTCACCGAGCTCGCGCTGGAGCGCGTGGGCGGCGTGCTGCCAGCTCCCCTGGTACGCGTCGACGAGCGCGCGGTCGACCATGCGCCCGCTCGGCGTGGCGCACTCCTCGGCGGGCAGTCCGACCGCCTCCCGGCACCAGGCGGTGGCGGCGTTGGCGCCGGCGTCGATCGTGGCGCAGGCGCGCACCCGCGCGTCCTCGGGGGCCACGCCG
Organism: Actinomycetota bacterium; assembly: GCA_019348135.1. GTDB lineage: Bacteria > Actinomycetota > Nitriliruptoria > Nitriliruptorales > Nitriliruptoraceae > JAHWJY01. Next base: position 42,025 of record JAHWJY010000010.1, read on the forward strand.
GCGGTCGCGTCGCGGCACGCGTCGCCGCCCGGTGTCTCCGGCGGCACGGCGACGCCGGCGGCCGGCGCGAGCGGGACGAGGCCGGCCACGACGACGAGCGTGGTGACCAGCCGCCGCAGCGAGCGGGAGACGGGAGGGAGCACGGCGGATCCTCGGGGAGGGGAGGGACGCCATGAGGGTTCGCCGTGGTCGGCCGATCCTCCTGTCGCGCCCCGTTGACGCTCCGGGCCGGCCGTGAGACGGTGAGGTGCTGCGCGGCTCCGTCCCCCGCCTGCAGGACGAGCCATGCACTGGGTCGATCGCGCGGGCGGCCTCGCGGGGATCCTCGCCGCCGTCCACCTCCTGTACCTCCCCGGCTGCGTCTGCGACGTCTGGATCGCGGGCACGTCCGTACCGGAGCTCACGCCGGACACGCTCTCGGCGACGGTCGCGCAGGCGTTCGCCGCCGACGCCGGCAGGGGGCGCGTCGCCGCGATGTTCGGTCTCCTCGCGGTCTTCCTGGTCACGGTCTTCTTCGCGCGCCTCGACGGGGCGCTGCGGGCGGCGGCCGCGCCCGGGGCGTGGACCGCCCGCCTGCCGCTCCTCGGGGGGATCCTGCTGGCCGTCCTCCTGCTCGTCGACGCGGGGCTCGGCTTCGCCGCGAGCGAGCTGACCGACTACGGCACGGAGACGGAGGTCCTGCGGTTCTTCGTGCTGTGGCAGTGGACCTCCGCGAGCCTGTTCGCCCCGGCGGTGGCGCTCGCGCTCCTCGGCACCACCGTCACGGCCTTCACCACCACGGCGTTCCCGCCGGCGTACCGCTGGGCGAGCCTCGTCCTGCTGGTCCTGCTCGTGCTGGCGACGCCGATCGGTCCCGGGCTGGCCCTGTTCCCGGGGACGTTCTGGATGTTCCTCACCGCCGGGATCCTCGTCGTGCGCCGGCCCACGGCGGAGGCGGTGCCTCCCGCCGTCTCGCCGGCGCCCGCCTAGGCTCGCGGGCCCCCCGACCTGGCGAGGGTCCCGTGCCCACGGACGAGGACGACGTGCTCACCCCCGCGGGACGCGCGCTCGTGGCCGCCGGCGTCGAGCACACCACCCACGACGTCACCGGGGTCACGAGCGTCGAGGAGGCCGCCGCGCGGCAGGGGGTCGCGACCGACCACCTCATCCGGACGATCGTGCTGCGACGGGGCGAGGACGACTACCTGTTCGTGCTCGTCCCCGGCGGGAGCAACATCGCCTGGCCGAAGCTCCGGGCCCACCTCGGCGTGTCGCGCATCTCCCTCCCCGACGCGGACGAGGCGAGGGACGCGACCGGCTACGAGCGGGGCGCCATCACCCCCTTCGGCTCCACGACGGCCTGGCCGGTCGTGGCCGACGCGAGCGTGCCCGGGATGGGCACGGTCGCGATGGGCAGCGGCCGGCGCGGCACCTCGGTCCAGCTCGACGCCGACGCCATGCTCACCGCGCTCGACGCCGACGTCGCCGACCTCACCTGACCCCGAACTTAGCGGCCCCTGGTTGCTCGAAACGCCAAAGAAGTGGGTGCCAAGTTCGGGTGGGGGTGGGGGTCCGGGGGTCGGGGGGTCCGGGGGGTCAGACGGTGGCGCGGAGGTCGCCGCGGTGGATCGCCTGGACGGTCGCGAGGGTGTCGGCGTCCGCGGGGGACTTGTCCGGTCGGTAGCCCTTGACCCGGGCGAAGCGCAGCGCCACGCCGCCGGGGTAGCGGGTCGAGGCCTGCACGCCGTCGATGGCGATCTCGACGACCAGCTCGGGGCGGACGTGGACGACGTTGCGGGTGCGGCGCACCTCGCGCTCGAGCAGCGCCTCGGTCTGCCAGCGCAGGACCTCGTCGGTGAGCCCCTTGAACGTCTTGCCGAGCATCACGAAGCCGCCGCCGTCCCCGCGGTCGTCGCGGGCGCCGAGGTGGAGGTTCGACAGCCACCCGGTGCGCCGGCCCGAGCCCCACTCGGCCGCGAGCACGACGAGGTCCAGCGTGTGCGCCGGCTTGACCTTGCGCCACCCCGAGCCGCGCCGCCCCGCCTCGTACGGGGCGTCCACGGCCTTGACCATGACCCCCTCGTGGCCGGCCTCGAGCGCGCGTCGCAGCACCTCGGTGGCACCGGCGGCGTCCGACACGAGCTCGGAGCCGACCCGGTGCTCGGCCGGGACGATGCGGTGGAGGAGCTCGCGCCGCTCGGTCGTGGGGCGGTCGATGACGTCCTCGCCGTCGACGTGCAGGACGTCGAACAGGAACACCCGCAGCGGCGTCGCGCCGGCGAGCGGCGTGTCGGAGCCGTGATCACGGCCGAACCGGGCCATGGTCACCTGGAACGGCTCGGGGGTGCCGTCCGGCCGCAGCGCGATCGCCTCGCCGTCGAGCACCACCGACGACGCCTCGACCTGGCGTGCCACCGCCACGACCTCGGGCAGCCGCCCCGTGACGTCGCGCAGGTTGCGGGTGTAGACGCGGACCTCGTCGCCGGCGCGGTGGACCTGCACGCGCGCCCCGTCGAGCTTGTCCTCGACGATCGCCGCTCCCAGCCCGGACATCGCGTCGCCGGCGTCTGCGGCGGTGCCGGCGAGCATCGGCAGCACGGGCGTGAACACCTCGAGCCGGAACGCCGCGAGCGCCGCCTCGCCGCCGGCGATGGCGGCGCGCGCCACGGCCCCGAGGTCCGGGTGGACCATGACGGCACGCCGGACCGGCGCCTCGTCGACCTCGGCCGCGGCGGCGATGGCCTGGACCATCACGCCCTCCTGGGCGCCCTGGCGCAGCTCGCGGAGGACGAGGCCGCGCAGGAACGCCTGCTCCGGGGCGGTGGCGCGCGCCAGGAGGCCACGGAGCCGTTCGAGGCGACCGCCGCGGGAGCCGCTGCCGGCCTCGACCCCCGCGAGCTCCTCGAGCACCGCGTCCGCCTCGGTGAGGGTCAGGGTGGGCAGCTCTGCCGGCGGGGCGTCGACCTCGCGGACGGCGGCCCAGCCGACCTCGAGCCGGTCCTGGCGCGGCTGGCCGGACAACCACGCCACCCCGATCGCGACCTCCTCGGGGTCCAGCCGGCGCAGGAGCTCTGCCACGGCGGCGGTCTTGGCGTTGCGGCTGCGCGTCGCCGTGACGGCCGCCGACGTCTCCACGAGCTCGGCCAGCAGCACGGCTGCTCCTCCCGTCGGGGGTGTGCCATCCTCCCATCCTCGCACCCCGAGGACCGAGGACGGCCGTGCCCGACTGCACCTTCTGCCGGATCGTGGCCGACGAGCCCGACCAGCACGTGTTCGCCGACGACCACACCGTCGCGTTCCTCGACACGAGCCCGCTCTTCCACGGCCACCTGCTGGTCGTGACCCGCGAGCACGTGGTCCGCCTCGACGACCTCGACCCCGACCACCTGCGGCCGCTGTTCGTCACCGTCCAGCGGGGCATCCGGACGCTCGAGCGCGAGCTCGGGGCCCCCGGCGCGTTCGTCGCCAACAACAACACGGTGAGCCAGTCGGTCCCGCACCTGCACGTCCACGTCGTCCCGCGCCGGCCCAAGGACGGGTTGAAGGGCTTCTTCTGGCCGCGCACCCGCTACGCCGAGGGCGAGCGGGAGGGGATGCGTGACCGGCTCCGCGACGCGTGGGCGCCCGCGCCCGGCGCGTGAGCGGATCGGGATCGGCTGGGTAGCCTCGCGCCGCCCCGCGCCCGTCGCCACCAGGACCCCCCGTGCCCCGTGCCCCCCTCCGCGCCGTCGCGCTCGCCACGGCCCTCGTCCTCGCCGCGTCCGCGTGTGGTGGCGGCGAGGCCGATCCTGAGCCGTCGCCCTCGCCGACGGTGGCCGCCTCGCCGGAGGTCCCGCCGCCGAGCCCGTCTCCGACCGAGACCCCCGACCCCGCCACGCCCCGGCCGCTGAACGGCGTCGGGGTCCCGGAGGGCGAGGACGACATGCTCGAACGCCGGGTCGTCGCCGTCAAGATCGACAACCACGAGCTGGCCCGCCCGCAGACCGGCATCGACCACGCCGACGCGGTCTACGAGCTCGTCGTCGAGGCCGGCCTGACGCGCTTCATCGCGCTGTTCCACGCCGAGGACACCGTGGCGGGACCGATGCGCTCCGGCCGCCCCAGCGACCCCGCGCTGCTAAAGCCGATCGGGGCCACCTTCACCATCAGCGGCGCGCAGGGCTGGGTCATCGACATCATCCAGAACGCCGGTGTCCCGCTGATCGGCGACATCGGTCCGCCGGTGTCGTTCCGGTCGCGCAACCGCCCCGCGCCCCACAACCTCTACGCGGACACGACCGAGATCCGCGCCGAGGCCGACCGGCGCGGCTACCCCGACGACGCGCCGCCGACGTGGTTCACGTTCGTGCCGTGGCCCGACGACCTCGGCCAGCCCGCCGAGGACGTCTCGATCGGGTTCTCGAGGTCGACGACGATCGCGTGGTCGTGGGACGGCGAGGCGTACGCCCGGAGCCAGAACGGGCAGGAGCACGGCCTCGTGACGTCCGACGGGGATACGCGCCAGATCACGGCGGACACCCTGCTCGTGCTCGAGACCGGGCTCTACACGGCGCAGCCACCGGGCAGCGGGACGGCCGTGCCGGCGGTCGACAGCGTCGGCTCGGGCCGTGCGACCGTGTTCTCGGGCGGTCGCGTGGTCGAGGGCACCTGGGAGCGCGCGACGGCGGAGGAGCCGTTCCAGCTCCGCGACGCCGACGGTGAGGTGCTCCCGCTGCCGCCGGGGTTCCTGTGGATCTCCCTCCTCCCGTCGGGACGGGCCATCAGCTGGTCGTGACCACTACGTTCCGCGGGGAGACACCGGAACCGGGAGCGCGCGCATGAAGGTCGCACTGTCCGTCCTCGACCACATCGACCGCGCGGCCGCGGTCTACGGCGACCGCATCGGCGTCGTCGACGA